>CAYVDS010000091.1:12265-19701 GCA_964450145.1 uncultured bacterium
CCTCATTATGTTGTTAATGCTCCGGCGACCGCCGAGATCTACACGATTGCTGCACTCGTCCCGACACGAGGCTCTACTATGCTGGCCGCTGCATATCTGCCGGTGATCGGCCAGAAAGAGTATGTCCTTCTCTCTTACTATATAGAGCTCTTGAATGATGTCGCCGCACTAGGGATGCTCGATTCGCTTGAAGTCACCGTTTCTCTTTACGGCAAACCGACCGATGAGGAAATGCTGGAAGTAGAGCGGCAGATGAGAAAAGATTGGGATGGCCTCGCCCTTCATCAAGACGAATTGATGCACGTTGGGCTGCTGTCTGGCGTGCTGGACTTCGCATGGCTGTCGGGATGCATAGTGTTGGCGGCGCTGAAACCCCTGTTTCTCCCGCTCGTGTTGCCTTACATACTTTTTAATGTGCTGCAGACCTATTCGCGAATCAAGAAATTGGCCGTGGCGGCGAAATTCAAGGATTGCGCGCGCGAAATCGCAAACAGCATGCGAGTGGTTCGCGGCGGCGATGAGGACCTGGCCGCCAGAGTCAACCCGCTGGTCGAGTTCTTCGGGAGAATAGACGGCAGCACGCAGGATATCTACCTGAGGCTTGCGGCCAACGCGGATACGCAAGGGCTCAAAGCCGCCCAACGCTATTACTATGCGCAGTTTGAAGACAGCAAACCGCGTCGCGGGCTTTTGCGGGCCATACTCTCATTCCTGAAAATTATGTTCATGGACGAAGATGCCCGGCGTATTCGTATTCCCAGCCGGCTCGCCCGAAAGTCTCCGTTGCTGAAACAGAGTCGCCAGCGACGGTCAATCGAATTTGTCGTCTTGCCGACCCGCGAGTCGTATGAGATTTATCTTGCTGACGAATTCTCCGACGGCGAATGGTTCCCGCCGTCTCTGATACCTCCTGCTCTTCACCCCATCGCGCATCTGGTGAGCGAGGGAGAGGTCGAAATAAATAATGTGATCCGGGTGCCGGAAGAAATCGACGTGGAGAAAATCAGGGCGAAACTTTCTCAAAGCCTTTATATAACGGCATATTCACGAAGCAAGTTCCAGGCAATGAAGCTTGGGCAACTCGTATCGTTCGAGAAACGCCAGATTCCCATCGCGCTCGTTGTCATCGGCGTGCTTGATTCGGTGTTCGGCCTGTTCAAAGGTTCCCTCTTCGTGTCGCCATTGCTTGTGCTCGGAGCCGGCACGTTGGCCGCGAGCCTGCTCCTCAGCCGCAGCGTCAAGAGGCACTTCTCCGACGTTGCAAGAGGATTTGACAGGATATTCGAAGACTTCTCGCATCCCGCGCTCGTGAAGGATCAGAAGCTGGCTGAACTCAACGCGCTGGTGAAGGACTCCTCGAACCTCGTAGATGCGTATACGGAGACGTTTCATAAGGCGATTCATTTCGGCTGGAACGCGATAGCGGATGTCTATCAGTCAAAAGCCGTATTCCATCAGAGGGAGTTCAAGGAGCCCGGCGAATGTATTATGAGGCTCGAAAGATGACACAGGTTGGGGACAGACCCTTTGTTAGGGGTCTTGTCCCCGACACCGCACCGTGTCCGCGATTTCGCGGCAGCGGTTAAGGACATGACGCCGCATCGTGTGAGACTGGCTCGTGTCTTTGTAGGTACGAATTTATTCGCACGGGTAAAGCAAGGAAAGGCCGAGAATAATAGATGACCCAACTGTTTGACAAATACCCGCGAATCAAGGAGCTTAACGAGTTCAAGCGATATTCCGACCTCGAGGCCGGGATTCTTGCCCTGCATCCCCAGCTTTCCGTCGAGGAGGTGTCCCGCTCGAAAATGGGCCGGCCGATCTATGCGGTGAGCTCGGGACCGACAAAGTCGGATCACACAATCCTTCTTACTGCTGCGAACCATGGCCGGGAAGATGCGCCGCCGCTGGCGCTCCTCTGGATGGCGCGACAGCTTGCACAGCCCGGGGACACGCTCGCTCGTATTCTCGAGAAAGTGCGGTTCGTTCTGTTGCCTTGCCTCGACCCGGACGGTTACGACTGCCGTGGCGTGAAGTGTGTCGACCCGATCGGCAACACCGAAATCCGCGAAGAATACTCCGAAAGCACATGGGAAGACGTTAACGCCGTGTGGTGCAGACCCGACGAGTTCCTGCCGCCTGAGACGCGCGCTCTCAAGAAGTATCTTCTGGAAATCCGCGCCTCGCTCGCTCTCGACCTGCACGAGACGCTTTTTTTCAGGCCCGGAGTGAGATTCCAGTTACCACAGCAATGGCGGTTCCTGCCAAACAATTTCGAGGTCACTGTCATAGAGTTTATTCCCGACTCGCGGCGAGAACTCGGGGAGGCCGTGGGCGCGAACATAATCGCGAATCTGAAACACAATTACTATGTCCCTCGAAAAGTGAGCAATATCGGGCGATTCCTAAGGAAGATATTTGTGCCGATACCGCAGACAATAACAAAGGGAGAGGGGAGAGAAGTCTCGGGTCCGCTGCTGACCGAATTCCGAAAAGGCAGAATGGTGCTGAGCGATTGGCTCACGCTCTCGCTCGGCATCCCTTCTTATACGTTCGAATCGTTCTTCTCGCCGCTCGATTATCGCGTTGGCGCCCATATAGCGGGAGCAGAGGGCGCGATCTGCGCCTTTGTGGGGATGATCACTCCGAAGGAGTCGTTCCGGCCCGTGAAGACAATATCGCTGCCGAAGAAGAAGGATTTCTTTCAGGAAAGCGCCAAAGAGGCCATGACTCTGCTCGGCGAAGATTGCCGCACGATGACGCACAGGCGAGACGGCATGTTTTCGCGCGATAGATTAATGGCATGGAAGGACGGCCGCAAGTTCGAGTTTCGCCGAAAGCGGCTCCGCGCCATCTCAGTCGCGGAGTTGTATAAACCCTGAATCCTCCTCACCCCGTTTATGGAGGAAGATCTTTCCGTAGTCTCATTTGTCATTCCCGCGAAGGCGGGAATCCATGATGAGACGTCTTCATTTATCATTCCCGCCAAGGCGGGCATCCATTCACGTAGTTGCGTTTGAAAGAAGGTAACGCATGACACGCCAAGAGGTCCACGACGTCGCCAACATTATTGCTCCGGCTCTTTCACTATCCCAGAGTCTGCTTTTGGGTTTCTACGGCGAAATGGGCGAAAACCAGAAAGAAGTGGCCGTCAAGATCGAAAAATGTCTTAAAGAATTGCAGGGTTATTTGCAGCGGCAAAGAGAAAGGTGGGTTGAGACGCAATGAACGCGCGAGAAAGATTTCGTGCGACGTGCCGATTCGAGCCCGTTGACAGGCCCTTCAGGTGGGAGATCGGATTCTGGCCCGAAACAATCGCGCGTTGGCACAACGAAGGTCTGCCGGAAGAAGTTGATGATTTGCTGGCATACCTCCACTTCAGAATGGATCTTCGTGTGCCGCTGATTCTCGGGAGTTACGAGAACCCCGGCCTTTGCCCGCTCTTTGAGGAGCAGGCTCTTGAAGAAACCGGAGAATACAGAGTAAAAAGAGACCGCGTGGGCGCTGTCATCAGGGAATTCAAGAGCGGCCAGTCAGCGCTCCCGCAATTCCTTGAATTTCCGGTGAAGGATATGCGCACCTTCGAGGACATCAAGTGGAGGCTCGACCCTTCAAATACAGAACGGCTTGGGGTCGATTGGGAGAGTTCGGCACAGGCTTACAATGAGTCGGAGGCGCCGGTTTTCGCCTACATCTGCGGATTGTTTGGAACCGCCCGCCATCTGCTCGGGTTCGAGAAACTGATGCTCGCATACTACGACATGCCGGAAGTGATCCATGCGATCGGAGAACAATGGGTGACACTTTATACCTCGCTCCTCGAGCGTATTGCGGGCTCCGCAAGAATTGACGCGATCGATTTCTGGGAAGATATGGCCTACCGCAATGGCCCCATGATCGGCCCTGCCACCTTCAGGGAATTCATGACTCCTTATTACAGGCGGTTGATCGACTGCGCTCGCTCTCTCGGTATCGAGGTCTTTGAGGTCGACACAGACGGCAACTGTTCTGTGCTCATTCCGCTTTTTCTCGAAGTCGGCGTAAATATGTTGTATCCGTTCGAAGTTCAAGCCGGTATGGACATCCGGGAGGTAAGAAGTAAGTACGGGAAACAGTTGATAATCCAGGGAGGACTCGATAAGCGGAAGCTCGCCGAGGACTTCGACGCGATCCGGGAAGAAGTGGAATCAAAAGTCCCGGCGCTCCTCCAAAGCGGCGGCTACATCCCTTCGCTGGACCACAACGTGCCACCCGACGTCCCCTTGAAAAACTTCGAATTCTATTTGAACCTCGTCCGTGAAATAGGTGACAAATACGGCGCGGCAAAATGATGGCGTCAAGAAAAGAACATTTAACCACGGGGAGCACGGGGATGCACGGGGAAATTAGATAGAAATCCGCTTATATTTACCGCGGAGGACGCCAAGGAAGCAGAGGATATTGGTGTTCTGACGTCTTCCTCTGTGATTCAGCTTCTTTTTCTTGGACAGCAGTGAATTCTTGTCGTGATTTTCACGAACATATCTGTATAAGTCGTTTTTCGTAGATGGATTTCCGCCTTCGGCGGGAACGAAAAAAAAGAGCTTTCACTCGCGTGATTCACAGCTCAATTGCTCCTTCTTTTTCCTCTTAACCCGTGTTAATCCGCGTGAATCTGTGGTTAAGGCAGCTTCTTCTTTTTCTTTCCCCAAATCCGTGGAATCCGTGGTTCCGGTTGCTTCTTTTTCTTCTTTGTTTGCGGCTCCGCCGCGCTATGCATCCCCGTGTTCCCCGTGGTTTAATCTTGTTATCTTTTTCGGCCTTCTCCGAAACCAAAGAATTTCTTTTTCGGCTTCGCTTGCGTCGGCGGCGGTTCTTCTATCCTCTGCTGCTGTTTCTGTGGCGGGCCGAAAAAGATGTCTCTTATAGACCTCACAACCCTCCATTTGTCATGCACTGAGCAATAGCTGGTCGGCGCAGTTCCCTTGATAAAAGGCTCGGTTCCCACGTTGGCGCAGTATTCTGTTGCGAGCATTCCCGTCTCGCGATCGACGTTGACGAACTCAATTCCGGCAGGCGGGCTAAATTCATTGCGGGGCGCGCCGCTCAAGGAATACTCCATGATTTTCGTCCAAATGGGCAGCGCCGCCTGCGAACCGGACAGACCGATGGATTTGTTCTCATCATTCCCGACCCAGACCGTAGTAACCAACGACGGCGAGTATCCGGCGAACCACGCGTCGGTGTAATTATTGGTGGTGCCTGTCTTGCCGGCGATAGGATATTGCAGGGCCAGACCCCGCGCTGACGCGCCTGTTCCATCAATGAAAACAGATTTCATAATATCCGTGACGAGGTAACAGGTCGTCGGATGAAGCACACTTTTCTTTTTGACCGACTCCTTGTAAACCACCTTGCCCTTTTTATCAACTACATACCTGATACTTTTGGGCTCGAAAAGGTTCCCGTACGATGCGAAAGCGCTGTAAATCTTCGTAAGGTCAAGCGGCGAGGCTTCCATTGTCCCGAGCGCCAGTGACAAATCGCGCGGCGGTTCGCAGTTCACTTCCATTTTGTCGACGTATTTGATGACGAGCCCCGGGTCAAGCTGCTCGACGAGCCTGACCATGGCCGCGTTTTGGGAATGAGCCACGGCCTGCCTGAGGGTTATGTCGCCGAGGTACTGGCCATTGTAGTTCTCGGGTGTCCATGTGGTGTCATCTGCAAAACGGTAGGTCACAGGCCGGTCGTTCAGTATCGAGACGGTCGTATAAGTCTTTCTGCCGCCGCGGTACGGACTCTCGAGCGCGACCGCCGTGATAATCGGTTTGATCGCCGAGCCGACTTGCCTTCTTGCCTGTGTCGCCCGATTGAATTCTGACCGCCCGAAGTCCCTTCCCCCGACCATACACCTTATATGGCCATTCAAAGGATCAACTGAGACGACCGCAACCTGGAGTCTCGATTTGGCGCCAGTCGGTTTCTCGAACTGGTTCAACTGAGCGTTCGCGCTTCTTTCTGCGACCGTTTGCAGAGGCGCGCTCAGAGTCGTGAAAATCCTGAGGCCGCCGCCATAAAGGTCTCTTTCTGAAAATCTCTTACGTGCCTGTTGGTCAACGTAGGCGACGAAGTAAGGCGCTGACGCGATCTGTTTCTTGCTGATGGTGATCTGCTGCTTGAGGGCGGCATCGCATTGCTGAGCCGTAATAAAACCGCGCTTCAGCATCTGTTTTACTACGACGTCTTTGACGTCTTCCGATCTCTCTTGCTGTTTGACAGGCGAGTAGTAATTCGGCGCACGAATAATCCCCGCCAGCATGGCCGCCTCGGCGGTCGAAAGCTCGTCAACGGTTTTTCCGAAATAGTATCGCGCGCCCGCCTCGACCCCATAGATATTCTTGCCATACGCATTGCCGAAATAGACCAGATTCAAATAGGCCTCGAGAATCTGCTCTTTTGTGTATTTCTTTTCGACAATGAGCGTCAGGACGGCCTCGTTAATCTTCCTCCCAAGAGTTTTCTTGCTCGTGAGAAACAGGTTCTTTACCAATTGTTGGGTTATCGTGCTTCCGCCTTCTTCAAATCGACCGTGAACGATATCAACTACCAGCGCTCTCAATATGCCGAACGGATCGATCCCATGGTGTTCGAAAAAGTTCTTGTCTTCAGTTGCGATTACCGCATTCTTGACGACAGGTGGAATATTGTCGATGGGCACCCAGTACTGCACGCGTTTGCTGTCGTCCGTCAATACATTCAATGCGGCCGGCTCGATTCGCAGTTTTTCAATCGGCGAGCCGGTGTGCAGGTCTCGGATATGCGCAGCCCTCTTGCCCTCAAGGCTTATGGTGCACGGTCTGCCGTCATAATGTCCGTCCGGATAATGGAAGCTCCGTGTGTAAATTGTTATCGAGTCGGGCGTGGTTCTATATTCTCCGGTTTGAAGCGGCGTGTCGGAGGTTTTCTTCCGATATCGCGAACTCCTCAACACGTCCTCGAAATAGGAGATTTCGATAAAATCGCCGCGCCTGACTTCAGTCCAGTTGGAATACACGACTGACGGGAACTTGAAAAGCACGCCGTCCCGTTCAATCCGTATGAGCGGGTATACAGAAACGAGGAAGTTGATCGCGATAAGCAGACCGGTTAACAGGATCAGACCAACCGGCAGACCGAAGTACAGCAGTATCTTCTTGTTTCTGCGCTTGAGTTTCAACTTAAACGGCCATTTCAACAGCCACTTTAATTTTCGTTTGCGTTTCATTGATCATCCGCGTCCATCTGCATGCATCTGCGGTTACAAACGCTTCTTCCTTTTTTTCTTCCTTCTCTTTTCCCAAATCAGTGTCCATCCGTGTGCATCTGTGGCTATTAATTCTTCTTTTTTTTCTTCTTCCTCCCCAAGTCGAGTAGACATCCCGAATGTTTCCTTTAGGTCTGGTTTGTATTCCCTGTTT
>CAYVDS010000092.1:0-8395 GCA_964450145.1 uncultured bacterium
TAGGAAAAAGGAGAAGAGGAAATCGCGACAAGAATTCACGATTCTGATAGTGAGTAGTACAGAGTTCTCAGAGGCGCAAAGAAGAAGAAAATCTGGGAACACGAATAATGCGAATGCAAACCGGATGACACAAATAACAAAAGAAGAAGCTTGGATCACGAATGAGACGAATTATGCGAATTGCACGAATTTTCAGCCAGTCGCGCAAGGTCACGTTCGTTTCCGATCAGGAAGACTTTCTTATCCTTCAAGAGAGAGTTGAGAAAGTGTTTTCTGTTCGCCAATTTTGCCGAGAACTCGTCCCGAGAATATACCGTCGGATTGATTTCCCTTTGCAGCGCAGTTTGAGCCGCGTTTAGCGCTGTCACAACGTCAGCAAAACTCACATCGCCCACTACGAGGACATCTACGTCGCTCCCGCGCCTCTCGTTTCCCCTTGCGAAAGAGCCGTAGAGAAAGGCCATGCGGATATGTCGTTTCAGAGGGGCAAGGGCGGTTCTCAGCACATCGGCCACGCCGGTGGTCTTGATAAGAAGGTTCTTCAGTTCAGGGAAAACGGGGCAGTCGCGATTGGCTTGATAATACACGCTGTTGCCACGGACGGCGCGCTGGATTATGCCTGCGTCGGTGAGGTTCTTTAGTTCCCGCTGGACTGCGCCCAGTCCAGCTCCGCAGGCACGAGCAATTTGTCGGACGTAGAATGCTTCGTCGGAATGGGTAAGCAGGAGCGACAGAACTGCTCGTCGCGTTTTTCCGAAGAGGCTTTTGGCGAGAGAGTCAGTTTCTGGTAATGTACCCATCTTGGATACCATTGTACCTATTTTAGTTACAGGAGTCAAATCCAGCGTTCAAGCCTTCAAGATTGTATTGCCGCGGTCGCCAAAGGCGTTTCGTTCCAGACGCGGCCGTCGAGAATGCGGCCGGCTTTCTTCTTGTTGACGCCGCCCCATTGCTTGAAGAAAAAAGGAATCCCGGCATGAATGCAGTGGTCGCGTATGTCAATTGCCCAAGATGGGTTCATGGGGCGAGCGCCGGGGCCGGACTCGCCTCCGACGATAGCCCAATCAATGCCGTTCAGGTCGAGGTTCGGCAGAGGCCCTAAGAGCGGTTCCAGCGACAGGAACTTTATGTGGGCGCCGGTCGACCGCAAGCAGCCAATGCGGGAGACATAATCCTGATTTTCCACGCTGACCCCCATCCATATGTTGGGAGTCCACGAGATCGCCGGACTGAGTTCGGCGAGTCGTTCCGCTCGCTTTGTAAGAACCTGAAAGCGGTGCCGGCGCGCGTGCCGCATGACGTTGAACGTTCTCATGATAAAATCTGTCGGGACGTCTTTATGGAACAGGTCGCTCATCGAGTTCACAAAAACGGTCATGGGCTTCTTCCAAAGCAGTGGGAATTCAAGCGTATGTTCGTGCAACGTGAGTTTGAAGCCGTTTCTGTAGTTCGACTGCCCCATCGCCTTGAGGCGGACTGACATCCGCTCAGCGTAGCAGTTCTTACAGCCGGTGCTTATCTTTGTGCATCCGGTCAGCGGGTTCCATGTGGCTTCGGTCCATTCGATTGTGGAATTAACGCCCATAACATCAGTCCTCAATTCCTGGAAAAGTGACCCTGACCGAGTCGGCCATCGTTGGCTCTCCCTTGCGCTTTTGTCGTTTGTCAGCAGGCGGGTCAGTTAGGATTCTCCCCGCAGCTTCCAGTTTCTTCAGAACATCCTTGTAGTTCTTGAGAATATATCTCTTGCCGACACTATGGTACTCGTATATCTTACTCACTGTCAAAGTCCTGCCAGCAAATTCCTTTTGTAGAGCGCTTTCGAGATCGTCAAGTGGTCGCGATAGTTCAAAAAGCATTGGATACCGCGCATCTGCCGGATTGTATTGAAAGGAAGGCACACCTTGATCAGCGGTTGTGCTCTCCTTAGCCATAATCTCTTTCATGATCTCATATCCTCTGAAGGCTTTGCTGACGAAAATGAGATGGTGGCTGGTACGGCTGCCGCGATCGTTTCTAAAACAGAATGGAAGAACGAACTTCCCGCCCAAATCCCTCAACGCCTCAGCAAGTTCCTCAACAACCAACAATTCCCGCTGCGCAGGATCAAGCGATTCCAGTTCTTCGCCGAGCTGTTCTGCGCGCTCTCTTCCAAAGAGCGCATACATATGCTCTCTCACAAAAGGGTTTTCGAGACCGGCGTTTATGCGGTTGTAATTGAAGAAGAAGATGCAATCGCAGCCCCAATCTTTGAGCACTGAACCGACAAGCCGCAGCGATAGCCCTTTGTATCCCCACGGATCGACGAAGAGTAGCGTTGGGACAAGTCTCATATCCTCGAATATATGGGCGAGTTTTTCGCCAACTTCACTGTTGTACACCCGTGGTTTGTGTTTTAAGGTTTCTATTCCGGGTATTGAGACAATTGATTCGTGCAAGAGGCGGGCGTTTTGCGCGTCCCTATCGTTGAATACAGTCACCAACATTTGCCGCAAATCTTTGTCGGCAACAGCTTGTTCCAATATCAGCAAGGGCGTCGAATTGGCGCCGTCTTTGTAGCACCCCGGACCCGCGAACAAGTCAACATATGCAATACGTTTATCGTGCTTTCTGACAACTGCCATTATGACCTTGGCCCAAGCCAAGAAATACTTCAGAACGATTGTCCGCTTGACCTCGGACTGGTCCGTCGTTTCCTCAAAGAAGTTCTGTGCAGTCATCCGATTTGATCTCCGTTTGAGATATCCAATTCCGACAAGTGCAACTCGCCTGAAATCAGCTTCGGCAAGAGCAGGTCGCGGGTGCGGCGGAGGTTCTCATTCTTTTGGTGTAGGACAAAGGCTTCTTTGAAGGTCGGCTTAACAAATGTTGAAAACATGCCCAATGTTTGCTTATCCGGTTGAGCAACGAGGTATTTTTCAAAGCATTCAACTTGGACTCTTTGTCTTCCGGAAGCGCCCGTCATGCTTTTGACTGCGTTTCCTCTAAAATCTTCTAAGCGAGCCAGAAGATAAACATACTCCGGACAAAGAGTTTTTGACCTCAAAACGATAAACTCGGTCGAACCGATACCCACTTCATTTTCAGGAGGGAGAAACTGCACGAAGCCCGTTTTGCCATTTTCCAGGCAGGGAGTAATGCGGGCAAAAAGAGTGTCGCCGTTTCGGAACTTGGAGCCGCCGTTGCTCGCTCGCATTTCTTTTGGTGTAACCATCATGGAGTCAGCCGACAATCCGTCCATCGCGACGTAAGGTTTTTCCTTTCCCCTGGCTATGCCCTCGCGCGGATTGATCCAAAGAACCTCACTGCTTTTCTTCACCTCCCACCCTTCGGGAATCTTACCCATGGGCGAATCGGCCATCTTGATTTTTTTGTGGCCGGGGAAGCGGAATTTGACGAACCATTCGCGATAGATAAGTTGCGCCATCTCTTCGAGAATTTTGATTCGCCGCATGTTGTTCTCGATCAGGTCGTCATAGGCGGAAAGGATGGAGGCGATTTTGCGCTGGGTGGCAAGGGGAGGAAAATGTATCTCAAAATTTCCGATGGTATCCTTGGTTAATGCCTCGCGTGTCGCTCCTCCTTGCGCCAAAGTGAGTAGGTGATGCTTATATTTTGGACTATTGATTGAATATAGTAAAAAGTGGGGATCAGCGAGAGTTAAATTAGTGCGAATAATTGCTACGTGTTGGTTAACTCTTGCTGGCAATACCTTGTTGGGAACAATGCAGCATCGAGCAACAGAAGCCCCTGTGATGTTCAACAGAATATCATTCAGTTGGACTTCAACGTTCGATAATTCTGCCGCCTGGTCTTCGTCTATGAATGCAAGTCCCTCCTCAGAAAATGCAAAATCATATACATTCAGGCTTCTAATTAGAGTGATTCCAGACGCCTTGTATGACTCCTTGCCACCATGAGGGGTCGCCCCGCTGCCGATTTTTGTGGTTATGTTGCTCAGTCTTGTCAAAGAGCAGTTTAGAAGATATCTATCGCTCATGCTCATATCTCAAGCAAAAACGCCACATTTTCCGCTATCCGCGTTTCCAACTCTTTTGCCTCAGTGTTTAGCTTCTCCAATTCTTCACTCAATTCTTCCAGCCGCTCTTTGAAATCAAGGTCATCCTTCTCGCCTTCGGCGACGCCAACATATCGCCCCGGGTTCAAGCTCCAGCCTTGGGCTTCGATTTCCTTAATCGTGGCGACCTTGCAGAGGCCGGGAATGTCCGCATACTTACCCTTCGGGAATTTCTCTTTCATGAACGTGTCGCTACCGTGGATGGTCTCCGGCTCTTCGCCGCGATAAAGACGAACAATGTTGGCGAGGAACTCAATCTGTTCCGGCGTGAAGTCGCGATGGGCGCGGTCTATCTGCCTGAAAATGCTCCGCGCGTCAATGAAAAGAACCTTATCTTTTCGGGGCGTGTTCTTCTTGCCTTTGTCGAGGAACCAGAGTGTGCAGGGAAGCGTGACTGTGTAAAAGAAATTCGGGCCGACGGAGACCATCACGTCAACTGCGCGGTACTCGATCAGTTTCTTGCGAATCTCGAGTTCGGAAGAGCGCGCATCCGAAGCCGAGTTGGCCATGACGAAGCCGGAGCGGCCGGTTTGGTTGAGCGCGCTGTAGAACACCTGAATCCAAAGATAGTTGGCGTTGTCCGTCTTCGGCATGCCGAAGGGGAAGCGCCGGTCATCCTTGAGGCGTTCTTTATCAACGCGGTCAACATTAAACGGCGGATTCGCCATGACGAAATCGAATTTGCCGGCGCTCGAGTGGAGGTCTTCATAGTAGGTATTGCTCTGCCGGATGTCACCCTCGAGCCCGTGAACTGCGAGATTCATTTTGCAGAGTCTGACCGTTTCGGCGACGCGTTCCTGCCCATAAATACTGATCTCCTTGCCCGGATTCTTCTTATGCTCATGAACGAAGCGGGCGCTCTGAACGAACATGCCGCCGGAGCCACCGGCAGGATCGTATATGCGGCCGTGGAACGGCTCGATGATTTCGACAATAAGCCGGACAATGGAGGTCGGCGTGAAGAACTCGCCGCCTTTCTGTCCTTCGCTCTTCGCGAATTCCCCGAGGAAATACTCATAGATTTTGCCGAAGGCGTCGCCCTCGATGTCCATCGGGATCGAAGCCATGAGCTTGAGCAGTTCGACGAGGGTGGGATTGTCGAGCCGGTTGTAGGTTTTCGGCAGAACGTCCTTCAGGCTTGGGTTCTTATCTTCGATTGCCTTCATGGCGTCGTTTATGGCTTTTCCGATGTTCGCGCCTTCCGGCAGGCACAGAAGATTCTGGAAACGCGCCTGTTCCGGCAGGGGGAGCACACCGCGCGCCTGATAATCGGCGTCGCCTATTTTGCGGCGTCCTGTCGTTTTGCCTGCGATTTCCTTTTCGGCGTGCGTGAATTTGTGGTCGGCGTAGCGCAGGAAGATGAGGCCCAGGACGGGGACGGAATACTCGGACGATTTCAGTTTCGAGTTTGCGCGCAGTTCGTCCGCGGCCGCCCAGAGTTTCTTTTCGATTTCGTTGTTATTTGCAGGCATCTTTCGAGAGTTTCCTTTGGCGTTGTTCTTCGGTCTGTATATAGTAAGGTTGGGAGTCGTTTATCGTTCATCTCAGGGCGAATGGTGTCAGTTTCATTCTTTCAAGAAGTTTCATCGCGAGATGCTTGAAGTCTTTGCGAGCATCCTCAACCGCCTGCGCATGGCCTCCGATGGCGCCGTCGGCGGGTGTGAGCCTGAAAACAGGTTTCCGCGCTTCCTGCCCCATTGGTATCAGACTGCGATAGCGCTTTAAGGTCGTGAGGCATTGGCTATCTTCTGCCGGCGTGGCCGCGCTGGTAGAATCTTGAAGCACGGAGTCGTGATAAACAGACGGCATTCGATTGACCCACTTGTCGTAGGCTTTGACGGGGCGACTGAGTCGCACACTGTGCTGCTGCACGATATAGCCGAGGGGTTCCATGTGGCCACGGGGCAAGGCAAAATCCGGAGTCTTCCAGTTTTCCAGCCGTTTTTCCCACAGACTGCGCCATGAACGGAGCGTCGGCCCCAGGTTCTTCAAGCCCTGCAACGAAAAGAGGTCGGCTCCGAGTGGGATTGCGACATAATCTGAGGCGACCAAGGCCGAACGGTTTATTGCGCCGAGGTTAGGCCCAACGTCTACGATAATAATATCGGCGTCGACTTGATTCGCCGCCCTCTGCGCGATTTGCCAAAAAGAGGAAAGAATGCGGAAAGGTCGGTAAAGATTGCTGTCTGCCATGCTGGCCGGCCATGCTTCGGACAGAGTATCCTCGAAAGACGCCAACGCCACATCTCCGGGAACAAGGTGGAGTTGCGGCGTCACTTCCACAAGAATAGGGTTCTCCAGGTCTCCCACTCGAGTAAGCGGTTCTATCGCCCGGTAAATCGTCGTCGGACCAGACTGTTGCTGCCACAGATTTTCAACTTCGTCCTCATCCAGATAGGCTGCCGTCAGGTTAGCCTGCGCATCGAGGTCCACCGTGACGACCTTGAGACCGAGTTCGGAGAACATCCACGACAAGTGATAAACGAGGGAGGTTTTCCCGACGCCGCCTTTGTTGTTGAAGAAGGTTAATACTGGAACACTCATGTGCGCCTCCTGACTATGGCGAGCACGGTCGTTGGTTCAACTTGGAATTCGAGGTCCGGATTGCCATTTCTATTCAATTCGGCTCTTGCGGTCTGAATGCCGATTCCGAATCTCTGTACGAATCCCATAACCCTCATGGCGTCAGCCAGATTCGGGTTGCGGTAATCGGTAATGCCTGGTTGACCGAAATTCTCCCGCGTGACCGCGCCGTACGGCCCGCCGGGATTGATGATTTCTATGCGGTCATCGAACCAATAAAGGCGGACCGGCGCGTTTGTATTTTCGTATGTGCGGTGCATGACCGCATTGCGGATCAACTGTTGAAGCGCCACACGCGGATATGGGGCCATCCGGAGTTCCCTGTCAGACGATTTGATGTCCACTTCGCTGCGGTTATGAGAATCGGCTTTTTCGTCGATCCGGCGCAGAATCTGCCCCAAGGGGCCTTCGATAAAAGCCTCATCCTGTATCGGGTCCGTCATCCGCGTTCCGGCAATCCGAAGGAATTGGATATACGCACATGGGACCCAATCTCTCGAAGATACTCCGAGGACTAACACGCCGAGAATCGTGGGGGTAGGATCGTCCACCGAGGCGATCATTCGGCAAGACGCCAGTTTTTGTTCATATGATCTCTCATTGGCTGCTATGACATCAGGAGCAAGAGCGTTCGGCAAATACTCCTGCTCGAACAATACTCGACTGAGGGCTGATAAGTTGCACGAAGGCAACGGCTGGACGTCAAATGGGATGTCTCTATACCGGCGCTTTTCGTTCAGGATCCTCTCTTCCTGCGCAGTTGCTACTGCCCGTCGCGGTCCGACGCGAATCCAGATTCTTCCCTTGTATCGAACCGGTGGCGCGTCAGAGGGCTGCACGGTAACGACTGCCATTTCAGCAGTTCTTAGTGTTCGTTTTTCAACAAGGATTGAAGGTGGCGGCAGAACGTTGCCATCGGTCTTTATGTCGGAAAGTGTCCGAAGGAGTCCATCGGTGATATCCAACCCGGACGGAGCGCCATCATTCCGTGCTCCCACAAAGAGAACGCCCGGTTTTCGGTGGTCGGGCAAATCGTTTGCAAAAGCGCAGACTGCCTGGCGCCCGGTATCCGGCGCATCGCCTTTCCAAGATTCCTTGCGTTCCGCAAGGTCCGATTCAATATCAGCAAGAAGAGCCTCTAGTTGTTCGTCAGTGTATTTCATCATTTCCCCCGCGGATTTGACTTTCTCGAGTTTCTCCATCCGGCAAGCATTTGTCGGGTTTTTGTTCATCCCATATTTCGCGATATATGTGGACGTATGAGGCGGCGCTTTCGTGAGGCAGGGGTAATTTAACCAAATCTATGTCAGAAAATCAAGCGCGAATTAGAGAAGCAAATTATTTGAAATTGGAGGTCGGGAGGGAAAAGCCTTGCCGGATGGTCGCGCACACAAATGATGAAGGATGAAGGACAAGTTCCGGTCGTAAAAGAATAAGTCGCGGGTCGAAAGAGAAGGCGAAAGGGAAAGCCAAGAAGAAGTTCAAAGTTCAAAGTCATGCAGAAGGGAAAGGAGAAGAAATGGATTCCCGCCTTCGCGGGAATGATAAAGAAGAAACAAGCGGCGAACAAAGAGAGGCACGGGTCGTAGAAGATCACGAAGGGTCGCGGGTCAAAAGAGAAGGCGAAAGGCGAAAGCCAAGAAGAAGTTCAAAGTTCAAGGTTCAAAGTCATGCAGAACGGAAAGGAGAAGAAATGGATTCCCGCCTTCGCGGGAATGATAAAGAAGAAACAAG
>CAYVDS010000092.1:8495-19529 GCA_964450145.1 uncultured bacterium
CGGCGAACAAAGAGAGGCACGGGTCGTAGAAGATGACAAAGGGTCGAGGGTCGAAAGAGAAGGCGAAAGGGGAGCCGTCCGAAACGCACGGGGTTCATACCTGAAGAACATTCAGATGATATACTAAGGCGAAACAAAGGAAGAAGAGAAAAGAAGATAAGCGAGATTCTTCGCTTTGCTGATCCTTCGCTTCGCTCAGGATGACGGCGCTGAGTATGCCGATGGCGTGATGAGGCGCTCAGGGCGCCCTTTCGCCTTTCGCTTCTTAGGTCATCATTCCTTGGAGGACGGCCATGAAATCGTTGAGTTGCGAGGCGTATTCAGGGGCGCCGTCAATGGCCACACATTTCTTGGCGACGGCCTCGACGAACTCGACTTCCTTCAGCAGCACCTTCAGCGCGCCGTCCACTTTGTTGAAGCGGAAATGGACGAAGGGCCGGCGGCGCTTATAAACGCCGCGTCCGGCCTTCGTCTTGCCAGCCTTCACGCGCAGATAAGCCGCGATCCCTTTTTCTTCGTCGTAGGGCTCGACGGTGAACTGGTAGATTCTGTCGGGCTGTTTGCCCGTCCAGTCTTTCATCCGTTGATCGCCGAGTTTATTGAATGCGCTCAAGGCCGTTGTGATCATGTAAAGGGACATCTTCACCTTCAAGTACTGCTTATGCTCGTCCTTCGGTTTCGTCGTCGGCATCATGAGCTTGAGGCTCATCAGGAGTTGGAGCACCTTGATGAGCAACCTGAAGTGTCGGAGACCTCCCCTGATCTTTGGGAGCACGGTTCCCCCTGTCAGCATCACATTCATCTTTGTGACAGAGGCGAAATGGAGAGTTATTTCGGGATTCTCGCAGATTCCTTCCGTAGCCGTGAACTCTCCGTTATCGAAAGTCAGGTAAGCCCCTATTTTCTCTGCGCCGTTGTTGGCGGAAAACTGCACCTTCCCCCGTGAGTTCGCGAAGAGTTTCTTTATTTTAGGGTCGTCGTTAAGCGGAACCTTCATCACCGGGAACGCCGCCCTGAAGAAGAGCCTGGCAATCATTATGTCTTGCGCGGATGTCGCCATGTCATACCTCGTCTTCCCAGTCTTCGTCTTCCTCGAATTCGATCTTCATGACCTCGCGGATCGTGTCGATGATTCCGTTCGCATCGAGTTTGTAGTGCGCATACAGATCCTCGGGATAGCCCACCTCGCTGTAAACGTCCGGAAGCCCAAGCTTGCGGAAGGCGCATCCCTTTCCGCTTTCAGCAATAACATCCGCGACAGCGCTTCCCAACCCGCTGAGAATATTATGTTCTTCGACGGTGATGATCCTTCGAGTGTCGGTGACGGCCTTCATGATCGCATCACGGTCGATTGGTTTTATGGTGTGCATGTTGATGACTCTGACCGAAAGGCCGTCCGTCTCTTTCAGCGTTCGGGCAGCTTCGACGGATTGAAGGACTCCTATGCCGCATGTGATAATCGCCAGGTCGCTGCCTTCTAACACCGTCTGGGCTTTGCCAATCTTGAATCCGTAGTCCTCATTCTCATAGAATGGCGGCTCAAATCCGCGCCCGACGCGGATGTAGACCGGCCCGGACACGTCCACACATGCGCGCACCGCGTTGGCGGTTTCCGTGCCGTCGGCAGGCACGATAACGGTCATATTGGCGAAGCTTCTCATGACAGCGATATCTTCCGTGCAATGATGCGTCGTGCCCGCTGCTCCAAAACTTATTCCGCCATGTGTCGCAATGATCTTAACCGGCAGGTTCTGGTAACAGATATCGGTTCGCACTTGCTCGGCGGCTCTCAAACTGGCGAACACTGCGAACGTGCTGGCAAACGGGATCAGCCCCATTTTTGCCATTCCGGCCGCCACTCCCATCAGATTCTGTTCGGCAATGCCAACGTTGAAAAATCGGTTCGGGTGCGCTTTCTCGAAGAATGAAATGGACGTTGATTTCGCGAGGTCGGCCGACAGGCCCACGATCCTCGGGTCCGTCTTGCCCATCTCCGCCAGGACGCGCCCATAAATTTCACGCGCCGTCATGGTAGCGGCATCGTAGCATGTCCAGGTTGTTCCGGTTCCGTCGCTCATGAGTGCACTCCTTTTAATATCGCTTCGTACATCTTCTCTATCGAGGCGTGGGCTCTTTCTTTGAGCGCCGCATCCACTGATCCGTAGTGCCAGGGGACCTGATCTTCCATGAAGTTGATTCCTTTTCCCTTTACCGTATTGGCCAGGATGACAACCGGTTTCTCCTTGGCGCCAAGAGCTTTATCTATTCCCTCGGACAGGGAGTCCATGTCGTGGCCGTCCACTGTCACGACCTCCATGCCGAAGGCCTTAAGTTTGTCGGCCAACGGTTCAACTCCCATCACTTTTTCGGTCGGCCCATCGATCATCAGCCGGTTCCGGTCGATTATGGTGATCAGATTGGTCAGCTTGAATTGAGCGGCCGCCATGAGCGCTTCCCATATACTTCCTTCATTGCATTCACCGTCGCCCACGACGCAATAGACTTTGATGTCCTTACCGAGCACGCGCGCGCCGAGAGCCATTCCCACGGCCATTGGCAGGCCATGCCCCAGCGAACCGGTGGAAGCGTCGCAACCGCACACCTTTTTGGAATCCGGGTGCATCCCGAAGGGGCTTTTGAACTTGTTGAAGGTTTTCATCTCTTCGACATCGAAGAATCCGCGCCTCGCCAATACCGGCACATATGCCACGGCGGCATGGCCCTTGCTCAGAACGAGACGGTCCCTATCTTCCCAGCACGGATTTTTGGTGTCTATCTTCAGATACTTGAAATAGAGGATGGTCAGAATGTCTATGACACTCAAACCCCCGCCGATGTGCGCCCCTCCCGCCCAACTGGTTACGTCAACGATATCGTTTCTCAGTTGTTTGGCCTGGGCATATAACTTCTGTCTCTCCTCTTTGGTTAATGCCATACGTTTTCTCCTTCTCTTATTTCACTCGGCTTCATCGCCGGATCACCGACCGATTTTTATTGCGGAGGGAAGATTGCGAAGTTTTCTTCGACATTTTAGAGTATACACCATCATACAGATAATTCCAAAACGACCTGATGAGATTCCATAATTGGCAAACGGGCGCAGGATTCTGTAGGCGCGAATTTATTCGTATAATGTGTTCAGGCTTTTCCCACGTCGCACATGCGAATAAATTCGCACCTACAGAATTACGGAACAGCCTCTGATCCGTTCTTCAGCACGGAGACATGGGGCATCGGTCTGGGCATCCCTATCTGCAAGAAGGTCATCGAAGCGCACAAAGGGAGCTTAGGCATCCAGAGCAAAACCGGCGAAGGGACAACTGTCGAATCACGCTGCCAATTTAATTTGTCATTCATCCTTCATCATTCATCATTCCCTTGCGCGCCCTATATTGAACCAACTTCGAGAACACCTCGGCGACTTCCTTAAACGAGCCGTCGATCCACGGGATGTGCTTTCCATTGAATTTTGCGACCATGAGCCGCCGGTACCGGTCGAAGTCTTCATGGTTCTGCCTGTGTTGCTGTAGCAAAGCGTAAATGGGTTTGTCAATTCGCTGGGCGTACCGCGAAAACATGTTCGATATCATCTCGACGGCCAGAACGCGGTTCTCTTCCGTCTCGATGTTCGAGAGATAATCCACGCTCATCAACACCATGAGTGATTCTATCTGCGGGTCGGCGCCGACCACCTTGAGCAGTTGGTCCAAACGGAGCGTGCCGACCGCGCCCGGATCAATTGGATTCTTTGTGTCAACGTTTTCCTCGGGCAGGAGGGCCTTGAGTCTTTCTTGCGTCTCGGATGACAGCCGCGGAAGACTCAGGTTCGGATGAGCCGAAAACAGGTCGCAAATGCTGACGGTATTTCCTCCGCCGGGCGAGAAGATGGCCACTCGGCCGCCGGGCAACTTGAATTCCGGCTGTAAGAGACGGAGCAAGCGCAACAGTTGATGGAAATTATCCACTGTTATGACACCCGCCTGACACATTGCCGCATCAAAAATCTCGTTGTTGCCTGCAATCGAGCCGGTGTGCGTCGCCGCTGCGGCTTTGCCTGCGGTGGTTAGCCCGCCTTTCCAGACCACGACGGGCTTACGCCCGCTAATTTCATTCAACAGGCGCAGGAATTGGCGCCCGTCGCGAACGTCTTCGACGTACACGCCGATGGCGCCGATGGTCGCGTCGTTGCCCATGTATTCCAGCAGTTCATTTATCGATACGTCCAACTGGTTCCCGAGCGAAATCACTTTGTTGAAGTTGACGCCAGCATCCATTCCGCTCAAAATCACATTGACAGCGTGGCCACCCGACTGGGAAATGAACCCGATTGAGCCGGGGCGGTCCACAATCTCCCAGTGGTCGCGCCAGAAGCCCACCCTCCCCTGCTGGCTGTAAACGCCCATGCAATTGGGACCAACGATGCGGAATCGCTTCTCGCGGGCCGTCTGCAGAATCTCCGACTCGAGGCCGCGTTTGTCGATCTCGCCGAAGCCGGAGGTATGAATCACGGCGAATTTCACTTTTCCGGCTGGCACGCCGCGCAGGATTTCCGGACAATGGACAGCCGGAACGGCGAGAATCGCGAGGTCTATTGCTTCGGGTACTGCGGCCAGATTCGGATAACAGGGCAGGTCGAATATCTCATCGTGTTTTGGATTGACCGGATACAACTTCCCGGCGTATTTCATATTTCTGAGAAAGGCCGTGTAGTTGAATCGCCCGGGGGCCGAGCGGGGCGAAGCCCCAACGTGGGCGACGGACTGAGGTTTGAAAAGGGCATCGAAATCTGTGCGGAGCCCTTGGCTGTTGGCCGGGATGGTCATAGTCGATTTTCCTCTCGTAAGAAAGTAAGTCCCGAGGCTCGAGTTTCGAGTTAATTACAACAAGGTGTTTGTTCCGTCCTAAGAAACTAGCCGCTTATTCGGGGACACCTTGCGGCAAGGTGTCCCCGAATAAGCTAACGATTTGTGCGTCCAAGCGGTAGCATTGTAGTAAATTTGCGACACGAGGTCAAACGTAATCCCACCTTCGCGGAAATGATAATCTCACCACAATCCCGGGTTGCACTTGCTTAATTCGGGGACACCATGTCTCGCCTGCGGCAGGATGTCCCCGAATTAAGTCCGAATTAAGTCCAGCCATGTCCATGCGAATTGACAACCCCAAGCAAATTGTGTTAATTTTAGCAACAAGTTTGAAGGAAATATGGATTCCCGCCTTCGCGGGAATGACAAGCGCGGGCGCCGGAATGACAAGAAATGGCCCCTTCCTGCAATTCGCTGGCGTTCGTGCCATTTGTGTTCCGATTTTTTCTTGGGAGATTAACCATTAATGAAAATCACGGTCGGCGCCGCACAGATTAAACCCACGCTGGGCAACGTCGAGGCAAATCTTCAAACCGCTGAGCTTGTCATCGAAAATGCGCGCGCGAAGGGAGTGGATCTGCTGGTATTCCCTGAGCTTGGGCTAACCGGCTATTACCTTCGCGACATGGTCCCAGTCGTCGCCATGCACGACGAGCATCCGGTCATCAGCAAGATGATTGAGCATAGCCGCAGCATTTCGATTGCATTCGGATACGTCGAGGAGAGCCCCGATCACAGATTCTACAACTCGGCCTTATATCTTGAGGACGGACGCATCGTACATCGCCATCGCAAAGTGTACCTCCCCACTTACGGCATGTTCGACGAACTGCGCTACTTCGCCTCGGGAGAATCCGTTTCCGCATTTGACACAAAATTCGGCCGGATGGGCATCCTGATATGCGAGGACGTGTGGCATCTTTCTACCGGCTGCATCCTCAGCGCCGATGGGGCAGACGTTATGATTCATTTGGCAAGCAGTCCTGCCCGCGGCATGAAGGCCGAACCGCGCCTCGACATCTATGACACGTGGGAGAATCTGAACCGCACGTACGCGAGTTCGTTCTGCTGCTACGTGGTCTTCGTCAACCGCGTCGGCTGCGAGGACGGGCTCACGTTCTGGGGAGGCTCGGAGATTATCGACCCCGATTGCACGGTCGCCGGCAAAGCAAAGTATCTGGATGAGGAGTTGCTCGTGGCGGATATCGATTCAGACAAAATCAGGCGCGCCCGCATGTACACGCCGGTGAGAAGAGATGAACGCCTCGACCTCACGCTCAAAGAACTCCGACGCATTGCCGCAAAAGCGAATGATGAATGATGAAGAAGAGGAGTAACCGGAATTCAGAGCGCCGCGTAGCCGCAACCAAAGAAGAAGAAACGGGGATCCACAGATTCCGCAGACTTGCGCAGATTTTGGGGAAGAAGAAAAAGGAAAAGCATTCTTCGCCACAGATGCACACGGATAGACACAGATTAGGAAGAAGAGGCGTCTTTAACCACGGGGAGCATCCCGCGAGGCGCGGCACTATTTGCAAGAGAAATCATCTTCTTGCCGTCGATCCTCTGTTTGCGCCCTCTGCGCCTCTGCGGTGAAAGAAGTGTCTTGGACAGCGGTGGCAGGAATTCATGATTGCAAATGTGAGCAATATAGATGAGGGATATGGCGCCTGTGAAGAACGCGCTTGAGATCAACGCCGAACTTGTGACCGAGATTCTTATTCGCTTCATCCGAGAAGAAGTCACAAAGATCGGTTTCAAAAACGCCGTCGTAGGGATATCAGGCGGCGTGGACTCTTCCACGTCGGCGTTCCTGGCGACGCTCGCTCTCGGCAAGGAGCACGTGTGGGGGATCATCATGCCGTACAAGACGAGCAATCCCGACAGCATACGCCACGCGCAAAAGGTCGTCGAGATAACCGGAATCCGGAGCGAGACGGTGGAAATCACGCCGATGGTGGACGCATATTTCGAGAAAAATCCCGCCGCCGATAACAGGCGCAAAGGCAACGTCATGGCTCGCCAACGGATGATCGTGCTTTATGACAAGTCGGCCGAGCATGAGGCGCTCGTCCTCGGGACGAGTAATAAAACTGAATTCCTGCTGGGTTACACGACCCTGTGGGGCGACATGGCAAGCGCCGTTAACCCGCTCGGTGACCTTTACAAAACGCAGGTGTGGCAGTTGGCAAAGTCCCTCGGTGTTCCGGAAGAGATCGTGGGAAAACCTCCGAGCGCTGATTTATGGGCCGGACAGACCGATGAGGCCGAACTCGGTTTCACTTACCGCGAGGTCGACCGCCTTCTGGACCTCATGGTCGACAATAGGTTCGCGGTCTCGGAACTTGTGGAGGCGGGCTACGACAAAGAATTCATACGGAAGGTCTTCAATAATATCCAGCGTACCCAGTACAAGCGCAGGATGCCCGTCATCGCAAAGCTTTCCCATCGCACGATCGACAGGGATTTTCGCTATCCGCGCGATTGGGGAGTATAGCAATTTTAGATTTTAGATTTTGGGTTGAAAGAAGAAGAAATCAACCGCAGATGAACGCAGATAAACGCAGACACGCCGTTGATCCAATCCAAAATCCAAAATCCAAAATCCAAAATAACACTACTGCCACTCCCCCCAACGCTTCCTCACAGCCAGCAGGAACCCTCTACATAGTGGGCACACCAATCGGCAATCTGGAAGACATCACGCTTCGCGCGCTTCGCATCTTGAAAGACGTCGGTCTCATTGCGGCGGAGGACACGCGCCGCACCCGGAAACTTCTCTCCCATTATGATATCCATACGCCGTTGGTCTCTTACCACGAACACAACAAACTCGCCAAAACTCCAATGCTCATAGCGAAACTGAAAGAAGGCCCGAGTGTGGCTCTTGTCAGTGACGCAGGCATGCCGGGAATATCCGACCCGGGCCATGACCTGATAGTGGCTGCGCTTAAGGTGGGAATCGGAGTCACCGTCGTGCCCGGTCCGAGCTCGATTATCGCAGCCCTCGTGCTGTCCGGCCTACCGACCGCCGAGTTCTGCTTCGCGGGCTTTGCCCCTCGCAAACCGGGAGAGCGAAGCCGCTTTCTCGAAAAAGTTCTCACGCGCGAGGCGACCTCGGTCCTGTTCGAGTCGCCAACCCGCCTTGTCTCTTTGCTGGAAGCAATCGCGCAATTTGCTCCCGAACGGGAAATCGCCGTCGCGCGCGAGCTTACGAAGAAATTCGAGGAAGTCATGCGCGGAACGGCCGCTCAAGTTGCGGCGCATTTCAGGGAGCACACGCCCCTCGGCGAATGCGTGGTATTGCTTCATGGAGCCATGCCCTCAGAAACGCTCGCACGCACGGAGACCCCGCCGCATCCCCGCGAACTCGTGGACACGCTGATGCGCGAACGCGGCCTCTCAAAAAAAGACGCCATGCGCCACGCCGCTCAGCAACTCGGCCTCTCCCGCCGCGAAGTCTATAAAGCGCTGCTCCAACCGAAACCCGCGGAATAGCCAGTTCAATATTCGTCCTTACCGCTGCTTGACATTCTTTCGGACAGTATGGTATAAATCAATCGTTACTGGGTGACCGCCCAGTCAGTATCCTCCAACCTTTGCCGAGAAAACACCGATGGCCAAAGAGGCGCTCAACAGGATTGATGTCAGAAAGCGGGAGCGGATATTCCGCAACGCCGCCGCAGAGTTCGCGCGCCACGGTTACCACAAGGCCAACATCAACTCAATCGCACAGCGCGCCGGTATTGCAAAAGGCTCCATTTACCTGTATTTCACGGACAAGCTTGACCTTTACTGCTCGACATTCAAGGAGGCGGCGCGACTGCAAACCCATGTTTACGATTCTATCCGGGAAATGGACCTCGGCCCCATCGCAAAGATCGAGAAGGTTCTTGAGAAAAGCCTGGAGTTATTCCCCCGCTATCGGCACATGTACAAGATGTATTTCGACCTCACGACATCCGGTGACGATAAGTTCCTCGCCGATATGGCGCAGTTGCTTGAAAAGAGTTCCGCCGAATTCTTTGCCCACGTGCTGACCGAAGGGATGGCAGCCGGCACAATACGCAAAGACCTCCCGATAAAACATGCGGCCTACGTAATTGACTGTGTATATTCCACATTTCTTGCGACGCTGGCGTCCCGATATCAGAGGGAACGTTTCCATGTTTTCACGAATCAGGACATCGAGCATAACGAAAGCCTTGCGGAGAAACATTTCCGCGAGATTCTGAAAGTTCTTCAAGTCGGGATAATGAACGAGAGACACAGGGAACAAGCGGGCCGAAGACGCTCTCCCAGCCCGCAGAAATGACCGAGGAACACGGCCGGAGCAGGCGTGGAGACAGGAGGAAGCGATGATTGTAGGAGTTCCGAAAGAGATCAAGACGGATGAGAACCGGGTTGCGATGACGCCAGCGGGCGTGTCCGCTTTTGTAGACAACCATCACGAAGTCCTCGTCGAGAAGGACGCAGGGGCGGGCAGCGGCATCTGCGATCAAGCGTATATTGAGGCGGGCGCCAAAATCTGCGACGACGTCAAGGAGATATGGCAGCGCGCCGACATGGTTGTCAAGGTGAAAGAGCCCCTCGAAGCGGAGTTCCCGCGCATGCGCAAGGGACAGGTAATATTCACGTACCTTCACCTCGCCGCCGACAGGAAGCTCACGGAAAACCTTATGAAGAAGAAGGTCGTCGGCATCGCCTACGAGACGATACAGCTTGACGACGGCTCACTCCCTCTCCTCGCGCCAATGAGTGAAGTGGCCGGACGCCTCTCTATCCAGATGGGCGCATTCTGCCTCGAAGCGAAAAATGGCGGGAGCGGCATTCTGCTTCCCGGCGTGTCGGGAGTGCCTCCCGCCAAAATCGTCATCATCGGCGCCGGCATAGCCGGCGCGAGCGCATGCTCGGTCGCAGTCGGTATCGGCGCGCGCGTGAGCATCCTCGACATAAATTTCGCGAGATTGAGATATATCCACGACATCATGCAAGGCCACGTATCGACCTTGATGTCGAATCCGGCCAACGTCGAGGAGCAGGTCGCTTACGCCGACCTCGTTATCGGCGCCGTTCTCATCCCCGGCGCAAAAGCGCCGAAACTTGTGACTCGTGAAATGCTCCGGCGCATGCGCCGAGGTTCGGCGCTGGTCGATATCGCGGTGGATCAGGGGGGCTGCTGCGAAACCACACGGCCGACAACGCACACGAACCCGACTTATGTCGAGGAGGGCGTTGTTCATTACTGCGTCGCTAATATGCCCGGCGCAGTTCCGAGGACTTCAACATATGCGCTAACGAACGCCACGCTGCACTACAGTCTTGAACTGGCCAATAAGGGATGGGATCAAGCGGTGGCCGATAATCACGTTTTGAAAAAGGGCGTAAACGTGGCGTTCGGCAAAGTGATGCATCAGGGCGTAGCCGAAGCTTTCGGGCTCAAGTGCGAGTCTTGTTGACCTTCACCTGATCGCTTGTTTCTGCTGTATCGTTTATCGAAGCCACGGTGCGGCGCTTATTCGGGGACACGATGCGGCATCGTGTCCCCGAATAAGCGAAGGTTTCTTAGATTTTGGTCACATGGGGGGCTGGTCGTCCATCTTAACCTAAGTGGTGTCTGTCAAACATGAAAGGAGCGCACAATGGCGTACTTCAAGGACAGCCAGCAGTTCTATCAAATCTTTGGGGAGTTCATGAAACGCGTAGTTACCCACCCGGAGGTCGGACCGAAACTGCAAAAGGCAAAGGTCAAGATACGCTTCAACTACACTGATCCGGACGCGAGCATTCTTTTGAACTTCGCTGACCCGCCTCCGCCGGGTCAATTTGGCGCCTACGAACTTGGCGATAAAGGCACACCGGCTGACGTGACGATGACGCAATCGGCCGACTTCACGCATCGCTACTGGCAGGGAAAAGAAAATGCGGTCACGGCCCTCGCCATGCGCAAAATCAAGGCGTCGGGGGCAGTGCAGAAAGCGCTCGGCCTCGTCACCGCGATCCGACCGACATTCGCTGTATATAAACAGGTATTGAAGGACCTGGGCTACGAGAAAATGATTATCGAGTAGTCGCCTCTCAACCGGAAACAACATTCCACGTGGTGCTAATTCGGGGACATGATGCCGTATCGTCAGCTTATTCGGGGACACCTTGCAGCAAGGTGTCC
>CAYVDS010000093.1:0-19504 GCA_964450145.1 uncultured bacterium
CCTGTAAGTCCTTGGTACAACTCAACTTAATTTTTCGAAGTGTTCAAAATGAGTTTAAGGATGTGCGTCTTTCGGCAGCTTGCCGAGAATTGTCTGATATAGGGTTCTGGCAACTGACAAGGCCGCTTCGCTCTCTTCACTGGATGGCATCTCCGGCTCGCCCGGGTAACGGAACTCCCACGCATATTGAGTGAGCGGAACCGCTTCGTCAATCAGGGGTCTTAAGGCGGGGTCTACCCTCAGACAAGCCTCTCCCAACTCTTCGATGCTGTGCGTTTTTCGAAACGGACAACCATTCCATAGCAAAAATCCCTTGAGCGTCTTCTCGGTTGCTTGCTGGCAGTGAAACACGACGTCTTCAAGTAACGGCGGAGACGCCACGAGCCCGTTTTCCGCCGCGCGAAGGTCGTTCGCTGCTTTCCCAAGCCAGGCTCTCGTTTCAGAAACTCGCACTGGATCATGCAGCATATAACAGCTTCCCTTCGCGCTCGACAGTTGCGGGAAGCGATGCTGCCAAATGAAGTCGGCTTTGAAAGCTGTGCCGCGTCAAAACTAACACGTCAGCGGCCGTGCCGGTGCCTCGCAATGTTTCGTAGGCGCGGCGGCTGCGTCTTTGTTCCGGTGGCGCATCGTCGGGCACGATTAACATGAGATCGTAGTCACTATCCGGGTCGGTGTCCCCCCGCGCCTTTGAGCCAAACAAGTAGATGCGCTCGGGACGAAAAGCTTCGACCAGACGCTTGACAATCTCGGCCAATGCTGGATCGTTGTTGAGGATGTCGGTTTCGATATTCATCTCTGAAATCCTATCAAACCTCCAGGTTTCTGTCAATGAAATATGATCCGTGGAGAATCCTGGCCACCCTTCTCCGCCACAAACTCATCGGGCCAACGAATTCGGCCCAGCGGTTGACCGTCTGATAGTCAATGATGAATGATGAGTTATGAATGATGAATGGGAGAATAAGATGGGCGAAATGGGAAACGAACGCGGCCGTCAGTAAACGCATGGGAACTGTGGGCCGAAGAGGCGAGGAGCCCAGTGTGCGTTGCGGGGGAGATCATGCATTCCGGCCTGAACATTCTGGAACCCAAACTGGCGGAGACGGGCGCCAAACCAGTAGGGAAAGTCGTTCTCGGCACCGTTAAGGGTGACCTGCACGATATCGGCAAGAATCTCGTCGGCATGATGCTGAAAGGCGCAGGTTTCAAAGTTCGTGACTTGGGAATCGACGTCCCTGCTGTCAGGTTTGTGGAGGCGGCAAAGGGGGAGGGGGTACAGATCGTCGCAATGTCCGCGCTTCTCTGAACGACCATGCCCGCCCTGAGGGAAAATATCAACGCGCTCCATAAAGAGGGCTTAACACAGAAGGTAAAGATTATGGTCGGCGGAGCGCCGGTAACGAAGAGATATGCGGATGAGATCGGCGCAAACGGATACGGCGCCGACGCCGCTGCGGCGGTGGACGTGGCGCGCAGGTTGCTTCCTACATCATGAGCCTGAAGTGCGGCTCCTGGCTTATTGACACGTCTATGATTGCGGGTCTGTCACTGTTGATCGCTGCCCGCAGAGCGGGCTTCAGCTCGGCCGGCTTCTCAATCTTCAGACCTTTCAAGCCCATCGCGCGGCCGATCCCGGCGAAGTCGGGCATGGGGTATTCCGTCGCGATTCGGCGGTCGGGCGACTGGAAATCCATCACGTTGCCCAGACAGGAGTTGTTCATCACAACATACGTGAGCGGCAGATTGTAGTGTTTGGCGGTTTCGAGGGCGTAGAGCATCATCATCATGCCTCCGTCGCCTGTGACGCTGACGACTTTCCTTTCGGGCTGGATAAGCTGCGCCGCCAGCGCGGCCGACGCGCCCCAACCGAGACCGGCCACTCCTCCGGGCGCGATAACCTGCCCCGCCTTCTTCGACCTGAAATGTTTAGCGCACCACATGCGGCTGTTCCCCGCGTCGAGCACCAGCAAATCGTCGGGACCGACCGCCTCGTTAAGATCATGCACGACCCTCTCAGGCGCGATGGGTTCTTCATCTGAGCCGAAGTGCTCGCATGAGAAAAAGGCGTGTTCCTCTTTGAATTTCTTCAATTCATCCGTGCGTTTCCTTACATCGACTTTGACTGTCTTGCTCTGTATCGCGTTCAGGATAGCTCTCAGCGCCGGCTTCGCGTCGGAGGTGACGCCTATGGTCACCGGGAATGTCCATCCTGCGTTCAATCCCTCGATATCGATGTGGATGATTTTCTGGCGTTCCGGATTGATGTAGTCGGGCGAAAGCATTCGGGTGTTTTCGGGCGACAGGCCAGTGCCTACGGCGAAGATGACATCGGCGCCGGTGACCTTTTCGTTTGCCGCTTGCTGCCCGATATTGCCCATTATCCCCAGCGCCAAGTCGTGAGTCTCAGCTATTGAGCTCTTGCCCATATAGCTCGTGGCGACAGGAATGCCGATAAGCTCGGCCAATTCTTGTACCTCCTCGTAAGCTTTTGAAATGTGAACACCGCGTCCGCAGACCATAACGGGGTCGCTCGCTCCTATTAACATGTCAGCTATCTTCTCGGCGTCCTCTTGTGAAATGCAAGGCGGCGAGGTGCAAGTGTGACCTTCTATCGGGTAGAGCTTCGGATTGATTTGGTCAAGTTCGATTTCTGTCGTTGTGACATTCCATCTCACTAACACGCATGCAGGCCCCGGGCGACCGGTCGTGGCATGTTTTATGGCAAGTTGAACGCCGTGTGCGAACTCGGAGGGCGAGTTGGCGATTGTCGTGTATTTCGTCATCGAACGCATGATGTTCGGAAGATTGATCGTTCCGTATTCTCCGCTGGTACCCTGATAGACACCGTACTGGGTGATGCCGGCCCAATCGGAGACGTCTCCGATGATGAGCATTGGGGATCCGGCCATGTACGCCTCCATTATGCCGAAGGCGGCATTGGAGCCTATCCACGCGCCCTGGCCCATTACCACGGCCGGCTTACCGGTGAGGCGGCCATACATATCGGCCATGCATGCGGCGCCTCCCTCATGCCGCGCGAGCACAGTGCGTATTTTGTCTTTCTTGTCGTACAGCGCATCGAATATGAACATCGTTGCGCCCCCGGGCATTCCAAACACGTGGTCTATACCCGCGTCGACCAGGATGTCAGTAATTATTCCGCTGGCTTTCGGCATAGTCATTCCTCCTTAACAGAACCTGCTTTATTAAGAGTCGCTCGAGAGTAGCCACGCGGGCAGACGTGGTCAAACGCTCAGAAGGAACCGAGATTCTCGCGGTTCTTATGTTGAAACAGCGGGAACACAAAGCTGACGCCGATGCTCTTGGTACACGTCTTTATAAATACGGTGACGTATCCGCGTAAACTCCCTGCCGGCGACTCGCGAGTCGCCGCTACAAAATGCATCACAGGAATCAGGAAACTCAGCGCTTAGCTTCGGCGTGAAGTTTCTACTGTGCTGCTTTCTTCTCGACGTCTTCAAAGGTAGTGCGGCTTTTCCCCTTTACGCCGAAGAAGCCGGACTCATTCATTACCCTATAGGCCCCGTAGGCGAGACCGGCGAGTAACGCGATTATTATCAGCTTGCGTATCATCTGAGTCCTCTCTGTCTGTTCGATGTTTCTGCGGCTTGGTCGCTCATTGGGCCTGCGAATAAATTCGCACCTACAGGATTATGGAACGGACTTATCAATCATTCTTCCAGAATCGGCTGCTGCTCGACGGAAGCGCAGATCAGGCCGAGGAAGGCGTTGTCGTCCCAAGTGGGTTGGGCGCTTCCGAGGCGTACGGCCACGATGTCGAGACTCGGCACAACGTAGATTTTCTTCTCGTTTAGCCCCGACGCCGCGAACGCGTCGGCCGGAACGTTCGGCCACCAGAGGCCGGCGGTGTTCAGCCACCAGAGATAGCCATAAACGGGATTGAGCAACTGAGAAAACCGGGTGGATTCGGCCACCCATTCGGCCGGGACAATCTGTTCGCCATCCCACATGCCACCGCGCAAATACAGGTAGCCGAATTTTGCGAACTCGCGCGCGGATGCGATGACCGATTGATAAGTAAGCGTGTTGCCCGCCTTGTCTTTCAACCATGTCGCGTTCCACATCCCGATTTTGTTCCACAGCCGCTCGCGGGCATAATCTTCCGCTGGCATTCCGGCAGCCTGTAAAATAAGCTCCGAGATTACCTGAACCGCGCTATTGTTATACACCCATGTTCTGCCGGGAGAAGCTTCTATGGGCAGTCCTACGGCAAAAGCGCTCTGATCGTACCGCGTAGCCAGAATGACGGTGTCGCTCACGGCGTCCCAATAGAGGCCGGAGTTCATGCTGAGCAAATTGCGGACGGTAACTTTTCCATGCCGAAAGTCGTCCCACTCGCTCACATAGTCGGCCACTGGCTGGTCCACGCTTGTTATGTATCCGTCGTCAATCAGCATTCCGACGAGCGCGCTCGAAAAGCTTTTCGCCATCGAGAAACCGCTCTGGCGGGTTGTCTCGTTCCAGCCCTCCGCGTACCATTCGCCCACGATGTAGCCGTTGCGAATTACGACGACGGCCTTTGAGTCGTTCCGGACGGCATAAAGGAAGGCTGCATTGAGAAGCCCGGATTTCATGCCCTGCTCTTCGGGTGTCGAGACTGACCAATCGATTGTCGGCCACGGCGCGATGACTTGAGGCGGAACGACAGGCTCGGCTTGTTGGTAGATGTCCGGCGTGTCCGGGAATTCCGAGGGAAGATGGAGATTCAGGCTGCGGACCGATTCGAGCGCTTCGCGTGAGAGCTTGCCGGGTTGTTCCGCGCGCGCAAACGACGCCGGCGCCACGCAGAACAGCAAGCACAATAGCGAAATGTAGAGCCGTCTCATGGTTTCATCCCTTCTACCACGGGGCGAACCTTAATTGGGGATGCCATGCCGCATGGTGTCCCCAATTAAGCTCGTATCCGTCTCTTACGCGGTGTTTCCGCCATCAACGACAATCACAGACCCGGTCGTAAAACTCGATGCGTCCGAGGCTAGGTACAGAGCGGTCCCGGCGATTTCGTCGGGCTGCGCGTGTCTTCCCAGCGGAATGCTCTTGACCGCGATGCTGTATATCTCTTCGGTTTCAATGAGCACCTTGGCAAAATGGGTCTCCGTCAGGCCGGGACAGATTGCGTTGCACCGTACGCCGTGAACGCCGAGTTCCCTCGCGTATGCCTTGGTCATGAGGACTACGGCAGCCTTGGTCATTCCGTAAACCGCCTGCATCGGGCTGGCGTGCAGACCGGCAATGGAGGCGATGTTGATAATCGAACCGCTCTTTTGTTCTACCATAATCTTGCCGGCTTTTTGGGCCGCAAAGAAATAGCCCTTCGTGTTGACATCGAAGGTCTTGTCGTATTCAGTCTCGGAAATATCCAGTATGCTGCCGAAGAATGGATTGGTGGCCGCGTTGTTCACCAGAATATCGACTCTTCCGTACTTCTCAAGCGCTTTGTCGAATAGCGCATTAATCATTTCTATTTTGCCCGTATGGCATGCGATTGGCAATGCTTCGCCGCCGGACTTCCTTATGGAGTCGGCCACCGCGTCGAGAGACTCCTGCTTGCGAGATGAAATCACCACTTTTGCTCCATTGCGGGCAAACGTTTTTGCAATTGCCTCCCCTATGCCGCGACTGGCACCCGTGACAATCGCTATCTTGCCGTCAAGACGAAAATCACCCCTCACTTCGAAATACCTCCTTGTCTGCTTGAAACGGTTCCTGGTTTCGAGTTTCTGGTTAAGAGCATAACTCTAACAGAAGCGAGAAGTCAATTCGTAATTCGCATTGCATATTTGGGCTGCGTATGGTTTAATATCCCTCGGTTTTCTCCCTTCGATTGTCCCGGAAAACTTATTGAGGAGAGTGTCCACCCATGTTTGCGCTTGTGACCGGCGCCAGCGGATTGCTGGGCCGACATCTTACAGAAGAGCTTGTGCGCCGCGGCCATCGAGTGCGAACGCTCGATGTAAAACCGGCAATCAACATGCCGGAAGGCGCCGAAGTAATGCGCGGGGATATCCGGAACGCCGACACCACTCGCTCGGCCTGCGAGCGCGTCGATGTCGTCTTCCATCTTGCGGCGCTTTTGCCGCAATCGAGAGCTGCGGCAGACACACTTTACTCGGTCAACGTCAAGGGTACTGAGACGATGCTCTCGGCGGCGGTGTCGGAATCAGTCAAACGCTTCGTGTACTCTTCATCCGTAGAGATATACGGCGTGCCCGACCGCGTGCCGTGCACCGAGGACTCGCCGAAGAAACTGCTTGGAACCTATAGCCGCACAAAGCTCGACTGCGAGGAAGTGTGCGCGCGGTATTCGGCTGATTTCGGCATCGAAACGGTCATGATGCGCATGCCGATGATCGTTGGGCCGGGCTACTGGCATGAGAAGTTCTTCACGAAAATGTTCGGGGACCTCGGACGCGGCAAGCCTGTCCGCATCATCGGCGACGGAGAGAACCGCTATCACATGGTCTCCTGTTCGGACGTGGTTGACGCATATGTGCTCGCGGCCGAAGCGCCTGCGGCTGCGGGTGAGGCGTTTAATGTCGCATCGGACCCTGCGAAGGTTCTCCCCGTTCGCGAAATGGTACAGGCCGTCATGGCGCGAGTCGGCTCGAAATCGAAAGTCAGCCGAGTGAACAAGACGTTGGCGCGGGCTGTGATAAAGCTGACGTCAGCCGTCGGCCGGCCGCTGATCCTGAAAGAATACCACGAGGTCGCTTTTGCCGATTATGTATTCGACATAAAGAAGGCGCAACAATTGCTGAAGTACGCGCCGAAGAAGGACGACGTGGAAGCAATGGTGGAAACAGTGAAGTGGTACTGGAATAGCATAGGCGAAAGGGAAGCACATTAGACGACCGTTTTCCCAAATCCCCCTCCCCCCCTTTCCAAAGCGGGAATTAGAACTGTCCCGTAGTTCCGGAGGTGCGAATTTATTCGCATGCGCGATGCGAAAAAAGCCCGAAAACATTATGCGAATAAATTCGCACCTACAGAATCCTGCGCTCGTTTGCCAATTGCGGGACGGTCTCTTCATCCCCCTTCGCAAAGGGGGAAAGAGGGGGATTCTCCCTTTTGTCTTTCGCCTCAGCGGGCGCTAGGGCCCGAGATACAGCGGCAATCTTACTTTAAAAGAGGCAGGCAGTTTTCGCCTTAGCTCGTCGTCATCGAGCGCGAAGAGGGGGCATATCTCCAAAAGCCCCTTGACCCGCCCATCGGAATCGAGGGGCGCGTGTATGCCCGCCTTCAGCAGCCACTTTGCGTAAAGGCGCATCATCAAATCGCGGGCGGTTTCCGGACTATCCTCCCCTTCCGCATTCTTGATTGGGGCAAACTCCTCATCTCGATCGACTTCAAGGATTGCTGACGCGCGCGCGCGGCTTAAAGCGTCGAACACGAACTTCTCGAATTTCAGCCCATTCTTCTCTTTCGGTCTTGCTAGTCGTCCCCTGTAGTCGAGAAACGGAACCGCCTTTTCCGCGATGTGAAACGGGAGTGGGCGATCCTCGGCGTTCAGCCGTTCGACAAAGTTCACGTCCAACATGTGAATCGCGAGATTTCCGGCGGAAAACTTGAGAGTCCCATCGTTGTTGCACGCGTATTTGTATTCCTTCGGCAGGTCGCTGTATTCGATGACTGTCGTCATCGCCCCGAACCGGCATACGACGCCGACCTTTTCCTCGGGGTCGCGCTTGGGCGCAACTTTCACCGACATCTCGGCCCTCCTCGATATGTGATGCCCAATGAAAATGGGATCGGCTATTTTGATCAGGACGTTATCCACCTGAAAGTACGATATGTGTTTGATGCCGCGGGCTTTCATGTCGTCGAGCGCGCCCGACTTTTTTAGCGACGCGATTGAACCGCCGTGGCCGTTTGGACTTGTGAATATGTGGTCCTTCGCGTCGAGCACGAGCTTGCCCTCGAAATCGAGCGCGGGCATCATATCTTGTTTGAAGAAAAATATGTCGGCGCGGTCGAGCCCGAAGTGTCTGTTTCTTTCAAAGAACTCGCGGGTCGGCTGGTCGTTTGTCTCGCTCGTCATGATGTAAAAGGGCAGCGGCTTGCCGTATCGTAACGAAGTCGCGCGAATCTTCTCCGCGTGATGCGCGAATATCGTTTTCTTCTTAACCGGCGTTATTTCGAGAGTCCCCTTCGGCGTCTCGATGCCGAGGCGCGTTGCCTGACCGCCCGCAACGAGAAATGCTGCAACCTCGCCGGCCGCGAGGGCCTCCTCACCGATTCGCTTGATTTTCTCGCGCGCCGAAATTTCGCGCGCAGTCTTTGGCAACGGTATCACTTCGCCCGGCTCGATTCCCTCGAATGAAATAGGTGGCTTCCCTTCTTTGTACCGCCTAAAGAGCGCGTTGAGCTCATCAAAATGGATTGAGGACAACTGCCGCAGCAGGCGTTCCCGGCCGCTCTTGCCGATATCATCCCACCATCGGAACACATGGCCATGCCCGGCGAGGATTGTCGCGTCGATTATCTCTTGTTTTTCGGGGTCGGGGCACCGGATAGCGGCTATATCGAAAAATCCCTCCTCCCCCCCTTTGTCAAAGGGGGGTATTGTTGTGATTGCTTTATCGAAGGGGGGTATCTTGGTGAGTGCGTCTGCAAAGGGCTCCGCCCTGTTCCCCCCCTTTGTAAAGGGGGGCGAGGGGGGATTTCCCTTCGACGAGGCCTTCTTACCAGAGGTCTTTCTGGATGAGTTTCTTTTCGAGCGCGTCGCCTTTTTGGGCGATTGTGCGGATTGATTTTTCGAGCGCTTTCGCGTCAACGTTTTCCTCCAGGAGCGTGTTAATAATGGCGAGAAATTCCTTGTCGTCAATCTTTACGAGGCCTATCGCCCCGTATGAGAATCCGGGATTCAGCTTCAGGGCCCAGCGGTAGTGGTCGGGCTGCGCCGGCCCGATTACGGTGAAAATCTGAATAAGCCGGGAGCCGTCCTCGTCGGTCGAATCAAAGCTGAGGCGAACCCTCTGATACCTACCGCCTCTTACGGGGACGCGGAGAAGAAAGGCGGAGCCTGTGGGTTTGTATTTTATGGAAGCGCCAGCGGTAACCATTTTCACAATATCCTCGGGCATGCGAGAAGTCCGGTCAGAGAGCCGGGGCGTCGGCGCTCTCGGACGCGCCGCTTGCTGTTCGGATGCTTCGTTCACGGAGAGTCCGGGCTCCGTCTCGCGGGCCGATGCGGCGGCCTGAGGCGCCCGCATTGGTTTCGCTGCGCTCGCCGGTTTCGGCTGCGAGGCTTTTTTCAGGGCGGCGATTACGGCGTCGCGCACCCACGAATCGGGATCGTTTTTCGCGCTTTCCAGCAGTTTCTGCGCTTCGGGACCGCCGATCTTGCCAAGGGCCTCCGCGACCGAACTGCGCACCTTGTAGTTGTTCGATTTCAGAAGCTGGCCGAGGGCGGCGACCGCCGGCTGGTGTTCGAGTTTGCCGAGCGCTTCGACGGCATACTCTTTCACCCAGTCATCTTCGTCCTTGAGAGATTCCATGAGCGCGGCTGTTGCCTTTTCGCCGCCGATTTCGCCCAGCATACGCGCGGCTGTGCTTCGCGAGTAGTAGTCGCCCGACTTCAGCATCTGCACCAAAGCATCGACGTCAGCCATGATATCCCCTCCTCAGAAAAAGGCGAAAGGCGAAAGGAACAAGACGAAAGGGAAAGACTGAAAAAAGGAAACCGAACTTATTTCTGGTTACCGAGCCTCACTCTTCTTCTTTAGGCAGTCCCACCTCAAAGGTCATGAAGCATAAATGCCTGCCCGCTTGCTGGAGAGATTATATCACTGGGAAACCAGCCCGGCAATGGAAGAAATGATGAATTGCGGAACAGAAAGTGTGCAATTATCGTATCTATTGTTTTGCGTTTGTCATTCATCATTCATCACTCATCATTGCCTTTTGAGTTTCGGATGACGCCCATACATCTCCTTCCCGCGCTTGAACTGCGTGAGCATTCCGCAGACAAACAGGATGAACCACACGAGCGCCCCCGCATAGAACCACATACCGCCGCCGCGAGTGAGTTGTCCGTCAAGGATGCGATAGAAGAAGTTGCGGTATGCCGCCACGCCTCCGCCCGTCACAATGACGGTCACAGCCAACACCGATGAAAGCGCCCCTTGAGCGGATGTCGCGACAATGATGATCGCCCTCTGGAGGCCAAGCGCGAGAAGTCCGCCTATCAGGCCAGCCACAATGATCAGCAATGAAGAAACAGCGCTGGTATAAAGACCCGCAACGAACGCTGCCAGCAGGGCGAACCCGAGCGCGCCAACGATGAAGATGAAGGCGTAATATGCCGCGACGCTGGCCCATGCGCCAAGCAAGCCGAGGACTATCGCCACTATCAGTGCGATCATTCCCCCGCTGAGCGAATTTCCCAAGAGATATCCGAAGGAAGCGCCGACAGCGAGTCCAATGAAGGCCACCGTGAGAATAAACAGCCGATATCCGAAGAAGCAATTGAGCAGACCGAGGAAGAAAGCGGCCAGCAGCCACATGAGACCGTATGTTATGCCCATTGGGAACCCCCATAAGAGTGATTTTGGATTCTAGATTTCGGATTCAGGATTGAACACATGTAATACCCGCTTCACGTGGTCGGCGCGAAATCCCTTCCGAGCAGCAGCCTCGAGATGATAAGTTTTTGAATCTGCGGTGTGCCGTCGCCAATTTGCCATCCGAGAACGTCCCGCAGGCGCTGCTCTATCGGAAACTCATTCGTATAACCGTAGTGGCCGTGGAGAAGAAGACATTCATGGATGACCTCGACGCAGGTTTTCGGAACCCACCATTTCGCCATGGCGCCCTCGAGCGCGCACGGGAGGTCGCTCTGTTTTTTCCAAAGAATTTTATAGCACAAGAGGCGGCCGAGTTCGAGTTGGGTCGCGGCCTCGGCGATGGGAAACGCCACGCCCTCGAAGCGACTGAGGGAGACACCGAACGCATGCTTTTCTTTGACGTATCGAATGGTCTCATCGAGAGTCTGCGCCGCCGCGCCAAGACACATCAGGCCGATAAAGGCGCGATTAACGTCGAAGTATTTCATAATCATCTTGAACGCCTCGCCTTCGCGGCCAACCATGAAGGAAGCGGGCACCCGCGCGTCGTTCATGAAGAGTTGTCCTCGCGGGACGGCGCGGCATCCGAGGTCATGATACGTCGAGAACTCGAGCCCTTCGGTTTCGCGCGGCATGAGAAACGCGCTGACGCCTCGAGGGCCGGTCGAGCCCGGGTTCGTGCGGGCGAATACGTAGAAGACGTCGGCGTTCAGGAAGCTCACGGAATTTTTCTCTCCGTTGAGCGTATAGTCGTCGCCGTCCTTGACGGCGGTTGTCCGCATCGAGCCGAGGTCAGAGCCCGCTTCGGGCTCGGTCAAGCACAGGCCGATTACTTTCTCGCCGGTTATCAGACCGGGGAACCACTTCTCTTTCAGTTCGTCCGGCGCTTCGGCCAGGAAGCGCCCGATGGTGAAGGGGGCCAACGACGGAAGCACGCAGTTGAAGTCGCCGCGCGCGACTTCTTCCGCGATTATGCCGGCGGTGACGAGGTCTCTCGCTCTCGCGGCCTCGCGCCAGTCGTCTCCGAAGGGGTTGACGATCTCGAGCGTCTTCTTTATGAGTTCGCGGGGATATTCCTCGCGTCTGTCCCAGTGGCCGTATTTGGGAAGCAATTCCTTGAGCGAGAATTCCCTGATGGTTTTCCGCAGTTGTTCCTGCTCGTCAGTGAAAGTGAAATCAAGCATTGACGGCCCCCTGTCCCTGCTCGTATCCGGCGTCAAAAGCATGGCGGTTGAACTCCAGAAATTTCTTGGGGATGCTATCGCTTATCGCATCCATAAACTCTTGCCGCTCGAACGGGAGTAGATGCAATCCGCACAGCGCGCCCACCATGACTACGTTCAAAAGTATCGGCGCCCCCGCGTCTCGGGCCAACTCGCTTGCCTGAACGACGTATACGCATCTATTGAGCGAGCGCAATTCGCGGAGGATTTCATCAATCGGAGGATACTGCTGGAGCCCCTGCGCAACGAGCATCGGCATGATGGCGGCAGGATTGAAGAGTGTGATTGTGTCCTCGTTCGAATATGTTCTTGATGCTCGCAGCGTTTCGAGCGCCTCGAAGCCGACAATGATGTGAGCCATTTTGCGTGGAATAAGGGGGCCAAGCGACGAGTGCGAGAGCCGAATGTGAGAAGTGACCGGCCCGCTTCGTTGCGATGCTCCCTTCGTCTCGCCTATCATTACGTGGTATCCGTTTTTCGTTGCGACCGCGCCCAGCAAGCGGCTGGCGATGAGATTGCCTTGTCCGCCTACGCCCGCTATCAGGATATTGAAGGGAACGCGCTCAAGCATCAGATGGCTCCATTTGTTCTATCGCATGGAAAGGGCATATCTGCCTGCAATCGCCGCAACCGGTGCACACCGCCTCATTAATACGGGTGACTGCGTGTTCGGGAGAATATATCAGGCCAGGGCACGGAAACTCCCGCAAGCACACCATGCATTTTTCGCCTTTGCATTTCTCGGGATCGATGCGCATCCGAGCGGGAACTATTTGCTGCGCACGGCGCTTGTATGTGCGGACGAGTTCGCATTCGCGTCGCGCAATCACAACCCGGATGCCTTTTGCGCTGAGGGCCTGATAGATGAGGTCGGAAAACGCCGCCATATCGGTCGGGTCGGCCACGGTGATCTGCTCGATCCCGAACCCTTGCAGGATACGCTCGATCTCGAGCGCCGGCGCAGGACGGCCGAATGCGTCTCTCCCGCTGCTCGGCGTGGGCTGAAAACCTGTCATCGCAGTGCCGCCATTGTCAAGGACAAGGATCGCGCCGTCGATATCGTTGTATACCATCTGAACAAGTTCAGGGAGCGCCGCATGGAAAAAGGTGGAATCGCCGATGACGGCAAGAACAGGCTCATCGAAAGCGAAATGCTTCCTGAGCAGGCCGAACCCGTTCGCAAACCCGATGCTCGAGCCCATCGCGTACAATAACTTATTCTCGAAGAACGGGGGGCCGACGCGCATCGCATAGCAGCCGATATCGCCGACACAAAATCCCTTCCCGCCATTTCGTTTGATCGCTTTTCTGACGGCGTAGTAGGAGGCCTGGTGTGGACAGCCCGCGCAAAAGGTAATCATCCGGAACGGCAGATCGTCGGACAGATCAATCTGGCCAGGTGAAATACTGAATGGAACAGCCTCTTTCTTGCCTTGAACTTTTGACAGGGCCTCCATGACTAAATCCACATTCAGCTCCCCACCCGCGGGAGCGTATCTGCCCACGGGGATATTGTTTTCCAATTTTCCGCAGAAGGCGACCTTATCAGGCAGTCCCGGGGCTAAACTTCTGACATTGAGTTCGAGAAACGGGTCCACTTCCTCGATGAAGAGCACTTTGCCCGCTTTTTGGATCTGGGACCCGATGAGTTCCGTTGGAAGCGGGTTGGTTGTGCCAAGCCTCAGCAGTCCCGCGCTTTCCCACAACCCCATAAGGCTGAGCGCCTCTTCAGCATAGAGCGCGCAAGGCCCCGAGGAAATAATGAGGATGTCGGGCCGCTCCGCGCCCTTGTAAAGGTTGAATTCCGACTTTTCGAAAATCTGGCGGCATCGCTCGTTCTTGTCGTGGAGCGCCTGATGCTTATTCACAAACCCGCCGACGGGGCTCCAACGCACCGGCGTGTCTTTATCGAACAGAGGTTTCGATGGGCTTTTCGTTGTTACTGGTCCGTATTCGACCTCGCCGCGTGAGTGACTCAGGCGCGTGACCGTTCGTATGACGACGGGCAGTTGCAGTTCTTCGGATAGCTCGAAGGCATAGCGGGTCATCTCCTTCGCTTCCTGCGGGGTGGCAGGCTCGAGCATCGGGAGTTCGGCCATCTTGGCGTAGTTTCGCGAATCCTGCTCGTTCTGCGAACTGTGGTAGCCGGGGTCGTCGCCAAATACGAGAACCATGCCGGCGGCGCATCCGGACAGGTTCAGATACAGCAGAAACTCGGCGGCCACGTTCACTCCGACGTGTTTCATCGCGCAAAGTGAGCGAAGTCCGCTGAACGAGGCGGCGGCAGCCATTTCAATGCTGGCCTTTTCGTTCACCGCCCACTGCACATAAATGCCATGCTGCGGACCGTATTTTGCGAGCGTCTCGATGACCTCGGTAGCCGGCGTGCCCGGGTACATCGACGCGAACCTGACTCCAGCCTCAATCGCGCCGCGCGCTATCGCTTCGTTTCCTGTGAGCAATTCCTTCATAGTTGGTTCCATGGTGATCAGGCTTCAGGTTGAAACCAATGTTTTCCTTTTCTAATAAGATCTCCCTCAAGAGACTTGCCGCAACTCTGTGCGTGCGAATTTATTCGCACAGGCGATGCGAAAAGAGGCCAATAACATTTCTGCGAATAAATTCGCACCTACAGGACTCCATTGCATGAACTTACTCCGACAACTGCTGAAGAACGGCGGTATCCCAATAGCCTTGATAGTAGCAGATTTTGTCGCCGCGCGCCTTAAAGAAAGCTGCGCCCGGGAACTCAAGCTTCTTTCCGCCGAAATCGAGCCCGCTCCTCACGCGCCATTCGACGGCGGCGCAATCGCCCTGCGCAATAATGTTGGTGTATTCCCACGCCACTTGCATAGTCTGATTCTCTCCCGCGAGTTGCTGGAGATAGCCCTTGAGGGCCTCTTTGCCTTCGAATGCGGGAAAACGCGGGTCGCGGTAGAAGACGTCGTCACTAAATAAGTCCAATGTCTGAGGTTGGTCGGCCTTGAAGTTGTTATAGGCGTCCCTGAGTTTCTCGGCTAATTCGACGACCGGTGGTTTCGGCATTCTCGCCCCTCCTATGCCTTCCAAAGGATTCTACTCGATACAAACCAGTTCCCGGCTGAGTGTAGTTAGCCTTTCGTGTCCCGAGTCCGTTACGAGCACCATGTCTTCCAACTGAAACGCGCCGACGCCATAGGCATAATACGGCATTTCGACACACAGTACCATCCCCGGCGAAAGCAAACGCTCCTCGTGTGGAGACAGATAAGGAGGCTCTTCGATTCGTTCGTCAAGACCTACGCTGTGTCCGATGTGACCACGAGTATAATTAGGGATGCCGTTCGCTCTGACAGTATCCTGACCGACCCTGAAGACTTCCGACATTTGCACGTCCGGCCGCACAACGCCGAGCGCGGCGTCGTGTCCAGCCTTGAGAGCTGCATATATCGTTTCCTGCAATCCGGTAGGCCCCCCGACAATGAATGTCCTTCCTATGTCCGACCCGTAGCCGCAACAATCGGCGCCGACGTCGTACTTTACAAGGTCGCCGGGAAGCGCGGGATTCTTGCGCGGGATGTACGACGGGGCGAATTCCTGACCGAGAGAGATAATGCAATGCCGGGGCCCGCGCGTGCCGTGCTGACGCGCGACTGTGGCGCGGTAGGTTGTCGCAAGGTGTTCCTCCGTCACGCCTTTCCGTATTTCCGCGGCGGAGGCCGAAATGCCGGCCTCTGCGGCGCGGGTCGCCAGCCGCAAGTAATCGACTTCCTGCGGCGACTTTATGCTTCGAGCCCTGTAGAACACATCAGTCGCATCGGCGAACTGCGCCTCCGGAAGGCATGCAGTCAGCAGCGACCAACTCACCTGTTGAAAGAAGAAGTATTCGATCCCAATCTCGCCTTTATCAAGTCCCGTCTTCTTGAGCGCAGAAGCCAGTTTATCGAAATTGCCTGCCAAATCGATCGACTCGCCCTTGGGAGGCAACGGTTTGAGGTTTGCCAATTCCTTTGGCGAGGAAAGCTGGCACAGGTCCTCGATATGGACCCACATCGGATACGCGGTCACATCTCTTACCGACGACTGCTTTACGAAATTGTCGACTTCGAACTCGTTGATTATCACCGACGGCTCGACCTTCTCGGAGCGCGGAATAACCGCCAATGCCAGGCCCGCAACCCGGCCGGTGTAGAGGATGAAGCTCGGGTATCCGGTCGAATAGCAGAAATTTTCCGGACTCGCGGCAATGAACGCATCGAGCCCCCGCTCATCCATATATCGACGCAGTTCGGCAATGCTCACGGCGCGCGCCTCGCTTTCTTTCCGGCTTCTCGAAACATCTGGTGCTTCCCGTCGGACCGGTGACTTTTCTCGCAAGATATTCTATGTCGGGCAGGTTGAGAACGTCAATTCGCCGGGACTACCCCACACCGACTTCTTCAACACGGGAATCATCCCGCGAGGCGCGGGACTTCAGAAGCCTCAGCGGTCAAAGCATGGCGTAAGACGATTCTTGAACGGAGAATTCGCTCTTTGAGGGTCCGCCGAAACAATGTTGAAGAAGACGGGACGCATATGCTATTCTCTCAGTGACAGGCGGCTCCAAGTTTCGTCATGAGACCCAACTTGGTCCAGGACCTCACCAAGTCATTTAGCCAGAGTCTAATCAGACACGCTATGCCGCACGGCTGAAGCACGGAGTTCGATTGAGAGATGAGAAAAGAAAACGGGATGAAAAACTCGCTAACAGTCTGCCTTTGAGCCGGAAAGAGGGGAGCCTAATGACAACCCTGGAAAAAATCGTTGAGAATCTGAAGACAATGCCGGAATCGGTTCAAACCGAGGTTCTGGATTTTGTAGAATACCTGAAATCCAAAGAAGAAAGAGAAGGCGAGGGTTACCAATGGGGGCAATTCTCGCTGGATTCCGCTATGCGCGGCATCGCTGAGGAACCGACTCCTTATGGGATTCGGGACATTAAGGAAAAGTTCTAAAGAGAAGATGGAATGAAAACTTCGCTTACGGTCGCTCTTCTAATGCAGGAAGCCAAAGAGTTCGCCCGGCGTGAGTCGCGACACAAGGAGCGTTCTCTGTTCGGGGTAACCGATGGCAAGGCCGTAGGCACGTATTTGGAACATAAGTTTCAAGCGATTCTGCAGAAGAAATACGATTACGACAAGGGGTCTTCGGCCAAGGGGATTGACTTCCCGGCGCTGGGCGTGGATATTAAGGTCACAAGCATCCGCCAGCCCCAGTCATCGTGTCCCTTCAAATCTCCTCGACAGAAGATTTACGGGCTCGGATACTCTCTCATTGTATTTGTATACGACAAGAAAGATGATCGTCAGAGTCGCACTGCCACACTAACGATAAACCATGTGATATTCGTTGAAGAAAGCAGGACGGCGGACTACCAGACAACAACGGGAATCTTGAAAATCCTGGACAACAACGGCAACGCTGATGACCTGGTAGCTTTCATGTCGGAACGTTTTCTGCCGCTGGATGATATTCAGGCCCGGCGACTGGCTGAGGAAATACTTGTGAAAAGGCCAAATATCGGCTACCTTACGATCTCAAATGCCCTTCAGTGGCGACTCCAGTATGGGCGAGTTATTGAAAACGCGGGCAAAGTGGACGGTGTGAACCGAATCGCATGATGAACACGCCTAAGAAAATCGAGTTCGGGGATTTCCAAACTCCTCATGATTTGTCAAGAGAAATTGCCGTTTTCCTTCGCGATAGTGGAGAGACTCCCGAAGTCATAGTCGAACCTACGTGCGGGCAGGGGAGTTGTGTCATCGCTGCAATCGAGGCATTCCCGCGTGCGCAAGCCCTCTGTGCGTTTGACATAAATCATCAATATATTGAAGAACTCCGCGCGACGCTTCCCCGTCGAAACGGAAGACTGACACAAATAGAGTGCAAGGACTTCTTTCAGGTTGATTGGGACAGATTCCTGAAAGGTCTCGGAAAGCAGCTTCTTGTCATAGGGAATCCTCCTTGGGTTACCAACTCGGCGCTTGGCGCTCTGGGCGGGGCCAACCTCCCGGAGAAGAGCAACTTCCAGCGGCATAACGGTTTTGCGGCAAAGACCGGCAAAGCCAATTTTGATATTTCCGAGTGGATGCTAATAAGGCTCACCGAGGCATTGAGCCGAAGGCCGGCGTGCCTGGCAATGCTTTGCAAGACATCTACCGCGAGAAAGGTCCTTCGCCATGCATGGGTGAACAAACTGAATGTCGGGCGGTGTTCCCTCCATCTGATTGATGCGCAGAAGCACTTCGCGGTCTCGGTGGACGCTTGTCTCCTGATCACACACACCGGCGTTACCGAACCCACGCTGACCGCGCCCGTCTATCCCGGCCTTTCCTTCAACGGCAAGATTTCGACCATAGGACTTGCCGGAAAAGAATTGGTCGCTGATACTGAGGAATATCTGCGCTTACGAGATATCGAGGGGATTGCCTACTACACATGGCGGTCAGGAGTGAAGCACGACGCAGCCTCAGTCATGGAGTTCACTCGAGAAGGGCGGCGCCTCATCAACGGGAAGCATGAGGAGTGCGATTTAGAGTCAACCTACCTCTTTCCCCTCTTGAAGTCATCGGATATCGCCAATGGCCGCACGACTCCGGATAAGCTGGTCCTTATCACTCAGAAGAAACCGTCGGATGACACCTTGACAATAGCGACCGTTGCGCCCAAGACGTGGGACTATCTTACGCGCCACGCCGAAACACTGGACAAGCGGAAAAGCATCATCTACGAGAAACGCGCGCGTTTCTCCGTCTTTGGTGTCGGCGACTATACTTTTGCGCCCTGGAAGGTGGCGATATCCGGCCTGTACAAGACCTGCCGCTTCGAGGTGGTCGGACAGTTTCGCGGAAAACCCACAGCGCTTGACGATACCTGCTACTTCATTCCGTGCAAATCCGAAGACGAGGCCCGCTTCATGTGAGAGTCATTGAATTCGGATATTTGTCAGCGGTTTCTGCGCTCCCTTGTATTCTTCGACTCGAAGCGTCCGATCAAGATAGACATCCTCAACCGAATTGACTTGATGCGAATCGCTGAAAAGCTAGACAAGGGCGATCACGCGCAGGAGTATTTGACCCATGCCGGCGCTTTTGAACACCGCCAACCTCAATTAGTATTCGAAGGCAGTGCGACATATCGAACCACCACATCCAAACGACGCCGAAAACCACACGCCGTTTCACAAGAAGAGTTGCAGAAAAAGGGATGATGTGGTACATTCATGAATGGCAGGTTTGACTTACGCTGCGCAGATTGGGAGGCGCCATGGAGAACGTAGTGCTGAAAACAAATGAGTACGACGGTGTCAAGTATGTTGCTCTGAGAAGCTTTGAGGACTATACCGTCGTGGGAGCAGGGGACGACCCTCAATCGGCCCTCAATGACGCAAAGGCGAAAGGGTTTGAGGACCCTGTCCTTTTCTATGTGACGGAGACTGACAAGGTGTACATCTACTGATGCCGGTTCGCAACGGCCCTTTCACTCAATAACAAGACCTCACTATAGACTACCAGCATAAAGGATTTCTCGCTGAGACAACCCGCACTGTCATTCTGAGCGAAGCGAAGAATCTCTTTTCTTGGCTTCCTTCCCTTTCGCCTTTCTCCTTTACCCTTTCCTTCGGAGGACCGTCAACCTCAGTTAGTATCCGAC
>CAYVDS010000094.1:0-19422 GCA_964450145.1 uncultured bacterium
CTCCTAGGAAACTGGCCGCTAATTCGGGGACACCTTGCGGCAAGGTGTCCCCGAATTAGCTGAATGATGGGGCATTATGTCCCCCATTTTCATTGTTTCACAAAGTAACGCGGACTGGTTTTCTTGAACTCTCGAGTGCTGAAGACCACCTTGAAACGCTTGATGCCGACCTCGCGGGAAAGCCTCTCTGCGACATGCTCGCACGTCTTGCGCGTGCGCCCGTGCACCATCGTGTAGAGATTATACGGCCATTCGGGATGCCTCGGCCGCGCGTAACAATGCGTTACCTCGCGCGCCGACGCCAACCTCGCGCCTATCTCCTCGACCCGCTCCTCGGGAACATCCCAGACAATCATTCCGTTGGCGTCCACTCCGGCTACGCGGTGCGCGATCATTGCGCCCATCCTCCGAAGCAAGCCTTTTCCCCGATAACCGTCGACGCGCTCGAGAAGCTCGTCCTCGCTCACGCCGAGTTGTTCGGCGATATCCTTATACGGTTGCTTTGAGCCGGAGATGTCGCCCGATAGCGCGTTGATGATTTCGCGGTCCATCGCGTCAAGCTTCATTCGTCGTTTGTCCCGAGGTCGAAATCGACCTTGATTTTGAACATGTGTTTTGCCGGAAGATTGAGGACCGGCGCGCCCGTTCTGGCTTTTATCTCTTCGATGGTACGCTCGATAGCTTTTTCGGATTCAGCTATGAGAGTGAACCAGACGTTATATTTTCCTTCTCTCTCATAATTATGCGTGACCCCCGGATAGCTGTTCACGAACTCGACGACTTCTTCGAGTCGGTCTTTCGGCACGCTCAGAGCCACGAGCGTGCTCTTGTAACCCACCTTCCGCGAGTCGAAACTGCCGCCAAGCCTCCGTATGATGCCTTTCTTCCGAAGACTTTGCACAGCCTCGAACACTTCGTCTTCAGTCGAGTCAAGCTGGCGGGCAAGTTCCTCGTAAGGGCGGGACGCAACGGGGAAATTCTGCTGGATGATTTCAAGGACGCGGGTTTCGAGTTTTTTCTCTGCGGTCATTCGATTAGTCGTGTCCCGGATAAACACAATAGGGTTCTTCGGCGAGATAGTTGCCTGTCCGCGCATACGCGCGAGCGCGGCAGCCTCCGCATACTTTCAGGTATTTGCAGCGGCCGCACTTGCCCTCGTATTTCGTGAAATCGCGAAGCTCGTTGAATACCTGGGACTGTTCCCATGCCTTGCGGAAGCCCTCTTTGCGGACGTTCCCGCAGTTTAGTTCGAGGTAGCCGCAGGGCGAAAGCGTGCCCAGATGCGAAATGAAACAGAACGCGACGCCGCCGAGACAGCCTCGTGTGACCGCGTCCATTCCATAGGTCTCGAAGTTCACCTGCTTGCCTTCTTTGGCCGCTCGCTCGCGGAGTATCCGGTAGTAATGCGGTGCGCAGGTGGCCTTCAGTTGAATCGGAACTTTCTCGCGCTGTTCGTAGAACCAGTTGAGCGTCCGCTCGTATTCTTCAGGCGATATCTCCTGTTCTTCGAGTTCCTTCCCCCGACCCGTGGGAACAAGCAAGAATATGTGGTGCGCGACAGCCCCCAGATTCACTGCCAGTTTAAGGATATCGGGGATTTCCGCAAGATTCAGTTTTGTGATGGTTGAGTTTATCTGGAACGGAAGGCCGGCCTTCTTAGCGGCTGCGATTCCCCGCATTGCGCCCTCGAAAGCGCCGGGAACGTTTCGGAAAGCGTCGTGCGTCCGGGCGTTCGCGCCGTCGATGCTGATGCTTATTCGTTGGATGCCGTGCTCGACCAGCTTGCCTGCGGTGGTCTCGTCGAGGAGCACTCCGTTCACCGCCATCGTCATCTTGAGGCCGAGACTCTGGCCGTGGCGCAAAATCTCGAAAATATCGCGCCGCAGAAGCGGCTCACCGCCGGTGAAGATGATTATCGGGTCGCTGAACGAAGCGATTTCGTCCAAAACCTTGTTACACTCCTCCGTGGTAAGCTCGTTCGGGTACGGCCCGCGCTCGGCGGAGGCGCGGCAATGAATGCACGCGAGGTTGCATGAGCGCGTTATCTCCCATGCGACCAGCCTTAGCTCGGATTTCCCGCGCTCATGGCTCTTGCCATGTTGCGCCTTTTCCGCCATATGTCTTTCGACTGATTTCATGACGCCTTTGCTATTGCGGATTGTGGATTGCAGATTTCGGATTGACTTTCGCCTTCTATTTCAGCCAGCCCGCGACTTCCATCGCGTGGTAGGTCAGTATCATATCTGCTCCGGCGCGTTTGATACTCGTGAGTATTTCCATCACGAGTTTCTGTTCATCCACCCAGTTGCGCTCGGCAGCCGCTTTGACGAGTGAGAACTCGCCGCTGACGTTATAGGCCGCGACCGGGTACCCGAATTCCTGTTTCACTCGATAGATGACGTCAAGGTACGGAAGGGCCGGTTTAACCATGACGATATCGGCGCCCTCCTCGATGTCGAGCGCGACCTCGCGAACCGCCTCGTCGGTATTCGGCGGGTCCATCTGGTAGCTACGCCGGTCGCCGAACTTGGGAGGCGATTCTGCGGCTTCGCGAAACGGCCCGTAGAATGCCGAGGCATATTTAGCGGCGTAGGCCATAATCGGGGTGTTGGGGAAGCCGTTCTCATCGAGCGCGCGTCTTACTGCTCCGATACGGCCGTCCATCATGTCGCTCGGCGCCACAATGTCCGCGCCTTCTTCAACGTGGGAAAGCGCCATTTTAGCAAGCAGTTCGAGAGTGGCGTCGTTGTCGATCGAGAAGTCTTTTCCGCCCTTCTTCTTCCTGACGACGCCGCAGTGCCCGTGGTTGGTGTATTCACACAGACAAACGTCGGTGATAACGATAAGATCCTCTACCTTGTCTTTGAGTGCGCTGACCGCCTTCGCGACAATATTCCCCTTCTTGTAGCCTTCGCTTCCAACTGCGTCTTTCTTTTCCGGTATGCCGAAGAGGATTATGGCGGGTATGCCGAGGTCGGCCGCCTTTTGAGCTTCCTTCACGAGTTCGTCAATCGAAAGCTGGTAGTTTCCCGGCATGGAAGATATCTTGTTGCGGACGCCTTTGCCGGGTCTCACGAACAGCGGCATTATGAGGTCGTCTACGGCGATGCTTGTTTCGCGGATGAGGCGCCTGAGGTTTTCGTTTTCCCTGAGTCTGCGCGGACGATAGATAGGGTATCGCATTCTGATCTTCCTCACCTTTGATTTTCTCAGCCGTGAAAGAAACTGGCGACTGCCTAATTCGGGGACACCATGCGGCATGGTGTCCCCGAATTAGGGGCCGCATCGTGTCCGCGAATTAAGGAATTCCGCTTACTCCCTGATTTCTTTATCGCTCAAGAAGCACGCAGGGTCGTCGCCCCACATGTCGCCGGTGATGGCCTCGGCCCGGATGCGGCATCCGCCGCAAATAGTCTTATATGTGCATATGCCGCAACGCTTTCCGCCGATGTGCTCGTGCAAATGCTTGAGCTTTTGCAGGAAGGCGTTATTCTCATCCGTCCAGATTTCGGAGAACTTGCGTTCCTTTACGTTTCCGAGTGTGACGTGGCTCCAGAACTGGCATGCGTGCACGTCGCCTCTCCAGTCCACATTCGCGAATTTTCTGCCGGCCGAACACCCGCCGTGGCGTTTTTGAAGTTCGGTTATCTCGAGAGCGCGGTCAGGATTAAGGCTGCGGATGTGTTTTTCAAGCATTACTCCGTCCGCATGGTTGTCGGTCGTGAGAATCTCGGTCTCGATGCCGCGCCTGTCCCAATCGTACGTCTTTTCAATCAGAGTTTCCGCCACCTTGCGTGTTTGTTCGGGAGTAAGGTCTTGCTTCGCGAGGTCGCGCCCGCGTCCCGAATACACGAGATGATACATGCAGAAGCGGGGTATCTTGTGCTCCTCGACGATATCGAGAACTTTTCCAAGGTCGGCGTAATTGTGTTGGTTGATTGTCAGCCTGACGCCCGCCTTCACGCCCGCACGCGCGCAGTTCTCGATGCCGCGGATGGCGGCGTCGAACGCGCCCTTCTTCTGACGGAAGCGGTCGTGCGTCTCGGCAGCGCCGTCAATGCTTATGCCAACGTAGGAGAAACCTATCTCGGCGATCCGCTTCGCCTTGGCTTCGTCAATGATCGTTCCGTTCGACGAGATAACCGCGCGGATGCCTTTTGAAATTGTATATTCACCGAGCTCGAACAGGTCCTTGCGCAGCAGCGGCTCGCCGCCCGAAAACAATAGAACGGGGGAGCCCATTTCGGCCAGGTCGTCTATCATCGCCTTCGCCTGTTCGGTTGTCAGTTCGCCGGCATAGTCCCTGTCCTCGGAATCGAGGTAACAATGGAGGCAGCGCAAATTGCACCGACGGGTGGTATTCCATGCCACAAGCGGCCTCTCGGAGGTTGTGAACTGGAGCATATGCGCCGGCACGCCCGCCTCACCTTGCCGGCTGTAATTTAGCGCTTCGCCGATTGTGGCCACGCCACATAAAAGTTTCGTGAAACCTATCATATCTTTATTTCCTCAAATCCTGTGGGGTCGAATTCAGTCGACCGGAGTTGCAGGTTGTTTCGGGGCAACCCATTACAAATACAGCCGGATGGCACATGTTCCAGCTTTTGCCAACCGGCATGACCACTATTAATTTAGCATAAAAACGCGGAACATGTCAATGAAAATGGCTGCGAATGAGACTATTGCGGAATTCCGGCAGGCTCGAATTTATTCGAAGGAGTATTGCATAGGATAGTAAATCCACGCCTTGGGCCGGACGAAGAAGTTCGCACCCACAAAGGTTCGCATCAATTCTCCGATTATGGGGCGGCCTCGAATGCGCCTATTTTTCTGCTTTTGGCAGAATTTCGAGCACCTGTAGTGCAAGAGCTTCGGAAATCTTTCGCCGCCCATCTTCCGAACAGTGGCCGTTGACGTCGAAAAAATCCTCATGTTGAAGCAGCCCGGAAAGGTCTTGGCAGGGGATATTTTGGCTTTCCACTGTGTCAATGATCAGCCTTTTCGAAAGCTCAAAAGCAGGTCTTGCCGCACTTCCACGATCTGCGAGACGCTCTTCGTCCAATGGCCACACGAAAAAGAGGACCTTTGGCTTCTCGCTGGATGCCAAACGCGCAACTGCGCGAAGGTTGCGAAACGTCGGGTGGGAATCCGTAATCGTCATTGGAAAAACGGCGTCCACTGGCGCCTCCGCCTTTGATCGCTTGGCCTCGATGGCAGTCTTGCGTTCGCGTTTTTCCGGCGCGACGAATCCTTTGTTCGCAATGCCGGCAGGGTTGGCGGATTTTAGCGAAATATCAACATGGAAAGATTTTTTCGCGAACGCCCGTAGGTTCTCACGCGCCCAAACCTTGATACCCGTGAGAGGGAGCGCAAGGATCGAAAGTCTGTATTCCAGTCGCCTGAGTCGCGAGGTTCTCTTCTCGCCGACGGGGTAATCAAGTGAATACGCGTGCTCGATGGGAACAAACACGGACAATTGGGGATGAAAGTACTGCGGGTTATCCGTCCACTTTCTTCCGAATGACCTCCAATTGATAGGGATGACGATGAGGTCGGGAGAGAACTTCGCTGCACGAAAGAGCATGCAGTAGTAATCGAACATGGAAGCCCCAGGATAGGCCCATTCGGAGATAACAGGCGCTCCTGCTTGTGTTTGCTCTCCTATCGCCTCCGCGAGCAAAGCCGACAGGTGTGTGTCAAGTTTTCCGGCGCAGGCGACCTCATCAGGCGGATAAAAGGAGTTCGAGTCTCCAAACAGAATTATCTTCGCTGAGTTGGTTGTATCCGACAGGCTCTGGTAACAATATTCGTGAAACAGGACCGCGTAGGGCTTACTCTCGCTCGCATACTGGATAAGCGTCTGCGGACCCAAGAATCCGAAGGAGAATATCAGCGGAATCGCCAAACAAATGAGATAATAAACCCCAATCTTTTTCAGCTTATCGATGTTCTTGCTGCTCTGCACAAAGGATATTTGATGGGCAGGTCCGATGGTGTCCATTTGTATGAATTTACGCGGTTCATGTTTAGGGTTCAGGGTTCATGGTTGAAGCTCCAGCCATTCCTAGTCGTAGTCAGGCGTTCCTCAATTGTTTTGCTTAATTCGGGGACACGATGAGGCATCGTGTCCCCGAATTAAGCGCCGCATCGTATCCCCGAACAAGGCCCGGGACGCTAATATCTGTTCAGCGCGGAGTTCGCCCGTATTCTTATCAGCCCCCAAAAAGCTTTGAGCGTGCTCCTGATAATTCTGACCTTGCTGTCAGGGTGGTTCTCCCATGAAACCGGCACTTGCCGGATGGGGAATCCTCTTTTGTGGGCGATATGCAGGATTTCCGCGTCAAAACTCCAGTCATCGAGTCTTTGCTTGGTGAAGAGCTCTCGTGCGACAGCCGAATCGAAACACTTGAAGCCGCACGTGAAGTCGTGAATCCCGGGTGCTGAAAGGAGCGAAGCCAGCTTCGTGAACGTCTGTCCCATAAACACGCGGTACCAGGGCTGAGCTACTCTGATGACAGAGGCATCTTCCCTGCGCGAGCCTATTACTATCGGGATTCCGTTTTCAAGGTGCGGCTGAAATTTGTCGAACTCTTCGATGGACGTGGAGAAATCGGCGTCCATAAAAAGCACGCAATCACCGGACGAGCCCAGGACGCCTCTCTTGACGGCCGCCCCTTTTCCCCGATTAGTTTCATTCTTGATGAGTTTGATTTTCGCGTTCTGTCGGCAGAGGCTCGCGACTATCTCACCCGTCTTGTCGCTGCTTCCGTCGTCCACGACGATAATCTCGAAATCAAACGCTCTCGAGACCAGGAAGCGGCATATCCTGTCAATCGTTTCACCGATACAATCTTGCTCATTGTAAGCGGGGACGACGACGGAAAGGCGGTTGATTTTCTTCTTCACTGACTTCCCTTTGGACAAAGGTAAATGACCACCTCCGGTCTCACTCGCACGCCGGTGACCGGCCAGAACACGGACGGGTCATCGAAAATGGGTTTTTGCCTCGTGCAATATCCCCTGAAATCATTATCATCCAAACCGTCGAACCATATTTTTCGGAACCGGTCAGCATCGAGAATAATCGCGCTGAATTTCTTTCCCCGTATCGCTTGCTCTACTTCTTCGGTCAGCTTGGTCCTGCCCAGGCCCGGGTCACCCGCCCAGACCGTGTACATCGTCTCCTCGTGCGCGTAACTGGTCTTGCCCGCCAGACTGGAGAGATACCCATGATCGCCAAGATAGATTTCTCCATCAACGAGCGCCAGCATGCCGATTAATTCGCGCCCGGCCTGCAAATCCTGCCGGGTGGGAATCTGACGAATCGGATTATACACCAGAAAGGCGAATTGTGTGATACACGCGAGATAAATGGCCGTTTCGCCCGGACTTCGCACACCCAAAGACATTGTTCGAAGCCACCGGATGGCCGTGTGGACTGTCAATCCGAAAAGAATTGACAAGGCTGCGTAGGCGGTCATCAAAACGTTATCGTAGCCGCCTTCATGAAGTCTGGAAAGCCAGGACGCGCCCACCATACCCCCCGTCATGAGAAAGTAGAACAGGAAAGTTTTGCGGGTCATATACGAGAATTTGGCGTAGAGGCACCATGCTGACATGAGACATGCGACCGGCAGCGCCAACAGAAGGTCCTTTGTCCAGAAGTCGACGAACATATTTCTTATGATGGCGTGGTGCGCCGGAACGCGAAAAATGTAATAGGCGTACCATCCGTCATGAATATTGTCGAGGAGAAGCGTTGTCCCCGTAACAACGGAAGCAACAATGCCGATCAGGAAAATGGAGCGCCGCCAGTCGGCGTAAACGCAATAAAGCATGATTGGCAACGATATGATCAGAGCAGTCTGCTTGGTCAGAAAAGACAGCGAGATGAGCGCTCCCGCAAGGACGGTCCAGTTGAGCGAGGTTTTGAATCTGACGGCATACACTGCTGCCAGCAAGAAAAAGAGAAACAGTGAATCCACTCTCGCAATGTCGAACCATGCGCCGCTCGCGCGGAAAGTAGCCGCAAACAGGGAGGCGGAGAGGAAAGCCGAAAAACGACTCTTCGTCTCGCGTTCGACAATGAGGTACAAGACGGCGAAACAGCCCAGTGACGCAATGAACGAGATGAGCCGCAGCGGGAAAAAACCGACGCCGAGAATCTTCGATACACCCGCCGAAAGATAGAAGTACAGAGGTGTGTAGAAGAACGGTATGAACTCGAGCGAGGGAATGACATACAATCTCTGACCCGCGAGTATTCTCCTCACGTGGTCCACGAGGCTGCCTTCCAACCACTCGAGCTCGAACGGATACTGAATCCGGGAGAGGGCTACAAAGAGATAAAGGAAGATATAACCGGCTGCTATTGCCAGCAACAGGCATTTAAGAATTCTGGACACCCAGTGAAAAACAGATGTTGCCATTCCGGGTTGAGACGTACGACTCGTTATCTGGTAGTGGGAGGCGCCGTTCGGTGACTGAAGGATAGCGCGTCGGAGAAACCAGCTACCTTCAGCGCTTTGTACATCTCGCTCCTCATCCCCGTCAGGACCACCTTCTTCCCGTTTGATTGCAGTTGGTCAACCAGCCACTTAAGCCCCATCATGCCGCTGGCGGTGATGTGACTGGCCGAAGAGAAATCGAGCACCGCACCCGGAACCGAATCGTCGCTCAGTTTAGGGCCGAGGATTTCCAGAAGGCTGGTCGCCGTCTTCGAGTCGAAACGGCCCGCTATTGCGTGTGTGACGCATTCTTTCTTTTTTGCTTCTTTTGCCATGACGCTTCTACCTCATGAACGCATTCTTGATTCCCTATTGCTTTGTTGGCATAGCTTTGTGCGGAAATATTCTCAATGGAAAAATCCCCCCTCGAGAATGTCCCGTAATTGTGTGGGGCCGAATTCATTCGGCCAATTGTGTCAAATATGGCTTGAAAAAGCGTGCGAATAAATTCGCACCCACAGAATTTCCTCCTCATCCGCCAATTGTGGGACAATCTCCCTAGGGGGATTGAAGAAGGGGCCCTTGTTTTCCCTTTTCGCTTAACTCTTTCCCCTGTTCTTATAGTTGCCCCTTATATGCCCGGCGGAACAGGTCTTCGATTTCCTCAACCATCGGGAAGCGCGGGTTCGAGCGGCTGCTTGGGTCGTCGAAGGCTTTGTCGACCAAATCCGGCAGCGCATTATCGAAATCGCGCTCGGAGATGCCCAATTCCTTGATGGTCGTCGGCATATTGCAGCTCTGGAGCAGTCCCATGATTGTATCGATCAGCGCCTCCACTCGTTCCGCAATCGAGAAACCGTTCAAGCCGATGAATGTCGCTGCCTCGGCATATTTCTTATCGGCTACGTACGCCTTTATGTTCGGATGAGGCATGAACTTTGTCGGAGTACTCGAGTTGTATCTCACGGTGTAGGGCAACAATACGCCGTTGGCACGCCCGTGCGGAATCCTGAAACTCGCGCCGAGACTGTGCGCCAGCGCATGATTGACCCCCACGAAGGCGTTGCTGATAGCGATCCCGGCGATGCACGAGGCATTATGCATGTTCTCTCGCGCCTCATAGTCCGCCGGGTCGCCGTATGCCCGCGGCAGATAGTGGAATACGAGACGCATCGCCTGAAGCGTGAGCGAATCGGTGTAGCGCGAGGCCGCGATTGAAACGTGAGCTTCCAGCGCGTGAGTAAGGACGTCCATGCCGGTGTCGGCGGTTATTGAAGGCGACAGGTTCATGACGAGCGTCGGGTCAACAATCGCCATATCGGGCGCAAGCGAGTAGTCGCTGAGCATTATTTTGCGGTTGGTTTCGCAGTCAGTGACGACGGCAAACGGCGTGACTTCCGAACCAGTCCCGCTTGTGGTGGGCACCGCGATGAGGCGCGGCCTGCCCGCGGGAGGCGCGGGATATTCGGTGACCCTTTTTCGCGGGTCAAGGAACGGCAGCGCAAGTTCCTCGAACTTGGTCTGCGGGTTCTCGTAAAACAAGCGCATCGCCTTTGCGGCGTCGATAACCGAGCCGCCGCCTACCGCAATGATATGGTCGGGCATGTAATTATTGAGGACCCTGACGCCGTTCAGTATGGTGGCGAGCGTCGGTTCCGGCTCGACTTCGGAGAAAGCGTGTACGTGTGTGGTTGGCTTGAGGAAACTGCGGACCATATCGACGTGTCCGCGCTTTTCACTTCCTTTTGTGGTGATGATCACCGTGGTTTCTGAGTTTATGCTTCGCAGGTTCTCGAGCGAATTGAAATTGAAATAAATCTGGTTGGGCAACCGGAACCAAGCGTTGCCGGGCGTGCGGCGGGCGACCCGCTTAATATTCATATAGTGGTAGATGTTCAGGTTGTCCATGGTGATGTTGCCTCCGCCCGTTCCACAGCCGAAGGAGAATGTGGGAGAAAGGTCGTTGTATACTCCGCCGAGACCGCCGATGGTGGCGGGCGAGTTCACGACAATCCTGCCGGCGTTGAGCGCCGAGGCGAACTTCTGAACCACACGCTCGTCGGTTGCGAAAATAGACGCCGTATGACCCAGTCCTCCGCCGTAGCTGACGTCCAGGCACACGTTGATCGCGTCGTCGACCGACCGGACAGGCAGCACGCCAAGAACAGGAAAGAGCTTCTCCACCGAGAGCGGATGGTCTTTCCCCACTCCTTTGAGCGGAGCGATGATAAGCCGCGTGTTCGGAGAAACCTTGATGCCGCACTGTTTTGCGATGTCCTGCGCGCTCTGGCCGACGGCGAGCGGATGCATCATGCCCGTCTCCGGATGTATCACCGTCTGTTCGAGCGAAGCGACTTCCTCTTCGTTCGCAATGTGCGCGCCGAGCGAGGCAAACTTCTGGAGGACTTCGTCATAAACTTCTCCATCTATCGCAATGGTCTGCTCCGATGCGCAGACGGTGCCGTTATCAAACGTCTTCGACACGATCACGTCCACGACGGCCATGTCGATGTCGGCGCTCTTGTGGAGATAGCAGGGGGTGTTTCCCGCGCCGACGCCGAGCGCCGGCTTGCCCGTGCTGTAGGCCGCCTTCACAAGGCTTGTGCCGCCGGTCGCGTCTATCAATTGGATGTCGGGATGCGAAAACAGGTACTGGGTGTCCTCGATGGTCGGTTTCTCGATACAGGCGATGACGCCCTCGGGCACGCCCGCCTTCTCAGCGGCTTCGCCCATGGTTCGGGCCGCCTCGGCGCAGCAATTAGCCGTCCGGAAATGCGGCGAGAAAATGAGCGTGTTCCGGGTTTTGAGGCAGGTGATGCACTTGAACAGCACCGTGCCGGTCGGATTCGTTATTGGGGTAATCGAGAAGATAACTCCGATTGGTTCCGCCACCTCTACCAGATTGCGTTCCGGATATTCACGGATGACGCCGACGGTGCGCTTGTCTTTGATGTGGTTCCACACGAACTCTGTCGCGACGAAGTTCTTGAGAACTTTGTCCTCGAACACGCCGAGCTTGCTCTCATCGACGGCGAGCCGCGCGAGCCGCTTGGTGCTGCGCAAGCCGGCCATCACCATCGCCTTGACGACGGTGTCCACCTGCTCCTGCGAGAATTGCGCGAACTCGGCAGCGGCAAGTTTTGCGCGTTCGACGAGCCGGTCGAGGTAGGCCTTACGTGTGGAGCTGATCGGTTGTCTTGTCTGACGTAGACTCATTTCCCGTATCCCCCCTACTTCAACTTAGGAACAAGTCCGGTTCTCCGCGTCGCGCGAATAGCAACTACCGCCGCGCGTGATTATTGATATGTCTTCGTCTCTGATTCCCAGGCTTCGTCTTTCTTCCGCAATTTATGACACCAAAGGCGTGGTCAGCGCTCAAGAACCGGCTGATTTTATGCAAAATAATCCTATCACGTATTTTTAGAAAAAGCCAATCCGCAAGGGGAGGCGAAAGGGGACCGCGAAGCGCGGGGTAGCGAGTGAAGAGTTGCGAGTGGCGAGTCGAAAAGAGAGAAGAACGGGAACCGCCGATGAACGCGGATAGGAATCTTGGGGAGAAACGGGGAAAAGGTTGAATGGGGAAACGGGGAAAAGAAGAGTGAAGGGTGAAGAGCGAAAGGGAACGCGCGATGAATGATGAAGGATGCGCAAGAAAATATTGATCCACGAAGAGACAGGGAGTGCACGAAGCGGGGGACGAAGAGCATGAATTTCTTGGCAATTTTGCTGTTTTCGTTTGCAAATCTTTGTGGTGCAGGCATATGACGCAAATGACGCATCTGACGCAAGAAATCGGTTTCGTTTCGAAAATTTTCGGACTGGAATTGTCCAGTATCTTGGGCCACAGAGGAATCCGAGTTCACTGAGAAATCTTCTTGATATGGAGCGGACTTGAGCCGTCGAACTGGATGGGAAGCCCATGTCCCAAGACAACTTGCCTTCAAGTCGCGTTGATAGCGGCATAACTTGTGTTAGCATTTCGGCCCCCCTTCCATTCCTCTGCGGGCTCGGTGAACTCTGTGGCAAACAACGTCTTTTCTCGTGCTCATGATGAAGGATGGGCGGTGGTTGGTCAAGGAAGTTTTTGTTGATAAATTGTGCGAAAGATAGAAGGCGCTGCGAGAGAGCAGCTTAAGAGGCCTAAGAGAAAAACTCATGGCGAGACCAGACCGCGGACTCGTGCCTCGTGGCCCGGCACTCCGCAGTTGGCTCAGGTTGCTCGACTTCAATTGGTTGATAAGGAGTAGTGAATCAATTAGTACTCATCGGCGCCCATGTCGGGGGCTGCGCCGAGGATGCGGTCGTCTCCCTCGAAGTCTGTGAACGGCAGCAGTGGCGCGGAGGCGCTTCCGGCGTCAATACACGGCGACCCTACGCCAAGATGATAGTCTCCGCCTCCCACAAACAGTGGGTTCACATTGTTGAGGTTATTTCCCTGCTCCGTAAATGTCCCATACACTTTTGCCGGATTGAAATCGTTGTAATAGGCATACACCGTGCCGCCAGCAGAATTCGTAATATGTATGTCTCCGGCTGCAGTGGCGGTGTTATTCCAAATAATGTTGTTGTAAAGATTCGCCGAGACCGTGTTGTTACTCAGCCAGAGACCGAGCCCACCTCGACCAGAGGCGCTATTTCCAGTAATGGTGTTGTTGGTCAGTTTTATTGTTCCATAATCGGCCTGTGCATACACGCCGCCATAATAGTACGCTGAAGTGTTGTCGCTGACAATGTTATTTGTCAGCACCACACTGCCTGCGTTCGTAAGGGCGGTAACTCCGCATTTCGAATACTGAGTGGTGGAATTGCCCTTTATGATATTGTTTGTGAAAGTCAAGTCGCCATTCATTGTGTAGGCATAGACGCCGCCATAGGAAGACGCTCTTCCATTCCGGATAGTTACTCCCTCTACTACGATTTTCCTATAGACCGCAGTGCTTCCGTGATAAATACGCAACACCCCCGCTCCGTATGCGGGTCCCTGATATATCCCTTCACCATCCAGAATCGTGTTGGCGGGGTCCACTTGCCTCTCGGAGAATCCCGACGCATATCCACCTTTGATCGCAAGACCCCACGGTTCGCTCGAGGAATATAGGAAGCGTTGGTTATTGTTGCCCGAAATTCCATATATCCCTTGTGCCAACTTGATCACATCATTCTTACTGTTGGACTGAGCTGCGGTCAGCGCGCTCTGAAGCTGTGCGCTCGTGTTCACCAAATGCACAACCGTGCATGCATCTCCGTAACCGTCGGCGTCCGCGTCCGCTTGATCCGGATTCTGCACACTCGGACAGTTGTCACACGCATCGGCAAAACCGTCGGCGTCGCTGTCTAGTTGGTCGGGATTTGTCACCGTCGGACAATTGTCCGTTGAGTCATAGACACCATCGCCATCCGTATCCGTCGGCACAGCCGTGAAATCCTGGCCGGTCAGGTCGAAGCCGCTCAGCGTCACTACTCTCTCCGGTGGGGTAAACTCGTACGCGCCCGAGGGCGTTATCGTGTAGCCGTCTTCCGGCGCCCATGTGAATAGATAATTGCCGTTAACGTCTGTCTCTGTTGTGTCCGAATATGCGCCATTCAAAGTCACAGTCAGACCCTCCAGGCCCACGCCGTCGAGGAGTACGCGCCCGCTTATCGAATACGTCGCTCCTTCCATATAGTACTCGTCAGCGCCGATGTCAGGCGCTATTCCGAGCACACGGTCATTTCCCTCAAAGTCACTGAGCGGCAGCGTCGGCGCAGACTCGCTGCCGGCGTCAATGCATGGTGAACCCGCGCTCAGATGATAGTCCCCGCCTCCCACGAACTCCGGATCCACGTTGAGGTTGTCTCCTTGCGCGGTAAACGACCCGTACACCTTTGTGGGGTCAAAATCATTGTTATACACATTCACTGCCCCGATATAAGGAACGTATATCTCTCCGCCTGTGTGGGCGGTGTTGTTCCAGAAGATATTATTGTAAAGAGTGGCCGACGAATCGTCGTCGTACATATAGAAATAAACCCCTCCACCGTTCCCGTTGGTCATGTTTGCAGTGTTTCCGACAAAGGTGTTGTTAGTCAGGATTGCTGTTGATCCATACGTCGGCTGCACGAATACGCCGGCGTAATGGTACGCCGTATTGTTGCTGATAATGTTATTCGTCAACATCACGCTGCCGTAGTGCGCCACGGCATACACCCCGCCTCCCGATGAACTGGCAAAATTGTCCTCTATGATATTGTTTGTGAGCGCTAGAGCGCCTTTCTGAGTACCGGCGTAAATGCCGGCATTGGATATAGCGTTTCCATTCCGGATAGTCACACCTTCGACCACTAAATTCGTGTAGATCGCATTGATCGAAGAGTAGTCACCGTCAGAGAGATACAATACGCCCGCTCCATACGCCGATTGATATATTCCTTCACCGTCCAGAATCGTGTTGGCAGGTTCAACTTCTCTCGAGGAGCATCCCGACGTATAGCCACCCTCGATCACGAGACTCCACGGCTGACTGGAAGTGTACAAGAACGGGTGACCGTTATTTCCGGAAATCCCGTACGTCCCTTGCGCCAATTTGACCGCATCGTTCTTGCCGTTCGATTGCGCCGAAGTCAGCGCATCTTGCAGTTCCGCGCTCGTGCTCACGCAATGCATAACGGTGCATGCGTCCCCGTACCCGTCGCCATCAGAGTCGGCCTGATCGGAATTGCTCCATGTGGGACAATTATCCACTTCGTTTAACACTCCGTCCCCATCCAACTCAGGATCGCATATGTCGCCGATGTCATCGATGTCCATGTCCTCCTGGTTGGGATTATAGTCAAAGGGACAGTTGTCCAGAGTATTGCGATCTCCATCACCATCAGTGTCCGGTGCAAGCGCAACGTCAGTATTCGGAGTATCGGCGCCAGGATTCACATATATACTGCCGCTGTAATACTCAGCCAAATACCCTGTCAAAGAGCCGTGTACACTGTAACTGCCGTTTGCGAGGTTCGTTATGGTGTACGCGCCTGTCGAGTTCGTGTACGCGCTCCCATACGATGGCCCGGATGCAGTCACCAGCGCGTTCTCGATCCCCAAGCCCGTATCCTCATCGGTAATTCTTCCGGAGACCGAGCCGGGAAAATCGCATGCATTGCCGATCCCGTCGGCGTCACTGTCCAGTTGGTCAGCGTTCGCCACAGTCGGACAATTGTCATCGATGTCATACACGCCGTCGCTGTCTGTGTCCATTAGCGCGGCCGTGAAATTCTGGCCAGTCACGTCAGACCCGCTCACTGTCACGGCTCTATCCACCGGAGTAAACGCATAGTATGCGCTCGAAGGAGTTATCGTATAACCGCCGTCGTAAACCCATGTGAACCAATAATATCCCTCAGGGCCTGTGACCCTGGTGGCGGTAGTTGAGCCGGTAAGCGTGACAATGATGTCGGCGAGGCCTGACCCCTCGAATAATATCCGCCCGCCTACCAAATAAGTTGTCCCTTCCACAAAACGCTCATCAGCGCCCATATCCGGGGCTATCCCGAGTACGCGGTCGTCTCCGTCAAGGTCGGTCGCGGGCAGCGATGGCGCCGAGGCGGTTCCTTCATCAATGCACGGCGACCCTGCGCTCAGATGATAGTCCCCGCCTCCGACAAACTGCGGGTTCACGTTGCTGAGATTGTCTCCCGCCGCAGTAAAGGATCCGTACACCTTTGCGGGGTCAAAATCATTGTTATACGCATTCACCGTCCCACCATAAGGATTGTAAACATACATCTCCCCGCCTGTATGGGCAGTGTTATTCCAGAAGATGTTGTTGTAAAGATCGGCTGAGGCTGCGCTGTCGTACAAGAAGACATAAGCTCCTCCACCATTGCCGCTTGCGGCGTTTCCTGTGTTCCCGGTAATGGTGTTATTGGTTAGATATATCTTTCCGGTGTTGGACTGCACGAACGCGCCGGCATAATGATACGCCGTGTTGTCGCTGATTATGTTGTTCGTCAGCGCCACGCTGCCCGCAACCGCAACGGCGTAGACTCCGCCCCCGGGAACATTGCTCGCTACAATATTGTTTGAGAAAAGCAAGGACCCATTCATACTGTAACCATTGACTCCGGCGTCAGAGTCCGAATTTCCATTCCGGATGGTCACCCCGTCCACGACGAGGTTCGTATAGATCGAATTGGCATTCTCACCATTGTCATAGAGTCGCAGCACAGCCGCATAGTACGCATACCACTGGTATATCCCTTCGCCGTCCAGAATCGTGTTGGCAGGGTCCAACTCCCTTGCCGAGCATCCCGCCGTGTAGCCGCCTTCGATGACAAGACTCCATGGCTGGCTTGAAGCATACGAGAAGCGGTGACCGTCATTCTCTGAAATCCCATATGTGCCTTGCTCCAGCTTGATCACGTCGTCCATCGCGTTAGTCTGGGCCGCAGTCAGCGCATCTTGCAGTTCCGCGCTTGTGCCCACGCAATGCACGACGGTGCATGCGTCTCCGTAGCCGTCGCCATCGGCGTCGGCCTGATCGGAGTTGCTCAAAGTGGGGCAGTTATCTATTTCATTGTCGACGCCGTCCGCGTCCAGGTCGAAGTCGCATGCGTCGCCGACGCCGTCCGCATCCTCGTCCTCCTGCCACCGATTGTAGACGTCAGGACAGTTGTCTAAAGAATTGCGGACGTGATCGCCATCCGAATCAGGCGCAAGAGCGACGTCGATATTCGGGGTATTCACTCCCGCAATCACATTTATGGCGCCAACGTAGTCCTTTGCAAAATATCCTGTCGCGTAGGCGCGCACGCCATAGCTGCCGTGCTTGAGACCGGTTATGGTGTATGCCCCCGTCGAGTCGGTGTGCCCGCTCGCATACGACGGCCCGGAGGCCGTCACCAGCGCGCCCTCGACGCCCAACTCCGTATCTTCATCGGTAATCGTTCCCGAGATAGAGCCGCGGACATAAACGGACACAGCCGCATCCCTCGTCTCTGTCCCGGTGAGGCCGTTTCCGTCAGTCACCGTCAAGCTTACCGTGTACGTCCCGGAAGAGGCATACGTATGGCTCGGATTCTGAGCCGTCGAGTCAATAACGCCGTTGTTGTCGAAGTCCCACGACCACGCCACGATCTGGCTGGTCTGAGAGATCGAGTTGTCGGTGAAATTGACCTCCAAGGGCGATTCGCCTGCCATCGGAGTGGCGGAAAATGCGGCGACGGGGTCGTCGCGTGTAGTAAAGCTCCAGAGCGGCCCAACGGTTTCCGCATTGTGACTGTCTCTGGTAACGATTCTCCAGTAGTAGGGGGTAAGCGACATCAACTTCGCGGGCGCAAAGCTTGTTTGCCAGTTGCTGCCGACCAGGGGAGGATTCTGGGACATGCCGAAATAGACGTAGTAATTGACGTCGTCGCCCGCGTCGGGGTCGCCTCCGCCTGTCCAACTCAGGGTGACATTGGTGGAAACGCCCGTGGCGCCGTTCGCGGGAGTGGGAGAGGAGACCGCATTCGGAGGATTATTGGCGGGCGCGCCTGCGAGAGTGGTCGCTCTTTGCAAACGGTTGCCAGAGTTGTCGTAGACGTAGTCCAGCACCGTTCCGTCGCCATATCCGACATTGGTCAATTGCTCCATGTCGTCGTAGCCGTAGTTTATGGTTTCGGCAAACGAAGCGATTGTGGAAAGCATGATCAGCATGAACACCGCAGACGCCACAAAGAACCTATGGGTTAGTGTTCGCGACATTGTTCTGTATCCTCCGATCCAAAGAAACAACTGCTTTTAGCCACAGAGATCACCGAGCGTACAGAGCAGCCAGATATCACCACAAAGGCACAAAGCCACAAAGCAAAAAAGAAGCTTGGCAACCACAGATGCACACGGATTAACACGGATTTTAAGAGAACCCAAAAGAGAATTTCTTAGAACACGAATTACACAAATTACACGAATGAACTGTCTTTTCTTCTCTTATCATTCGCGTTTTCTTTCATCATTCCTGCTTTTTTCTTACCATTCCCGCGCGTCAGTCAGCGGACTGCCGCTGTTGTGACTATAATCAGCCAAAGATGTGAGTAAATATATTTCCATTAAAAGTTACTTCTCATAGATTAACTTTCTCGTGGCTTGTCCAATGTGTAGACCTGACCCCTATTCTTTTCTCTGTTGTGATTATAATCAGCCAAAGACATAAGTAAATATATTTCCATTGAGAGTTACTTCTTATAGATTAACTTTCTCGTGGCTTTGTCCAATGTGTAGACCTGACCCCTTTTCTTTTTTTGCCGTGCCCATTGGTATCTCAAAACCATAAGGTACCCTTTGGTTCTTCCAGTCGCCAGCACAGTTTTGTCATGTGTGCGGCGGCCTGTTCTTTTTCGGCAAATAATAAAGCACAAGGAAAGGCCATAAATTGAAGAGAACGCACAATACTGTCCATCCAAGCACATTTCTATGCTTCTTCTTCGCGAGCCTGTGGCCAAGGAGGCCAAATACAATTCCGAAAAGCGAAACGACCGCCAGATTTAGCAATTCAAGATAAAATAGTTTGACCTCTCCCTTGGATATCTTCTGAATGAAATCAAGGAAGAGAAAGGGTAGGCCGGAGAAGTGTACGACTGCATACAGCAATACAAGTATGGAGATAACTGCCAAAGATATCCACAATAAAGGTCTTTTCATTGTTTGGCTCTCGCATTTACGTTACCAGTTAGAACCACTTGGCTTCAACGCCTTCGGGCATTGTCCCGCTAATATATACAGGGGCGCCAATTCCCAGCCCCAGATGGATTGAGATGCCGCCAACATCGAAGGAGCCCATATAGTTCGGTCTTGCGAAGAAGAATCCCACCCCTAAGTAACGACCTAGCGGACCAAGCCCGATTTCTGTGGTTACATCTTGTGGGCAAGGAAGTATACCTATGTTAATATCGGTGTTTGCGCCCACGAGACTGAAGAACTGAAGTGTTTCTTGCTCCACACCGTCAGCTGTGGTCTTACCTTATACAC
>CAYVDS010000095.1:0-5284 GCA_964450145.1 uncultured bacterium
ACAGATTTTAGGAAAAAGGAGAAGAGGAAATCGCGACAAGAATTCACGATTCTGACAGTGAGTAGTACAGATTAGCACGGATTAAGAAGAAGGAAGGAAGAAAGAAGAAGAGTTTCTTGGAACACGAATTACACGAATTGCACGAATGAAGAGCTCTATTCTTATCATTTCCGCGAAGGCGGGAATCCCTTCAACCATAGCGAGTTATACAGATATATTGTTGAAAGCATGACAAAAATTCACGAAATTGCCAGTGAGTAGTACAGATTCTTGGAAAGAGAAAAAACGAAGATCGTAACAGGAATTTGTGATTTCGACAGTGAGTAGTACGAATGACATTGCATTATTCCGTTTTCCTCTGCGACCCTTCGCGCCCTCTGCGGTTCAGCTTCTTTGTGTTGAACAGTGGTGATGAGACTTCAAGAAAACAACGGTGGGCAATGCGGAGAATTTGGTGAAAATCTGCGTAATCTGCGGATAATGACGAAATCTGCGGATAGAAAAATCGAATATGAATATGGTGAGAGATGATAATCGCTTGAAAGAACTATATAAAAGGTATCGGTCGGGAGACCGGCTTGCGCTGGCGCGCGTGATATCGCTCGTCGAGAACCGCTCCGAAGGATTCGAGGAAATCCTGCACAACATATTTCCTTCGACCGGCGGCGCGCACAGAATAGGAATCACCGGGCCTCCTGGCGCGGGCAAGAGCACGCTCACCTCGCATATCGCGAAATCGTTCCGCGCCTCGGACAACACCGTCGGCATTATTGCGGTCGACCCCACGAGCCCATTCACGGGCGGGGCCATCCTCGGCGATAGGATTCGGATGACGGACATCGGCCTCGATCCGGGCATCTTCATCCGCAGCATGGCGACTCGAGGGAGTCTCGGAGGGCTGGCGCTCGCAACAAATGAGGTCGGAGACGTTCTCGCCGCCTTCGGAAAAGACATCGTTATAATGGAGACGGTCGGAGTCGGTCAATCGGAGCTCGATATAGTCACTGCGGCCGACACCACGATAGTCGTGCTTGTGCCTGAATCGGGCGACGGCATTCAGACGATGAAAGCGGGCCTCATGGAAATCGCGGACATCTTCGTGATCAACAAGGCTGACAGGGAAGGCGCCAACGGTCTTGCGCGCGAAATCGAAGCGATGCTCTCGATGCGCGAGAGCACAAACGGCTGGGTCATACCGGTTTTGCTCACTACCGCAGTGAAGGCCGAGGGCGTTGATGAACTCGTGAAAGCAATCGTGAGGCACAAAGATTTCCTCGCTTCTTCCCGACTGCTGGAAGCCAAGCGAAGGGAACGCATTCGCAAACGCATCAAGGACATCATAAATCAGCGAATCGAGACGATACTCTGGCAGAACGATGATATAAGGAAGCTGGTGGAAGAATACCTCGCGAGCGCAGGCGATAGCCCCGAGACGCCTTACACGCTTGCCGATCTGGTTGTCAAGAAACTCGGCCTGCAAGTGTAGGGGCCAACCACCTCACTGCAAAGGCACAAAGCCAGCCTATGAACCGGATACGTGTGCGGCTTTCTTTTCCTCGGCGATGTTGTTTATGTATGCGAAATTCAGGAAGTATTCCAGTGTGCCCAGATATTTGCCGGACTTATCCCGGATTGCGAAAAACCGGTTCAAAGCTTTGAGGCCCCAGTCCTCTTTTATTACCCAGAACTCGTCCTCGTCCTTTTTCCCGCTCTTGAAATCCGACAACATCTTTTCCAGTCGCGGGAGGCTACTTTCCTTGTGACAATCCCGAACGTCTTTTCCAAGACTTTCTTGCGGAGGCTCCATCAGCCGAGCCTTCGAGTTGTTCCAATACCTGACGCGGTCATGTTCGTCAATGAAGAGAAGTTGAAACGGCATTGCGTCAAACATACCCTCTATCTGTTCTGCAGTAAGTTTTTCGATCATGTGTTAGCCCTCTCTCTGTAAACCTGCGTCCATCATATTTCAATCCGATGGCATTTGCAAACACGTCAGGGGAGATATTCATCGAGCTTAGACAAACGACCATCTATGGTGGTAGAATGATGCGATACAGTAGCCTAGATTCAGGGACACAATACGCCATGGCAGCTTAATCGGGGACACCTTGCCGCAAGGTGTCCCCGATTAAGGGAAATAGTTGCCAGTTTCCTAGGAGCGGCGAACCCACTGCGCAGGATTGATTGTGGAAGAAACGTGGGTTAGCGCGCAAGCTTGTGTAGTCCAAATGCTTCGGTTAGAAGAAGAATGGATTCCCGCCTTCGCGGGAATGACAAAAGGAAGGTAGTTTCTTGGGAGCGGCTGACCTCCCTGTGCGGGGTTAATTAATGAAAGAAAGAGCGAGCATAGTATGCTCAACGCGAGTGGAGCAAAGTAATCTCTCCTCCTTTTTGGTTTTTCCCTTTCGCCTTGCTCCTTTCGCCTTTCGCCTCGTTTCTTGGGAGTTTCTAACATGCTCGTGAACACCGCGCGTGTGATACATATAGGCCTCAACTACGTGATCGCGCCCAAGAAACCGCTCACGGTTGACGAAAAGCTGGCGTTCCAGAAAGAGCTCAGCATGATCGGGCTGGAGGCCGAAAACACGGCAAAGAAGGAAGGGGGAATCGGGATCAAGGCTTTATATGAGAACCGCTGTTATTGTGGAGACATTCATGAATTCCCCGAATACCGGCCAGCTTCTCATTGTTATGCCAGAGAATCCGAACAGTATTCTTTTCCCCAAGATTGCCGCAGCCGTTGGAGAAATATACCTCAGGGTATTTTCCGACCCGAAACCGCAGGTTTTCGCTCAGAAAGACGGCTCCATCCGGAAGCTTTATTCATGCAGCCCGGAATATCCGCATGCTTTCCAATACATATGGGAGAAAATGCTGGGCAAATCGTCGGCGGAGCTTTCCGTTCTCGGCAAACCCATTCTTGGCGGCGGCCTGCGCTTCGTAATGCCGCCCACGCCTAACGAGCCCATTGAAACACAGGTGAGAATCGAATCGTTTATTCAGGACCCTAAACTATTATGGGTTGAGGGAACCATGAAGTGGGTGCAGCCGGAAAAGGTGGGAACCAGCTTTCCCGCTAGCGAGCTCTACAGCCGCCTAAACGAATTCATTGACAAAAATGTCGTGAAGCTGGTGTCCGGCCAATAAGAATCGATATTTCGGCGTTTTGTCCCGGTTCGCGCTATAATAAGCAAGTTGCGGACGCTGCCACTCCGCAAAACACATCCACTGAGGAGATATAGCTGACAATGCCGCATGAAATCCTTTGGTTTATCGGCTTCAACATATTCGTGATCGCGATGCTAGTGCTCGACCTGAAGGTGTTTCACCGCAGGGCGCACGAAGTCACAATCAGGGAAGCGGTGGTGTGGACGTTCTTCTGGATCGCGCTTTCACTCCTCTTCAATCTCGGCATTTACTTCATTCAGGATTCGCATACGGCGTTGAGCTTCCTTACGGGGTACCTGCTCGAAAAATCCCTGAGCGTTGACAATCTGTTCGTTTTCTTGTTGATCTTCTCGTACTTCAACGTGAAGAGCAAGTATCAGCACAGGGTGCTATTCTGGGGCATTATCGGCGCGCTGATAATGAGGGCGCTTTTTATAGCCACTGGCATTGCCCTCATGAGAAGATTCCACTGGATCATATATGTTTTCGGCCCGTTCCTTATTATCACTGCTATCAAAATGGCCATCCAGGAAGAAAGAGAAATTCATCCGGAAAAGAACCCTGTCCTCAGACTCTTCCGCCGCCTCTTCCCCATCACATCTGACTATGAGAACGAGAAGTTTTTCGTGAAGCGCGCAGGCAGGTTGATGGCCACTCCGCTTTTTGTCGTGCTGCTGGTAATTGAAACGACGGATATCATCTTCGCGCTGGATTCGATCCCCGCGATTCTCGCCGTCACCACTGACCCTTTCATCGTGTATTCTTCAAATGTGTTTGCGATTCTCGGACTGCGGGCCATGTTTTTCGCCTTGGCCGGCGCGATGCAATTGTTCCATTATCTGAATTATGGCGTCGCTGCGATTCTCGCCTTCGTCGGCGTCAAAATGATGCTCTCCGAAGTCTACAAGATCCCCATCCCGGCCGCATTGGGCACAGTCGGCGGCATTCTCCTCCTTTCGATGATCGCCTCTCTCATCTGGCCCAAGCATGAGGAAGCAGTGGTCCCTGCGCCTACGAATCCCGGCCAGGACGAGACTGAGTGAGAAGGCGCGCGAAGGCGCCTGAATATATCTGAAGCATGGATGAACAATTTCGGCGACTTCCGGGTTCTCGCCAAAGGGAGTTTTCCTGTTTGTGTTCGGATCATAATCGTCGGGATTTCGGATTCTCAAAAGGGGGAACCGTCATGCAGGAACATGATGAAGAAATTCAATTGTCCAAACTCGAAGGCATATTCGTTGTCGGAATCATAGGGTGTATGCTCTTCGCCACGTGGGAACTCGGGCATCTGATGACGGATGAGTGGTTCAGCCGGTGGGTGGCCCAAAACTCGTTCACTAACAAACGGATCATCCTCTATGGAATCGCATTCCTTATGTCGATAAGTTCTGTTCTTGTAACGACGAGGTTTGCGTTCAAGTTTGGAAGATTCGGAAGAACCATAAACCGCGCATTCCTTTGGTATGGGACATTGTTGCTTATCAGCACAATTGCAGTCTTTGTTTTTGATTGCTTGCCGGAGGTGTTTGCCGGATTTATCGGGGCCGGCGTCTTCGTTGCCGCAATCTACGTATTGCAGAAGAAGTATTTTACAAAGGAGAGGATAATCCGGACCCGTCTCGAGAAAGGGAAATGCTATTCATGCGGGGCGGCGATTCAATCCGGCGCAATGTACTGTCCGAGTTGCGGTATTGCGGTCGGTAAGAAATGCGCTCACTGCGGTGCGTTGGCGAAGCTGTTGGATGAGTACTGCTTCAGTTGCGGACAACCCGCGCCAGTCGAACAAAGAAAACCATGAACTTATGAGGACTTTTCGCCCTTCTTGTTTCCTCTCGCCTTTGCCCTTTCGTCTTTCGCCTTTTCTCTGCCCCGTGACTCCCCGTGTTCCCCGTGGTTCGGAAGCCACTTCTTCCGATTTGCGGTTTTGGGAACGCATGTGCATAATGTTGTCAAATTCCCAGGTTGAATTGGGCACATAATCAGGCAATAGCGTTTGAGCCGATCAGGATTGAGAAAGGAGATGGCAATGGAATTGAGAGGAAGCCAGTCGGAAAAAAATTTGTTGACGGCGTTTGCGGGTGAATCACAGGCGAGAAACCGATATACCTTCTATGCG
>CAYVDS010000095.1:5294-19114 GCA_964450145.1 uncultured bacterium
ATGCGAGCGAGGCGCTTAAGGGCGGTTTCGAGCAGATCGCAGCGGTGTTTCGCGAAACCGCCGAGAACGAGAGGGAACACGCGAAGGTGTTCTACAAGTTGCTGCCCGATGGCGAAGTAAAAATCGAAGCCACCTACCCCATTTCGCTCGGTGACACCGCCTCGAACCTCGCAGCCGCCGCTGAGGGCGAGAAAATGGAATGGACAACGATCTATAAGGATTTCGCGGGTATTGCCAGAAAAGAGGGTTTCGCGGCTGTGGCCAACACGTTCGACCAGGTGGCCAAGGTCGAGGAGTTCCATGAGCTCCGCTATCGATCCCTCTTGAAGAATGTAAAGGAAGGAACAGTGTTCAAGAGAGATAAGGTGGTCAAATGGCACTGCCGCAATTGCGGCCGCATTATCGAATCCAAGGAAGCGCCGAAAGAGTGCCCGACGTGCAAGCATCAGCAGAGCTATTACGAGGTCCTGGCCGAGAATTATTGATGGACTAATCGCCAACCTTCCCGACTTTTTGTTCAGGTGATTCACACCGCAAAGGCGCAAAGAGCGCAGAGCTCTTTGCGCCTTTGCGGTGAAACATTTTTGTCGGTTTAATTTAATGACGGAAAATGCTATAATTTTTGTGGTTGTTGTAGATGAGGAAAAGAACATAGATATCGAGGATACTCCGAAATGACATATGAAATGCCGCCGTTCAGGCCGCCAAGCGAGGCATATAGTATGTTGCTTCGCGTAACGCGCGGATGCCCGTGGAACCGCTGTAAGTTCTGTGGAATGTACAAGATGCTGCACTTCGAGACGCGACCGGTGGAAGATGTTAAAGCCGATATCGATGAAGCACTGCGGTTCTATGGCGACCGACCGATGAACGTATTTATCGGAGACGCCGACAGCCCCGTCATCAAGACGGACAACTTTGTGGAGATACTCCGTTATCTGCATTCGCAATTCACTCAAATACAAAGGGTTACGAGTTATGGCCGCGCGAAAACGCTCGCGCTGATGGCGCCGGATAAATTGAGACGCCTACGTGAGGCCGGGCTCGACCGATTGCACCTCGGTCTCGAAACCGGCGACGTCAAGCTGCTCGAGTCTATCAGCAAGGGGGCCACACCGGAACAGATGATAAAGGCCGGGCGAAATGTGAAGCAAGCATGTATCGAGCTCTCCGAATATCTGATGCTCGGGCTCGGTGGCGCCGACGGATGGGAGTCCCACGCCCGAGAGAGTGCGGCGGTCCTCAGTGCTATTGACCCCGATTTCATTCGCGTGCGCACAATGACGCTGATACCCGGAACCCCTCTCTATGAGGCGTATGAACGCGGCGAATACAAACCGCCAAACATCCTCGAGATGCTGATGGAAGAGAGATTATTGATTGAGTGTTTGAATGGAATAAGCTCGGAATTCCACAGCGATCATGTCTCCAACCTTGTCCCTGTTTTCGGGAAATTCATGCAGGACAAGGCCGAGATGCTCGAGACGCTCGCGCCCGTGATCGAGCGCGTCGAGCGCAACAAGGATAAGCTGACGAACGAACCAAGAATCGCAACGGTGATGTGAGCCATGAATATCCAAAGGAAAAGAGGGGTGAAGGTTGTCTTTTTCGATTTTGGCGATACGCTGATGGAGGGAAATCCTTCGTATCTCAGGCGAATCACCGATCTTTTGGGAGGACTCGGTTTCGAGTGTGCATATACCGATGTCGTCCGCGCTTTCGACAAAGCGGATTATCTGGTCTATCTCGATTCGCGATCGGGTTCGCTCAGCGGCGACGGCGAATACCTGATGCGGTTCCTTGATCACCTCGGCAGGCTGCTTCAAATGTCCATTGATTGGCCATCAGCCCTTCCGAGGATAATGCGGAAGTTCGACGAAAAACCCTACGTTCGAACGCTGTCCGAAGGGGTTGTCGAGACGCTCGAAGGTCTGCGGGAAAAAGGGTACAGGCTCGGCGTGATCTCGAATAATGACGGGCGTTGCCGTGAGAAATGCGCCGAGCTTGGCATCGCGCAATATTTCGAGACCATCGTCGATTCGTCGCTTGAAGGAGTACGAAAACCGTCCCCTAAGATTTTTGAAATCGCTCTTGAACGGATGACTATTCCGCGACACGAGGCCGCGCACGTGGGGGACATGTATGGAAGCGACGTGTTGGGAGCGCGTGATGCGGGCATAACGCCCGTATGGTATAACCCGCGCCGATGCGAACCGTTCGACAGTTACCGGCCAGACCATGATATTGTGCGGTTTAAGCAGTTACTCGACATTTTCTAAGGCCTCCGTGCGCTTATTCGGGGACACGCTTTCCCGCCTGTGGCGGGGTTAGGGGCGAGAGAAACATGTTCAAGCGGCGTAGCGGAAAAATCCCCCCTGCCCCCTTTATCAAAGGGGGGAAAAAGGGCGACCACTTATCACATGGCGAATGCGCAAGCGGCATACAACTTTCTTTCAATCCTGAACCATGAATCCTAAACCATGAACCGAGTTTCTTAAGGGTTGTTACTGACGCATGTTTGCTCGTTCTTTCAAAGTCTCTCTTCTGATCTCCACTCTCGTTCATTTCGGCGCTGTGGCGACGTTCTCCCATGACGCTATCACCAGGAGAGTCTTCGTCAGCCGTCCCCGGACAGTCATGGCGAAAGAGACTGAACCGAAAGTTGTCCGGTTCGAACTGGTCGATACTCCCGCTTCCGCCACGACTCCAGAACCTCCGGAGAACTCTCATCTCATGTCCGACAAAAATACCCGGGCACAGGATATGTTTCATGGCGAGAAGAAACTCTCCGATTCACCTCGTATGGAGGGCAAACAAGAGAAGGCGAAAGACACCAGGCAGCGGATGATCGTGCAATCGCCTCGGACGACCCCTGCGCAACAACGAAAATCGGGGAAGACCGATCAGGAAGTTCGACCGGATAGGGACCGGAAGCAGACAGAAACGCACAAACAAATGGAGAAAGAGTCCGCAACGAAATCGGATTCATCTGAACAGACCAGTCCCGAAATGCGAAACAGAATGGAAATGGCGAGGGAGCCGCAGAAGAAAGAGGTCATCCAGCTTGCCAAGAAAGCTTCCCCGGCGGACGGGTCGTCCGGCGAATCGGCCCCGCCTCCGATGGCGCCGCGCATAATCACGGCGGCGAGCGCCAAGAACACTGAGGCCGACGCCCAGATAACGGGCGAGCTTTCGTTCGGCGCGACACGCCACTTCTTCGGCGAATATCTGTTAAAAATGAAGCAAGCCGTCGAACAGCAATGGGTGTCGCGACTGATATCTCAATACACGGGCATCGTCAGCTCGGAGGCGGTCATCGATTTCAAGATACAGCCTGATGGCCATGTGACCGACATGATCGTAAACTCGAACGAAGGCGACCCGTACTTTCCGCTCGTGTGCGCGTCGTCCATAAGCGATGCACAACCATTTGACAAGATACCTTATAGTGAAGTGCCGGGACTTCCTGATGAGTATATGAACAAACCGCTCAATATCCGATTCACGTTCCGGTATAATTAAAGAATGGGGACAGACCCTATGTTACGGGTCTGTCCCCGTTGAACAACAGTTTCTGCGCGATTCTAAAGATGTTGCCTAATTCGGGACGCCTTGCCGCAAGGCGTCCTCGAATTAGCGAAGGAGGACCAATTTGAACACTGCGTGGTATTTCCTCAAGGCGGGCGGCATCACGATGATTCCGCTGGGCATCTGCTCGATTCTTGCCCTTGCGCTCATTATCGAGAAAGCGTACGCGCTTCGAACCCGAAAGGTTATCGCCCCGGAAATTGTAGGATTAGTTGAGAACATGCGTGGCGCCGAAGACATGGTCGCTTCCATCGCGGTCTGTGACCGCGCGAATACCCCCTTTGCACGAGTCATAAAGGCGGGCCTAACCAACCGTAAGTTGCCTCGCGCAGAGAACGTCGAGATGATTCAGGCCGCCGCCCGGCATGAAGTGGGCTCGCTCGAGCGGGGACTGCTGATGCTCGAAATCATCACCGGAATCTCTCCCCTATTGGGTCTATTGGGTACTGTGCTGGGCATTTTCCACATTTTCAACGTGATTATCGTCAGCGGAGTAGGAGAAGCATCCAAGTTGTCAGCCGGCATATCCGAGGCGCTGATTACAACTATCGCAGGTCTTTTCATCGCGATTCCGGCGCTCGTTGCGCACAGTTATTACTCGAAACGCGCTGAGGACCTCTTGCTCGAGATCGAGCGGTATGCGAATATGCTCATCCACAAACTCTATGCAGGCAAAGCCGCGGAATCCACTGAACCGGTAACGGCAGAGCGCGAAGACAACCTGAGATACTCTTAGGAATGCAAATCCGACCGAAAAAACGAAAGAAGCCGTTCATAAACATCACTTCGCTCATCGACGTGATGTTCATGCTGCTCCTCTTTTTCATGATCTCCACAACCTTCGTGCAGCATCCGGCGATCAAACTGGAGTTGCCCACCGCAAACACTGCCGAACCGAGCAAGCTCGAACCGCTCACGCTTACAATTGACAAACAAGGGCGCATGTTCCTCAACAGTACGCCCGTCAAGGAAAGTGAGCTTCGAGCAGAACTAAGGACCGCAGCAGGCAAACCCGAGGCCACACTGGTGCTGCGGGCGGACAAGGACGTCCCTTACGGCCGCGTTATCCGCGCGATGGATATCACACGGCAGAGCGGAATCCGGCGAATCGTTTCGATGACGGAAACGTCCACGAAGTAGGCGAAGGGCGAAAGAGCAAAGGCGAAAGGGAAACCACAAAGAGTCGAAAGTCAAAGGTCGAAGGTCAAAAGTCAGCGATAAGGAAAACGGCTTATCTCCTTTTTATTCATCATTCATCATTCCACGTCGGTCCCCTCTTTTTTCCCCTTTTGACCTTTTCCCCCAGTGATTTCCCTTTCGCCCTTGCACTTTCGCCTTTCGCCTATTTGATGAGCCCCTCCGCTCCATACACCACAATCGGATCTTTCTTGCCTTTTATCTCGATGGGCGCATATGGAACCGCGTGAATTCTGTCGCGCACCTCGAAGTACGTGGGCTCGCTGATCAGGACGGACGAACGCAAAGTCTTTGTCAGACCCTCGATTCTTTGGGCATAGTTGACGTCCTGACCGATAACGGTAAACTCCATCCTCTTCTCAGAGCCTATGTTGCCGACAACGACTTCGCCGGTGGAAATCCCGATGCCGATTCTAATCGATGGTTTCCCCTCCATCGCCCACTGCTTATTGAGACGCTCGACTGCGTCTTGCATCTCGATTCCTGCCTTCACGGCCCTCAACGAGTCGTCTTCATGTGTATAGATGGCGCCAAAAAGCGCCATGACCGAATCGCCCATGAATTTGTCGAGAAGGCCTTCGTTGTCAAGAATTATTTCCACCATGGGCTCAAAATACTGGTTAAGGAACTCGACGAGCCTTTCGGGTGTCATGTTCTCCGCGAGCGAAGTAAAGTCGCGGATATCTGATATCAAGATGGTGACCGGTCTCTTCTCGCCGGAGAGCGAAACCGGCTTTGAGCTTTGCAGAACGCGTTCCAGCAAATGCTCGCTCATGTAGCGCTGGAAAGATATAGTCAACAGTTCTTTGGCTCTCTCCAGATTCTGGTTCAGTTGCTTGAGTTTCTTGTTTTGCAGGTGGATTCTTCTCGTGAGCTTCCGGTTCTTTTCCTCAATCTCGAGCTTGTCGAGCGCTTCCCTCACAATTATCTTGCACTCGTCGTCGTCCCACGGTTTGCCGACATATCGGTAGACCGAGCCGCTATTGATTGCGTCGACGGCCGTCCTCAGGTCGGCGGCACCGGTGAGCAGAATCCCGATTGTGTGGGGCGAAAGCGCTTTGACCCGGCTCAAAAGCTCGACGCCCTGCATCCCCGACATCCTCTGGTCGGAAACGACCAGGGATACTTTTCGTCTGTCGAGTTTTGTGAGAGCCTCTTCCCCGCTGCTCGCGGTTTCGATGTCATAGCCCTCGTCAAGAAACAGCCTGCTGAGCGCTCTGAGAATGTTCTCTTCGTCGTCCACAAACAATATGCGGTGTCGTGCCATACCCGCGGTTCCCCTTTTCACATTCTGAACAGCCGATTCCGCTCCCGTCATTTCACTGGCGACTCCTGAGCGGTCTTTGCAGTCTCCTCGGGCGCGTACACATGAAACTCGTCTTCAATCAGCCCGCGCTCCGCGTAGTAGCGGATTTTCTCAACGTATGATTTCTTCATCACCTCGCCGTGAGCGATGAGAAGCATGTTGCTGTTTGTAATGATATCCTGAGCAAGCACCATGTCCCCATGTATCTCATTGGCCGTAACTTTGAGAACCTTCTTGCGAGGTTCCCGAGTGCGCAATCCTTGCAAAAACTCAAAAAGCCTTTCAGTCACCGCCGGATCGAACTTACTGTTCGCGAGCTTTTCTATATATGACCGCGCGGCTTTCTCCGAGAACGGCAATTGAGGCTTTCGGCGAAAGCGGAGACTATCGACTGCGTCCACCACCGCGATGATACGGGAGCCAAGCGGGATGTCTTCTCCTTTAAGCCCGTCGGGCACACCCGAGCCGTCGTAGCTCTCGTGGTGGTGACGGATCATCTTAGCGACTCCCTGAAGGCTGTCAATTCCAGCCAGACTCATCTGGCCCATCACTGCATGCTGCTGAATCTCGCGACTCCCTGAATCGCCGGGCCTGAAGCTCTGTATCCTCAAAAGATCGTCCTTCAGGCCAATCTTGCCGATGTCGTGCAGCAAAGCAGCCACCTCAACGTCAAACACCTCTTCTTCCGAAAGTTGAAGCATTGACGCGACACATCTCGAGGCGACCGCAACCCGCTTTGAATGGCCTCCCACATATTCGTCTCTCATTTCCACGAGACCGGCAAAGACCCTTGTTGTGTCAATGAAATTCTTCTTAAGCTGTTCATTCAGTTCTTCCAGACGAACATTCTTTTGAAGAACTTCTTCCGTTTTCTCGCGGACTTTTTCCTCCAGGTTCTTGTTGAGGAATTTCAACTCCTCGTTCTGTTCCCTGACGATTTCATTCAGTTTCTTGTTCCGCTGGACGAGGTCATACTGTTCGAGAGCGCGCTTGACGGTAATCCTGAGTTCAACGTCGTCCCACGGTTTTTCAATATATTTGTAGACAGCGCCACTGTTTATTGCAGAGACGGCGTCTTTAATATCGGTGTGCCCGGTCAGAAGAATGCAGATGGTGTCGGGTGAGATTCTCTTTATGCACCCGAGGAGTTCGACGCCCTGCATGCCGGGCATCCTTTGGTCGGAAATAACGAGAGAAACGCTGGTTTCTTTCAACTTCTCCAGCGCATCCTCCGCGCAGGACGCGGTCACTATGTCATATCCCTCGTCGATAAACAATCGTTCAAGCGACCTTAGTATGTTCTGCTCATCGTCAACACAGAATACCGCATGTCGGTTATCCATCCTCGAGTCCTCTAACTCTGTATTTTCCTATATACTTGGGAATTAACAGGTTACGTAATATCCATGCATCGGCACTCTCGGCTCAAACCGCGATTAAACAATCGTTAAGACAGCGTCACTCTTTTTCACATAAGATCGATAATAATTCATCGTGGGCTCATATGGGCATTTATTGTGCCAAAATATGTTTTCCGGAAATATGGTCGGATTCGCACGCTCCATGTGGAAGATGAAGGCATCTGGCACAGTGTTTCTCAAACTAAATGTGCTGCTTTCAAAGCATGCAAGACAGGCTGCGTGTTTAGTCAGAGGAATGAAGGACAAGAACTGACCGTATGCCGACATCTCTGGTAGTTTCGTAAGATGATGATTATCTTTGTTGGAAGGATTCCTGCGGGGCCTGGGATCCGACCGTCTCCGCAATCGCCCGGCTAACTGCGACCCTCAGTCTTGGGTCTATCTCGAGCGCGCGCCGGAAATTTTTCACGGCTTCTTCGACACGCCCTTGCTTGAGATAGGTTTTGCCGAGGTTTATGCTGGCGTGCGCAAATTTGGGGTCTATCCGCAAGGATGCGTTGTAAAAGCCAACTGCGGCTTCATAGTCCTGCAACTCGCTGTAGCTGTCACCCATGTGGCTTAGCAATTCGGCCATTCTCCAGTGTTTCGGTGAAGCGCGCAAAGCATGCGCGTATTCGTTGAGCGCGTCGAGATACAGGCCGCGCTCGTGATACATTAGCCCTAATCCCATCCGCATGGCAAAATCATGCGGGTAAGCCTCAAGCGACTGTGTAAGAAGAATTTCGGGGTCGCGCCATGCCGAGCTTTTTCCAATTGTTATACTGCTGTAGACAATGAGAAGCATCGCAATCATCAGATAAAGAGCCTTCCTCATTCTCGCTGCACAAACGTCCTCGATTTTCTCCATGAACGAAGCAGCCGAGATGGCGATGCCGACAAGCGGGAGGTAGAGGAATCGTTCGGCCATAAGTTCCACAAGCGGGATCACGTTCGAAACAGGCAAGAGCCCCAGGCAGAACCATGTCAGCCCGAAGCCAGCAAGCGGATTGAAGCGCCACGCAAGCGCGCCAAGAACGCAGAAGAGCATCAGAATGCCGATTGAGCCTGCCACGAGATGATCATACACAGAAGTTGCGATGGGAACGGCGTAGTTCATGCAATTCTTGATCGAGGGAAAGAAAACTATCTTCAGATAAAGCGCAAAACACTTTGACATCGTCAGCATAGTGGACAACAGGCCCCCGCCCCAGTATTCCTGTTGGGCGACAAGCTTAAGTAGCGCGGTTCGCCATATGAAATATGCTGCGATGACGGCGGCAAACATGCAATACTCGATTACCGTCCGGCGGAAGACAGGCTTCCCGGTGCGCGGCAGCAGCACATCGCGCGCAACCAGCATGACCGGAAGCACTATCGCCGTCTCTTTGCTGAGAACGGCAAGCATGAACAACCCGAGAGATGCGGCAAGCATTGCGGAAGGAAAGCGCCTAATTCCGCGCGAGCGAAAAAAGAGCAGGAAAGACGCAAGCAGGAACGTCAGAGAAAGGCCCGCGTTTCTGCTCGAGACCCACATCACGGGCTCGACGTTGGCCGGATGCGCGGCGAATATTAAGGCGGCCAACAGCGAGAATCTGGCGGATATCCCAACGGTGTTGCACAGGGTATACACCAAACAAGAAACGATGGCGTGAATCACGACGTTCGAAAGGTGAAACCCGAAAGGCCTCAACCCCCAAAGCCGATAGTCAAGCGCAAAGGAAAGTGTTTGAATCGGCCTGTACATGCCCCTCCACTCAATAAGGGGAGCGGTCGTTTTCACAGGATCAAGGAAGAAGGCGCCGGTATTCGACAGGCTCCTGATCGCCTCGTTTGTTGTCACGCAGAATACGTCATCCGACAACCACGGAGCCCGGTAGATAGCCATGTAGATGATGAAACACAGGAGAGCAATGAGAATCAGAGGCCAAGGCATGGCAGAATCCGGCGCAGCCTTGTCCTTTCTATATGGGCGTTCCATGATGAAATAAAGACGCCGGAATCGTATCACGGCGATCAGTGAAAGGAATCTTATCACATGATAAGGCCCCGAAACAAGCCGGCTTGAATTCGCATCCGTTTCCATTAATTCGGGGACACCATGCCGCATGGTGTCCCCGAATTTGCGTATAGAAGCAGAGATTCTTCGCTTCGCTCAGAATGACAGTTTTAAGACTGTCTCGTAATTGACAAACGGAGTGGAATTCTGTAAGTGCGAATTTATTCGCACAATTTTTCAGGCTCTTTTCGCATCGAATCTGCGAATAAATTCGCACCTACAGAATTATGGGACAGTCTCTTCTTGCCCTTTTATGTCGCAGGCCCCCTATCGTGTTCACTCCCGAGTCAGTTGAACGAGGTAGTGTCGTGTGTTAGAATAGTGGGTGAACGTCGTTATCGAGAAGGAGCGCCATGGGCGTGTATGAGTTAACGGTAAAGACCGTGTTTTCGGCGGCCCACAGCTTGCGGGACTACGAGGGCCCTTGTTCCAAGCTGCATGGCCACAACTGGGTCGTCGAGGTCGTTGTCTGCGGCGGCCAACTTCAGCCGAATGGAATACTTGTGGATTTCGGGGACGTCAAGACTGTCACTTCCGAGTTGATTTCCCGCCTCGATCATACCAACCTGAATGAAACGCCTCCTTTCGATAAGCTCAACCCGACATCAGAGAATCTCGCGCGCTGGTTTTACGAGCAAGTCGGCCGGCGGATAAACGGTCGCGGAGCAAGAGTCACGCGCGTCAATATCCGCGAAGCAGAGACCTCGTGCGCGAGCTATTTCGAGGACGCCGTTGAAAGTAAATGAGATTTTCTTCAGCATCCAGGGTGAGTCCTCTTATGCTGGTCTTCCGTGCGCGTTCGTCCGGCTGGCGGGCTGCAATCTTCGATGCACATATTGCGATACCGCATATGCGTATGAACACGGCGACGAGCTTACAATTGGCCAAGTGGTGGAGGCCGTTTTCCGGTTTCCGGCAAAATTGGCGGAGATAACGGGTGGCGAGCCCTTACTGCAAACCCAGGCGCGCTCACTCGTCACTGCGCTCGCCAACGGCGGCTGGGTGGTTCTCATCGAGACGAACGGCAGCCTTTCGCTCGAAGGGATTGACGAGCGGGCTATAATCGTCATGGACATCAAGTGCCCGGGCAGCGGCATGTCGGAGCGGATGCTGTGGGATAACATCCGGCTGCTTAAGCAACGCGACGAAGTGAAATTCGTGCTTACAGACCGCGACGATTACGAGTGGGCGGTCGGCGTTATCAAATCGAAGCGTCTGAACGAAAGGCATAAGGTTCACTTGTCGGCTGCGTTCGGTATTCTTGAACCAAGCCGTTTGGCGGGATGGATGCTTGAAGATGCTCTGGACGTGAGGCTTCAACTGCAAATCCATAAATATATATGGCCGCACGCGCGAAGGTGTGTTTGAAGGTGGCTCGAGAACTCGCGATAGCGCTCGTGAGCGGAGGAATGGATAGCTGCGTGGCGGCGGGTCTTGCTGCGCAGCAACTTGAGCTCGCGATGCTGCATGTGAGCTATGGTCAAAGGACACAGGAGCGCGAACTTCGAGCATTTGAAGCGATAGCCAGACATTACGGAGTCGAACGGACGCTGGTTGCCGACATCGGATATCTCGGCAAAATCGGCGGTTCGAGTTTGACGGATGCACGCTTGCCAGTGGAGCGTGCCGACCTCCAGCGAAAGGGCATTCCCACTAGCTATGTGCCGTTCAGAAACGCGCACTTCCTGGCAATTGCGGTTTCCTGGGCCGAGGTCATAGGCGCGCGCAGCATATTCATCGGAGCGGTAGAGCCCGACAGTTCCGGCTATCCGGACTGCCGTGAGGTTTATTACAAGGCGTTCAACGAATTGATTCGTGCCGGCACGAAGCCTGAAACGCGCGTCGAGGTTGTCACTCCCCTCATAAAAATGAAAAAGGCAGAGATCGTCAGACTCGGTATCAAGATCAGCGCTCCGTTTCATTTGACGTGGTCATGTTATAAGAATAGTGATTTCCCTTGCGGAAATTGCGACAGTTGCGCTCTTAGAGCGAGAGGATTCGGGGAAGCTGGCATAGCCGACCCCATCGTCAGCGGGCGCCAGCCTGTGGCAGGAAGAAGGTAGATTACAGTGTCGAGAAAATTGATGCGAGATGTGCAAAGCGAGCCGGCCAACCACAGAGTCGAAGTGGATAAGGTCGGCGTGAAGAATGTCAAGTATCCCATCGTGGTGCGCGACAAGGCAAAGAAGGAGCAGCATACCATCGCCGATATCAATATGTATGTCAATCTGCCGCACCGCTTTCGCGGCACGCATATGAGCCGGTTTATCGAGGTGTTGAACAAGCACCGTGGCCGGATGTCGATATCCAACATGGAGGAACTGCTCTACGAGGTCGAGAAAGCGTTGGCCGCCGACAGCGCGCATCTCGAGATGGGCTTCGCCTATTTCATTGAGAAGGCGGCGCCGGTGTCCGGCGCCAAGAGCCTGACGGAATATCGCTGCAAATTCATCGCTTCCCATAAAAAGGGTAAACTGGATTTCATTCTCGAGGTCAACGTGCCGGTGACGAATCTCTGCCCGTGCTCGAAGGAGATCAGCGAGCACAGCGCCCACAACCAGCGCAGCCTCGTAACCGTACAGCTCAAGTTCAAAGAGTTTATCTGGATAGAAGACGTGATCGCGATGGTGGAAGACTCGGCAAGCTGCGAATTATACTCTCTCTTGAAGCGCGAGGACGAGAAGTATGTCACCGAGAAAGCGTACGCGCGCCCGATGTTTGCCGAGGACGTGGTGCGCGACATGGCGCAAAAGTTCGAGGCCGACCCGAATGTGACATGGTACACGGTCGAGTCCGAAAACTACGAGAGTATCCACAATCACAACGCATACGCATATATAGAAAAGAAACCGCCGAAGCCAGAATGAATATGCGCTGCCGTTTATTCGGGGAACACCATGCGCCGTTTATTCAGGGACACGATGCGACATCGTGTCCCCGAATTATGATCGCCTTACCCAGATTCGCCTGACCTGCTGGGCCTCTTCGAGTCCCATCACCGACGCAAGTCCGAAATAGATTATCACGCCTGCCGAAAGTGGGATTAACACCTGAACAAACCGGCCCCACGTCGCTGCCGCGGCGACAAAACGGCCGCAAACGACAGCCAGAAAATACACGCAGACACCCATCGCGAGGGAGATAGTTCCTATCTTCGCGGCTGCCGCCGCTATCGCCCGTCCTCCCAGGTTCCCGACCCTTTTCTCCAGAAATATCCACAGGACAACCACGTTGACGGTCGAAGACAGCGAAGAAGCGAGTGCGAGCCCGCCTTGCTTTAGCGGAATCATAAGCAGCAGGTTAAGGAACACGTTCAAGATCATCGAACCTGCCGCCACCAGAACCGGCAATCTGGTCTCTTTCATCGAATAAAAGGCGAATGCAAGCACCTTGGCGCTCGCGAAAGCGGATAGGCCGAGTGCGTAAAACATCAACGCAAACGCCGTATTTTGCGTTGCCGCCGAATCGAACCTGCCGTGCTCGAAAAGGAGTCTTATGATGGGAATCCGGAGCGTGATTAAGCCGACCGTAGCAGGCAGCATGGTAAAGAGGATCGTCCTGAGACCGAGCGAGAACGTTTCCTTGAACTTGTCCATGTCGCCCGCGCTCGAGTAGCGGGACATCGACGGCAGTATCGCAGTGGCTATGGCGAGGCCGAACACCGCCAATGGCAGATGCAAAAGTCTGTATGCATAGTAGAGCGCCGAGACCATCCCCTCGCCGAGACGCCATGCGAGCATGGTGTCGACGAGGACGTTGATCTCGCGCACAGCCTGCCCAAAGAACGTAGGTAACAAGAGGAGAAATATCAAGCGCAAACCGGGATGTCGCGGATTCCATGTAAACCTGAGTGAAATGCCGCTCTGCCGCAGGAACGGAATTTGGAGCAGGATTTGGAGAACTCCTCCGGCAAGGACTCCCCATGCCAGCGCATACACTGGTTGCTCAAAGCTGTTCCTGAAAAGATACGCGCACACGATCATCGAGAGATTCAGCAACATGGGCGCATAGGCTGACGAGAAGAAGAGGTGGAGCGAATTCAGCATTGCCATCAGGAGTGACGCAACTCCAATGAGCAGAATGTACGGGAAAAGCACGCGCGACAGGTGAATTGCCAATAGGAGCTTTTCATTCGGCGCCCCGAACTCAAGGGTGACACACCTTACTATCGCGCGCGCGAACAAGACCCCGCGCCCGGAAACCACCATCAGCACCGCGGCCATCGCGCCCAGCGTGACCGATGCCAATTCCTCGGTTCCCGCATCGGCCCGCC
>CAYVDS010000096.1:0-19062 GCA_964450145.1 uncultured bacterium
AACAGGCCGTGATTCCGGACGAGGACAAGCTCGAAGCGGCTATCAGAAACGTGATGGGAGAATAGAGGCGAAAGGGACACAAATCATTGCGAAACGGGACTACCCTGTAGGCGCCAATTTCTTCGCACGACTCGGGTCGGGACGGCTGTCCGCGCAGCAGTTTCTTGTCCCCTTGGAATCTTCCCCGCAATTGTGTTTTTGAGTCCGGCCGCCGTGGGTGCGAATTTATTCGCATAATGTTTCCGGCCCGGCTTCGCCTTGCGTCTGCGAATAAATTCGCACCCACAGCCACATGGATGATAGAATAGTCACAGACTCAAACCATAGGGTTGTCCTCATAGGTTAGTTTGTCCCCAGGTATCATTGAAAGGAGGGGCCAATGCCTTTTGGTTACATGGGAAAAGTGCTATGGGCCGACCTGAGCACCGGCAAAATATGGGACGAGAAAATAGACGAGAAGACCTACCGCGATTTTCTCGGCGGGTACGGGCTCGGCGCCAAGCTCATCTATGAACGGCAGCCGGCAAAGCTCGACCCGCTTGCGCCTGAGGCGATTATCGGGTTCACGACCGGCCTCCTCACGGGCACAGGCGCGCCGTTTACCGGACGATATATGGTTGTCGGGAAATCGCCGCTCACAGGCACATGGGGCGACGCCAACTCCGGCGGCTACTTCTCGCCAATGCTCAAACGCACCGGCTACGACGCCGTTTTCGTAAAGGGAGTTTCGGGAAAGCCCGTCATCCTCGTTATCAACGATGACAGGGCACGGCTAATGGACGCCTCGTTCGTCTGGGGAAAAGATTGTGTCGAGACGGAAACGTTGATCCGTGAGAAATTGGGAGACAAGAAATACCAGATCGCCTGCATCGGGCCAGCCGGAGAAAAGCTTTCACTTATATCCGGAGTGATAACGGACGGAGGAAGAGCGGCGGGAAGATCGGGCCTGGGCGCAGTGATGGGCTCAAAGAGACTGAAAGCAATCGCCGCGCTTGGCGAGAAGAAAACCGAACTGGCCGACCCCGAATCGTTCTCGCAGGTAAGAAAGAGCTATCTGGAAAAATTCAAGAAGAAGCCTCCATTCAAAGACAAGACCTCGGTTGACAACCTCAACTTCATGGGAAAACTCGTCCGAAGCTTTTTCCCGCTCCTGTTCGCGACACCGCCTGCAACCTATAAGGAACTCATTTTGCGATACGGGACCGCAGGGCTGACAGCCTTCTCGTCGGAATCGGGCGATGCTCCAGTGAAAAACTGGGGCGGAAGCGGTTACCACGATTTCCCGATCGGCTCGAAATCGAGCAAGATCAGCAGTGAAAATGTTCTGAAGTATCAGGAAAAACGTTACTTCTGCGCCGCCTGCCCGCTCGGATGCGGCGGCATCGTGAAGGTGAAGGGGGGCAAGTACGCGATCGAGGAAGGCCATAAACCCGAGTATGAGACCCTTGCCGCTTTCGGGACAATGTGCCTGAACGATGATTTAGAATCCATCATCGCCGCGAATGACATCTGTAACCGGGCCGGACTCGACACGATCTCGGCAGGCGCATCGATCGCGTTCGCTATTGAATGCTATGAGAACGGCATCATCACCGATGAGGATACCGACGGCATCAAACTGACGTGGGGGAATGCTGACGCAATCGTTAAAATGACCGAGAAACTGGCGACACGATCCGGCTTTGGTGATGTTCTTGCCGATGGAGTCAAACGTGCCGCAGAGAAGATCGGAAAGGGTTCGGAAAAGTTCGCTGTCCACGCAGGCGGACAGGAGCTGCCGATGCACAACCCGCTCTTTGACCCTTCGTTTGGGACTGCGTACGAAGTCGAACCGACTCCGGGACGCCACACCATCTCGTCCGACACCTACGTCATGCTCATGGAACTGCACAAGAAATTCAAGCAAGTTAAGCCTTTCAAACAGGTGTCGCTGAAATCGTCGAAATACGATTATGATAAGGTGGGCGAATATCAGCCCCTGAACAGTCAGTACGTTCAAGTGGCGAACAGCGCAGGTGTCTGCATCTTTGGTCTGATGGTCGGAGAGTATCCGCTGTTCGAGTGGATAAACTTCGCGACTGGATGGAAGATGAATACACAAGACTTTGCTACGATTGGAGAAAGGATACTTACCTTAAGACATTGCTTTAATGTACGCGAAGGAATCAAACCGGCTTATACTCGAATCCTGAACAGAGCCTCGGGCCATCCTTCGCTTGCCAGAGGTCCACTCGCTGGTATCACGCTCGACATTGATAAGATGGCCAAGAGATACTACGAGAAGATGGGCTGGGACTATGAAACGGGAGTGCCCGACAAAGCGAGGCTCATGGCTCTCGGGCTCGACAACGTCATCAATGACATGAAGTAGCCGGGGTTGGTGAACAGATTGGCAATTCGTGTAAGAATAGTAGGCGCGGGGCGTGAACAAACGTTAAACACCGCCTGCGAGGAACCGTTCACAGGAACTGCTTCGCCTCAGTCGGTCTTCGCGCGCAAAAACAAGAAAAAGGCGGTCGGCCGCAGATTCTTTGGCAAAATCGTCAAACGGGGGCAAGTCACCTTTCTTTTAAACGGTGACCGTTTGGACCTGCCGAAGGACTTGAATAAACCGCTGAATGACGGCGACGAGATTTCGGTGCTATCGGCGATTGCGGGCGGCTAGAAAAAGGAAGCGCATCTGCGGTATAAGAAAAGAGGTGATATCTTGCGCTACCTTATTATTAACGGATATTCATCTGAAAGCCGCGAGCGGTTGAGTGAGGCAGGTATGACCCTTGCCTCGGGACTCCACGCCCGGATGTTGCACCGGTTCGAGCCAGATGCGGTCTACGATGTTCTCTTCCCCTCGGACTCCGATGTCAGCTTGCCTTCAATTGACGATCTTCGAGCATACGCCGGTATCATGTGGACCGGATGCGACAAGTCCCTGGCCGACCCCCATGATCGTGACTCGCAACAACAGTTGAACATTGCCAGAAAAATATTGGAGGCAGAAGTCCCGTGCTGGGGCACCTGCTGGGGGCTCCAGATAATGAGCGTGGCGGCTGGCGGAAGGGTAGAGCGCAATCCGAACGGGAGAGAAATCGGCCTTGCAAGAAAGATCAAGGTTACACCAAGTGGACATTCGCATCCGATGTATGCCGGTAAGAAGGCCGTTTTTGACGCCTTTGCCAGTCATAGCGATATCGTCACAAGAGTCCCTTCTGAAGCCGCGGTACTTGCATGCAGTGAAAATAGTGAAGTGCAAGCTATGACATTTTCGTATGGGAAGGGCGTTTTCTGGGGCGTGCAGTATCATCCCGATTATGATATACATGAAGTGGCGAGGCTGATGATTGCGCGAAAGGAAGTCCTGATATCGGAAGGCTTTTTTGCGGACGACTCCGATTTTGAATGGCACATCCAACGCATGGAAACCCTTGCCCAATATCCGCAGAACAAGCATTTGCGCTGGCAACTGGGTTTGGATGACGACGTCCTTTCCGCCGGCATCCGTCAGCGCGAATTTAGCAACTGGCTCAAGGCCCTCAAAATCGGAACCACAGATGCACACGGATAGAACGTGTTGAGGAGGTTTTTTCGTGAAGGAAGTCGTCAGGTTTTCATTCCCGACCACTATTTACTTTGGCCCGGGCGCGATAAACCAATTGCCGCTATGTCTCGAGGAGATCGGAATTAAGAGACCGCTTTTGGTCACGGACAACGGATTGCCAAAGACCGGGGCATTTTCCATGGTGAAGGCCGTCCTCGAAGCGTCCCACGCACAATATGCGCTCTTTTCTGATGTGCATCCTAATCCGTCAATAGAAGACGTTGGGAGGGCCATCAAAATTTATAGAGCTAATAACTGTGATGGCGTCATAGGCCTCGGAGGGGGAAGCGCGCTCGATGCGGCCAAAGTCGTGCCGGTCAAACTGACGAACGATAAACCTCTTAAGGACTACGATGTCCAGACCGGCGGCAACGCGAATATCAAAGGACCTTATCCGGCCATGATAGCTATTCCCACAACCGCCGGCACCGGTTCTGAGGCAGGCAGGTGCTCCGTAATCACCGACACGCAGGCGAACCGAAAATTTCTTGTTTGTCATCCCGAAATGATGCCTCGTCGCGCTATTCTTGACCCGGAACTAACCGTGGGGCTGCCTGCGCATCTCACGGCGGCAACGGGGATGGACGCCTTCACGCACAATCTCGAGGCGCTAACGGTCGATGCGTTTCATCCCATGTGCGATGCAATCGCCCTGAAAGGCGTAGAGTATGTCGCGCAATACCTCGAACGCGCCGTTAAAAACCCAACTGACATCGAAGCTCGCGGATATATGATGATTGCAGCGATGATGGGAGCGGTCGCGTTCCAAAAAGACCTTGGCGCAGCTCATTCGATGGCTCATCCTTTATCTGCTTTGTGTGGCGTTCACCACGGCATGGCAAACGCAATTTGCGTCGTGCCCGTGATGAAGTTCAATCGCGATGTCGTCGCCGCGAAATATGCCAAGATCGCACAGTGTTTCGGCATAAACACGAGCGGCCTATCCGAACTCGAGGCTGCCGACAAAGCCATCGAGGCCGTCGCAGATCTCAACCACCGGATTGGAATACCGGCATCGTTAGCGAAGGCGGGAGTGACTGAAGACCAATTACCTGTTCTTGCGCGAAAGGCCTTTGAAGACATCTGTCATCTGGCGAATCCCAGGCCCTGCAGAGAAGAGGATTTCCTAAGGTTGTTCAAGGAAGCATTCAGCGAACAAGAATAAGACGATTCATTCACAGATGGACACAGCGTAGCACAGCCGAGTCTCTTCTTTGCGCTCTCCACGATGAATGTGGTATCTTGTCAACACATGAGAATTATGCAAATGAATTCGTGCAGCTTGATCTGTGTCAATGTGTATGTATCTGTGGTTGCATGGATTTTTTCTTTTGTCCTATCTCGGTGAACTCTGTGCGCTCTGTGGCTTATCTTCTCTTCTTTTCACGACCATGAACCAGGAACTACGAACCAGGAACCATTACGATGCCCAACGGTTTTAGCGGAATCATACTATGGATCGATCTCAACGGCCCAACGATAGAACGTCAGCGCTTCGATGAGAGCTTCTACCGCACTTACATGGGCGGGTCGGCTGTCGGCGCATATTTTCTGCTGAAAGAGACGGGCGCTGACACAGATGCCCTCAGCCCGGAAAATGTCCTGACAATTGCCTGCTCGGTCACCACCGGCGCGCCTGTAAGCGGTGTCAGCAGATTCTGCGTAACAGCTATCTCCCCGGAGACCGGCGCCATTGGCGATAGTCAGGCTGGCGGCAGTTTCGGGCCCATGCTGAAGCGCGCAGGTTTTGACGCCATTGTCATCACAGGTCGAGCCCATAGGCCGTGCTATATTCTTGTTGATGACGACAACGTGCAGATAAAGGATGCTGTTGACATTACCGGCAAGACCATCCTGGAAGCTCATGACATTCTTTCAAAAGAATACGGAAACAAAAATGTGAGCATCCTTCAGTGCGGGCCGGCCGGTGAAAAACTTGTTCGGTTTGCGTGTCTCCTGGCCGATCTGAATGATGCGGCTGGAAGAACGGGAATGGGCGCAGTATTTGGTTCCAAGAATCTTCGCGCCATCGTTGTGCGTACGTCGAAGAATATGACTTTTGCAGATACCGAGGGGCTGAGGCTGCTTGCTAGAACCGCTTCCGAGAATCTGCCTAAAGCGGAGTTTCCCAGTGTGCTCGTAAAGTATGGAACACCGGGCGTGCTGGGCTTTCAAGCTCAATCGGGCAACCTCTGCACACATAATTATTCGAGGAGTTTTCACGAAGACTATAAGAGGCTCGACGGCTCGGAATTTGAGCCGAATATCGGCGCCGGGAAGACCACTTGTTTCGCCTGCATCGTCGGCTGCCGAAAGAAAGTAAGATGCCAGAAACCCTATGAGGTGACTGACAGACTCGGAGGTCCGGAATTCGAGACGCTTGGCACACTCGGAACTAACATGGATATAACCGACCCGATCGCCGTCGCTAAAGCTAACGAGTTATGCAACAATTACGGGCTCGACACCATCACGATGGGCGGTCTTGCGGCTTATTTGTTTGAATGCGCAGAAAAGGGCCTCATATCCGCTGAGCTGCTTGGCTGCGCAAGGCCCTTGCGATTTGGCGATGCAGAAGGGTTGCTCTGGCTGATCGAACACGTGGCCAATCGTCGAGGCGTGGGCGATATACTGGCTGAAGGGTTCAACGCCGCCGTGAGGAAGTTCGGCGTCGCCACCGCGCCGTACGCCATCAATGTCAAGAATCACGGCCTTGCCGTTCACATGGCTCAGGTCAAGCCCAGCCAGGCATTGATGTATGCGGTATGTCCCATAGGCGCTGACCACATGTCATCGGAACACGACTGGCTTTTGGCGTCCGACTCCGAGGCGAGCAAAGGTTTGGGAATCCTTGGCCGCGGCACGAGAGATAGTTGCGACCTCGACAAGGTGCGGATGACGGTTTACTCTCAGTACTATTACAGCCTGCTGGACACCCTTTGCCTATGCATGTTCTGCTGGGGACCCGGGAACCTTTTCGGTTACCATCACCTTGAACAGCTTGTGCGCTGCGCTACCGGATGGGAATGCACTTTCTGGGAGTTGATGAAAGTCGGACAACGCCGCGTCAACATGATGCGTCAACTGAACGCAACGAGAGGTTTCTCACGCAAAGACGATATGCTCCCCGAGAGACTCTTCGAGCCCCTACCGGACGGACCTGCCAAGGGAAAACGCGTCGACAAAGAGAGCTTTTCGCAAATGCTGGACCAGTATTATGCCTTGATGGGCTGGGATCAGCGCTCAGGCAACCCCTCCCCGGGTATCCTTCTTGAACTGGGACTGGACTGGACGATCTGAGAGGCGAAAGGCGAAGGGCGAAAGGGAAAAGGTCTCGGGGGAAATGGGGAAAAGGTTAAAGGGTGAAAAGGGAAAAGAACGAAGGGTGAAGAGTGAAGAGTAGGAAGCGGAAATGACAGGTTCACTATTATTTAAGCTGAGCCTGCGTTTTGCAGAGTTCTCGGCGCTCTCCGTGGTCTCCTTTGCGCCTTTGCGGTGAAAAATATCGGTCTAAATGATGGTGAAAGGCACCAAGTATGAATGCAAATGCCAAAAAGAACAGGTCCTTGCCCGAATGGTTTACGCCGGAAAACATCGAGACAGTGATATTCGCTTTTCCCGATGTCTTCAGCAGGCTGATGGGAAAACGGATGACCTTCGACCATTTCGTCAACGATGCGCTTGAAGCGGGAATGCATGCGTGTAGCTATCTCATGACGGTTGATATTCCCATGCAAGTGGTCGAGGGTTTCAAGATCGCAAGCTGGGAGACCGGTTTTGGCGATTTTTGCATCCGGGCCGACCTCGGAACAATCAAAAGACTGCCCTGGCTCGAAAAGACCGCTATTGTGCTCGGTGATATGACGCATCACGACGGCAAACCGGTCGAAGAATCGCCGAGACGTGTTCTGGCCAGACAGATTCAAGCGCTTGCCCGCAAGAAACAAGACGCGTATCTGGGCTCAGAGCTGGAATTCTTTCTCTTTGATGAAGACTACCGCAGCGCGCGAAATAAAAATTATCAGAACCTGACCACGGCTTCAGACTACTCGATAGACTATCATATCTTGCAGCCGGGCAAGGACGAGGATGTCCTGCGACGGCTAAGGAATGAAATGAGCGCCGCCGGCATCCCGGTCGAATGCAGCAAAGGCGAGACGGCCAACGGCCAGCATGAAGTCAATCTGCTATACAGTGAAGCAATGGAAATGGCGGATAGACATGTGCTCTACAAAGCTGGAGCAAAACATATTGCCTCCCAACAGGGAAAAGCCATCAGCTTCATGGCTAAACTGAACACCACCCAGGCCGGTAACGGTTTCCATATTCATACCAGCCTCTGGGATGCTGAAAAGACAAGGAATCTATTCTGGGATGAAAAGGCTTCGGCGTCCGACAAATTGTTCAGGCATTTTCTCGGCGGCCTCCTGGCTTATAGCCGCGAACTGACTTACTTTTTCGCGCCGACCATTAACTCATACAAAAGGTTTCAAGCCGGCTCTTGGGCGCCCACGGCCATAGCGTGTGGGCAAGACAACCGCACCTGCGGCTTCAGAATCGTCGGACACGAAAACTCTCTGCGTATCGAGAACCGTATGCCCGGCGCGGACGCGAACCCCTATCTCGCTTTTGCGGCCACGATAGCTGCCGGGCTGAAGGGCGTGGAGGAAAAGCTGGATTGCGGCAAGATTTATGAGGGCAACGCGTATGCCGACCCGACTCTGCCGCGCTTGCCTGTTTCGCTTGACGAAGCCGCTGGCCTACTTGATAAGAGTGAGATCGCTCGCGAGGCGTTCGGCAATGACGTAATTGATTTCTACGTGCACACCGCGCGTTCCGAAGTCACAGCATTCGGCCAGACCGTAACCGACTGGGAAAAAGCCCGGTACTTTGAGCAAATATGAAACTGGGGGATGCGCAAAGGGGCTGGAAATCCGTGCGAATAAATTCGCACCCACAATAGCCTGGTCCAATATTGAATTGCGGGACAGTCTCGAGCGGGGAGCTTTTTACCCTTTGCCCTGCTGCCATTCGGGAGGGGTGGCCACGCCGTTTTCGAGCGGCAGGATCATATAGGTAGCAAGGCACTTGCCCACGAGACGCCCGTCCTGGTCCTTCAGCGTAACATCTCCGATGGCCGTCCGGCGCCCGCAGTGAATGATATTCCCTTCGGCAATGACTTCGCCGGAGGCCACAGGTGCGATAAAATTGATCTTCATCTCGATTGTCGTGAACGACTTATCGGTTCCAACCAACCCCCACAGAGCGATTGCAACGGCCGAATCCGCTATGGTCGCAAAAGCTCCGCCATGCATAACGCCGAAAGGCTGTGTGAGTTCTTTTCGGAACGGAAGCCGGAACTTCGCATAACCAGCGCGCGCTTCCACTACTTCCATTCCGATGAGCCGGTACATGGGAATCTGGTTGGCGTGCTGGCGCAACGCCTCGAAATCAACTTGGGGACGTTTTTCGTTCACTCGATTCTATCCTCCGCTCTCATGAAAGGCATGGTTCTGTGAAAATCTGCGAAATCTGTGGATTCAGTGTTTCTTCTTCTTTGTTCGGTTGCGGCTTTTGCCGCCTTATGCAATCTGCGGATTCCCCTTTTTTCTTTCTTCGGTTGTGGCAACGCGGCGCTGCGTTAAAACCGGAGTGAATCGTTGACCAGAATCACTGTTATTCGGCCGGGAATCATCATCCTGCGAATTATGGTGTAAATGTTGCAGATGCGGGCAGGCGAATCGCAGTCGATGCACGCGCCGATGTCGACGCAAGGATTCGGGGCGTTCCATCGTTTCGCGTTCATGGGACCTGCTATTTTTTCGAGACGATCAAAGGCTTCGTGAACGTCTTTAACAATCTTGTTTCTGCCTGCTACAATAATCACCTTGTCCGGGCCGAATGCCTGTGCGGCCACTCGGTTTCCCATACCATCGACGTTCACGAGTTGTCCGTCCGAAGTGATGGCGTTCGTGCCGGTCACAAAATATTGCGCCGTGAGACCCTGTTTGCGCCGCTTCATGTTTTCTTCCATGTCGAGATCGGGCGCATACTGGTCATACAATGTGTATTTACCGGACCGAAGTTTTGCCAGCAGTCCTATCTGATCCACGGTCACAGAGCCGCCGAGACCAACGGTTGCCCCTTCAGGTATCATCTCGAGCGCTTTCTGCAAGGCCGCCTGCTTGTTCTCTGCGAGAACACATTCGATATTGTTTGCCTCAAGAGCCGCCGCCACCTTCTTACCGTCGTCCGTCATGATTCACCGACCTTTCATCATACGAAGTGCATAGAGTTAGCTAAAGCACCTAAAGCTTTGGGAGCTGAATTCCGGAGACAAATATACATGACCTTCGCAACATCGTCAAGTGTTCCCTCAACGAGTGGCCCCTCAACGATCTCATTCCCGCGGAAGCGAGAATCCATTCTTCTCTTTGCGGCCAGACCGCGAACCCGCGCCTCGCGGGATTTTCCTTTGGCCTCGGCCGCCGCGCTTGACAGCCGGTGGACGATATGATATACTTAGACCATCGAAACAATTGAGCATAGAAGGAATGCCCATGACCTCTAATGATAAAATAGACAAATACAACAAGCTACTTGCCATAGTATATTCGAACCTCATGCTCCGCGAGATAGACGGCATAAGAAACGGAAGCATGAAAGACCTCACATTCCACGAGATTCACACCATAGAACTCGTCGGAAATCTGGGTGAAGGCACGGTCAGCCAGATAGCGGGAGAGGCAAGAGTCACACAGAGCACAATGTCAACAATGGTCGACAAGCTGGTCAAGAAAGGCCTGGTGCAAAGAACGCGAAGCGAATCCGACAGAAGGTTAGTGAGCGTCAAGCTCACGAAGAAAGGGAAATTGGCCTACCGCGAACACGAGAATGTGCATCGAGAAGTAACCAGGAGTTGGTTGAGCATTTTGGATGAGAAGGAGCAGAAATTCTTGCTGGATATGATGGAGAAGATGGCCTCCCTCATGCCTCAGAAATAATTCTTTTCTCCATATATATAGATTGACGATATATTGGATTATCTATTGAATGGAAGCAAGGGGAACCACCTATTTCATAGCGCGGCAAAGCCGCAACCAAAACTGCGAGGAGTTCACCACAAAGACACCAAGTCACCAAGAAACAGAAGAAACATGCAACCACGGCACACGAATTAACACGGATTTTGGAAATAGGAAATGGACGATAGCGAGGAAAAAGACAAACGGCAGACCTAAGCGTCACCTTTGCAGGATTGCGGCTCTCAAATCCTCTCATAGCGTCGGCGGGACCGATTACCGCCACCATAGAACATATCAAGAAGCTCGCAGCGGCGGGAATAGGCGCTGTCGTGACGAAGACCGGCTTCACAAAACAAGAGTACGAAAGATGGGTGGGCAGGAAAGATATTTTCCCTTACAAACCCGCGTACAAATATATGAGCCTGAGAGACGGAACGCTTCTCTGCCTGCCCACTCTTTCGGATGTTCCGGTTTCGGAGACGGCAAAGCGAATCGAGAAGATGAAGAAGGAGCTTGATATCCCAATAATCGCCAGCATTATGGGACTGGGTTTGAACGGCTACAGGGAAAGCGCCAAGATAGTCGAAAGCGCCGGCGCCGACGCAATAGAAATCGATCTTTGTTGCACATTGCCGGAATTTACGACGTTGTACAGATACGCGGGGCAGAACGCAAGTCTCGACCCGAAAGTATACTCTCAAATAGTAAAATGTGTCAAAAAGACTGTCTCGATCCCCGTTGGCGTCAAATCAACCGTGTCTCTCTATGTCTCCCCCAGGATACTGAACGGTCTTATTCGCGCGAAACTCGCCAATGCGCTGCCTGACTTCCTTACAGTGGTAGGCCAACTCGACCAGAATCCCGGCGTAGATATTGAGACCCTCAAACCGTTGATTCCGCATATTCCATCGTTTGGATGGGAGGGCGAACTTCGAAAGTTAACATATTCCGGATTAGCCGTTTTCAGTAGCGCCTTAGGCATAACGAATCCCATGCTTTCAGCCTCAGGCGGAATTCGGGACTTCCAAGGAGTCATAAACGCGATGGCGCTCGGAGCAACGACCGTTCAATTTCAGACGGCAATTCTTGACAAGGGTCCCTCCGTCGTTTCAAAGATATGCAAAGACCTCAACGACTATCTCGATGCTCGTGGATCTTCGCGAATAGAACAGATAATAGGGCTGGGGAGCAAGAACTATATACCCGCCTCGGTGCTTGGCGAGTTCATGCTTGCGAGAGATTCACTGTATGGCGTCGTGTGCGCAGTGGTAGACGCAGACCTCTGCAACGGCTGTGGAACGTGCGAAAGAGTATGTACGGAGAACGCGATAACTCTGAAAGACAAGAAGGCCGCGATAGAAAAGAAGAAATGCAGAGCGTGCAACCTCTGTGTGTTGAAGTGTCCCGCGAAAGCAATCAGACTGGAGAATGTCGCCGAGTTGGATAAGCTCGTCGAAAAGTATAAGCGCTCGGAAAAGGCGAGCGCCCTCAAGGAGTTCATGAGCAAGAAAAGGATAGGCTTGATCGACGCCCTTCTATTCATGAAGAATCTGAAACAATGGGGACTGGTCTGAGGCGAAAGGCGAGGGGGAAAGTCGAAAGGGAAAAAACGGAATAAGAAGACCGCGCAGCGCGGTGTAACTGCGCGAATACGTCACCGTATTTATGAAAACACGCGCTTAGTCGCAGGAGGCTGAAGGAGCGACCATGAAATTGATAGACGTGCATATCCATATTTTTCCTGACGACGTAGCCGACGCATATATATCGAACTACGCTTCACACAGCAGCCTTCAAGCCGTTTGCAGGCTGACGCTGGACAGCGTCTTTCAAGAGTACCGCAATATCGACGTCCTGAAGTTTATCATCCTTCAGGAGTGGCAGAGCACGATACCCTTTGAATCAGCGAATCTGAAGTTTATGGCCAATCCTGGCGACTATTATTTCTATTCGTATAACGCATGGCTCGCGGACCTGCAACGCAAGCATGCGAACGTGGTCTGTTTTGGAGGAGTTCATCCCGAGGAGAAAGACCGGGCTGAAGAGTTCGAAAAAATGGTCGGCGAATACAAGTTGTCCGGTTTGAAGCTGCCCCAGTGCATGCAGCAATTCTACGTCAACGACAAAAGGATGTATCCAATCTACGAAAGAGCGCAGGCATGCAACATTCCCGTCCTTTTCCACACAGGGCTTGACCCCATCCCGGGAATGGAAATCTACGGACATCCGGGAGATGTTGACGATATCGCGCGCGACTTCCCGCACCTGAAAATCATCATGGCCCATCTTGGGACTCCTTTCATTGACGAAGCCGAAGATGTGCTGAGAAAACACCAAAACGTATTCGCGGACGTTTCCTTCTTTATCGAGATTGAAGGATCAGAGAGCGCTTCGTGTATAATACGGAGGATCGGCGCAGAGAAACTGATGTTCGGCAGCGACTTGCCGTTCATCAAACCCGAAAACGCAATTCAAACTCTGATGAACACGAATTTGAGCGACCAGGATAAAGAGAAGATATTTTGGAAGAATGCGAAAGAAGTGTTGAGTCTTTAGGGCGCTATTACGGAGAAAGGAAATGAACTCCATGCCCCTCACACCTAGACAGAGAGTGCTTGACACGCTAAACCACCGCACGCCGGATCAAATCCCCTTCGATTTGGGGAGTTCAATTGAGACGGGGATCACAGTCCAGGCATACGACAGATTCATCGAACTCCTGGGGCTGGCCGAAAAACCTGACGACACGCTGTACAATTTCTATGTGGAAGCCGGGGGTTTCAAGCAGATTCCCGACAACATCCTCAAACATCTTGGCATAGATGTGCGAGGCGCACTCGTCCAACTGCCGTCAGAACCCGAGGCAAAGGTCGAATTCGAGGGTGAAACGATGATCGTCCATGATGAGTGGGGCATCAAGTGGGCAAAGCCTCCCTCAAGCCTCTACATGGACCCGGTTGATCATCCGCTCAAGGGCGACCTTACACATGAGCGGCTCGCCAAATTCCCCTGGCCCGACCCCGCGCAGGCGGGCAGGTTCGTCCGCCTCCGCGAGGAAGCCCAGCGGCTTCGCAACACCGGCTGCGCTGTCATGTTCAGTCTCTATCGCTTTGGTCTCTTCGATATGGCTCTGCTGCTGCACGGACTGGAAGACACGCTCGTGGATATGATGCTGAATCCCGCCGTAATGGAAGATCTGTTTGACCGTATTAAAGAATTCCAGATGCAACTGTGGGAAAGAGTGCTCGAAACTATAGGAGGAAACGTTGATATTTGCCTGCACAGCGACGACCTCGGCACGCAGAACGGCCCAATGTTCTCGCCGGAACTCTATCGCAAATTGCTCAAGCCGCGCCATGCCGAACTCTTCTCGCATATCAAGAAGGCGGCAAAAACCGACGTGAAAGTGCTCTTGCATTCCTGCGGAAGTGTCCGCGCAATGATCCCGGACCTGATTGAAACCGGAATCGACGCCCTCAACCCGGTTCAGGTAAGCGCAGCAAGAATGGATACCAGGGAACTGAAGAAAGAGTTCGGGAAGCATCTCTGTTTTTGGGGTGGCGGGGTTGACACGCAGGATGTGCTTCCTCACGGGTCACCGGCGCAGGTCAGGGATGAAGTCAAACGACGGATGGACGACCTGGCGCCCGGGGGTGGTTTCGTGTTCACCACGGTTCACAACGTGCAGGCCGACGTTCCTCCCGAAAATCTCCGCGCCGTGTGGGAAACCTTCCGGGAATACTGTAGGTATTGAGGCCGCAGGAATGCTTGCCATTGAGGGCGGCGCAATTACTCTTCTCATCTGATCACCCTTCAAATTCGGGGACACCATGCCGCATGGTGTCCCCGAATTTGCGCACGGATTTGCGAGCGCTACGGAGGGCGTCCCGCGAGGGGCGTGACTTCCGCCGCCGAGGTCTCCTTGACAGCACGCCGCGCATATGATAATATCAGTTAACGATATCGGTATTAGATATCGAAGGAGGAGAGATGATCAAGGAATTCTTGCGGGGATCGATCCGGGTGCACGTGCTCTATCACGCGTCAAAACAGCCGATCTACGGAGTGGAGATGCTTAAAGAGCTTCGACGGCACGGCTACCGGCTCAGTCCGGGAACGCTCTATCCCCTGCTCCATGATATGGAAAATCAGCGCCTGCTTGTGTGCAAAACGGAAATCGTCCGTGGGAAGATAAGGAAATACTATGTGGCGACGGGGAAGGGACGCCGCGCCCTCAAGCAGGCTCAGAGGAAGATTTCCGAGCTTGTGAAGGAAGTGCTGGAGGAAGAGAAGTAAGGGAGACCAAGGATGGAAACTCTTATCACAATCGCTGTGACTTTTCCTGTCGCCGTGGTGACACTTCTCACCGGTTTCGGCCTCGGGACGGTGCTGACGCCCGTGTTCACGATTTTCTACGATGTCAAGCTTGCGGTGTTGATGGTTGCGATCGTGCATCTGCTGAACAACGTTTTCAAGTTGTATCTGTTCCGCGCCCACATCGATTTCGGAATCATCCGGCGATTTGGACTCCTTAGCATCGCGGGCGCATTTCTCGGCGCCGTGCTGCAGTTTTATATGCACGGCGGTCCGCTAAAGGTTTTCCTGGGCGTCGTGCTGGTGATTCTCGGCGGCATCGAGCTTGTCCCCACCCGGAAAAAGCTGATCCTCCCCAAGAAAGTGGATTTTCTGGGCGGTTTCTCCTCGGGCGTACTTGGAGGATTGATAGGAAATCAAGGCGCAATACGGAGCGCATACTTGTTGAACTACCAGATAAGTAAAGAGGCGTTTATTGCATCCGCGACTTTGATCGCCAGCATTATTGACATCACGCGCATACCAATCTATTTGACATCACACCGGCAGGAACTCGCCGCCGAGTGGGCACACATTGCCTGGGTCGTAGCGACGGCTTACTGCGGAACCCTCGTCGGAAAGAGGCTTCTGAAACGCATTGACCTTGGCACGTTCAAAAAGATTGTCGCGGCTTTTGTTGTGCTCCTTGGAATAGGACTCGCGGCAGGAATTATTTGATTCCAGCTTTATCCGCCTGCATCGGCGTTCACCGGCATTTGCCCCCCGTATAGTAATTCGTCGGTCTGAAATTGATTCGCGCCTTCGCGGAAATGATAAGGGAAAGATCTGTTCATTCGAAGTCGTGACATTCGTGTTCCAAGAAAATCCTCCTTTTCTCTTTCCAAATCCGCGTGAACCCGCGAAATCTGCGGATTCCTTGCAACTTTCTTCTTTATTTCTCTTTGGTTGCGGCTTTGCAGTGCCGTGAAAACCTGTGGATAATAGAAGTTTTCCTCCGTGTGCACCGTGCTCTCCGTGGTTGCTATATCTTTGGGTGTGGTTCGGGTGCGGCTATGTTGCATTGTGCTTCCACTTGCAATTCCGAATTTATGCGGATAATATAGTTGCGTACAGACACCCGGAAAAATGTGGGGGGATTTGACATGGAAGAGAAAGCAGGGAAACAATCCACAGTCGTCATTATCGCGGTCATCATGGTCCTCTTGATTATTGGGGGACTGTTCTACCAACGGTCTGTGGAAAGGCAGAAGAAGGCCGAGGAACAGCAGCAAACCGCCGACCAGACTCGCATCGCGAAAGAAGCTGAAGCCAAACGCAAGGAACTCAAGGCGGGTGAAGCGCCAGCCCAACCTCTGAGAACCGAGCCGGCCGTGGCGCCCCCATCACCCCCTCCATCGACCGGCGCGTGTGTGACTGATTCGGTTGAAATGATTCAGGCACGAGTGGCGGCTGCTCCTGAAGGAATGGTGTACGTGGCTGCAGGCCCCTTCCTCATGGGAAGCGCGCCCGAAGTGGGTCAGCCCGACGAGTCCCCGGTTCACGGCGTGTGTCTCAGCGGATTCTATATTGACAAATATGAGGTGACCAACGCGCAGTTCAAGAAGTTCGTGGATGCGACCGGTTATATCACTGACGCGGAAATGGCCGCCTCGCCAGAAGCCTCTCTGCCAACGTGGCGGCATCCTTACGGAGCGGATTCGAACGCGGACAGCATGCCCAACTATCCGGTTGTTTGCGTAAGCTGGAACGACGCAAACGCGTATGCTCTCTGGGCGGGAAAGAGACTGCCGACAGAAGCCGAATGGGAAAAAACCGCGCGCGGAACCGACGGTCGAATCTATCCGTGGGGGAACACTGAACCCGCGCCAGGGTTGGCCAATGTGGCTGACAGCAGCGCCGGCCTTACGTGGAGCAATGCGTCATTCAGCGACAACCAAAAGAAGACGGCCCCAGTCGGCAGCTTCCCCGGCGGAAAAAGCGTTTACGCGGCCGAAGACATGGCTGGCAACGTGTGGGAATGGTGCTTCGACTGGTGGAATAGAGCGTATTATCAAACGAGCCCCCCGACGGGCCCGACCGGCCCGCAAGCGGGTGAATTCAAGATTATTCGCGGCGGTTCATGGTTTTATAGCGTCGACGGCGCGCGCACCTTCCGCCGGATGTATTTCAGACCAGCAGGCAGCAGCGCCGACATCGGCTTCCGCTGCGTGAAAGACGTGCAATAACAAGAAAATTAGGGACAGACCCGTCGTATATAGGGTCTGTCCCTATTTTTGTACGCTCTTGAGCAACTATTACTTACACTGTGCTTCCGTGCTAACCGGCTTTGTGTACTCCGGCTTGAACTCGACCCGCCGATTGAGAGCCATCCCCAACGTTGTATTGTTATCCGCTATGGGCTGCCTCTCACCGTAGCCAACGGCCTCCAGCTTGGAAGCAGGAATCCCCTCTTTTATCAACTGGTTCTTGACCGTGGCGGAACGCCGCATCGAGAGCTTGTCGTTATAAGCATCCGACCCTTTGAAGTCGCAGTGGCCCTCGACGGTCACCTTGTTAATATCCTGCATCACCTTGAGAGCTTCAGCGGCCTTCTTGGTGTTTTCGAGACCCTCGGGCGTCAGCCTTGCTTTGTCAAACTCGAAATTGATGTTCGCGAAAATGATGTGGTCGGTAATGACCAATTCCGGCACGGCCACTTCCTTCTCGACCACTTTATCGACCACTTTGTCGTTCGGGCCGACCTGCGGCGCCGGCGGTTGAACCAGCTTTTCAGGTTCGAGGCTCTGGCCGCTCGGGATAATCGTGAAGGTTACCCTTCGGTTGAGCTTGCGGCCGATCTCAGTGTCCGACGCCGCCAGCGGCTTCGACGCGCCGTAATCTTTCACCGTAAGCGCATCGGAGCGCACGCCCAAACCCACGAGAGCTTCTTTCACGTTCTGCGCACGCGTCTCGCCGAGGTTCGGATAGTTGGCCGCTTCGGCGGAATCGATATTGCCCTCCACCATGACTGTCTCGCACCCGGAGTTCTTTATGATCTCGGCTGCGTGCTCTATCTGTGTTCCGCTTGTCGTCAGCTCTCCGTATTTTCCCTTCTTCGCGTCAAATTGCTTCTGCACCGACTTCAACTCAGCGCTCCCCTCGTCGAACGTGATCGTGGGGAAGATGTAGCGATCTGCGCGCACTTCCTTCCTAACCGGGATCGGCTTATAGATTATTCTCTCGACCACCTTGCCTTCCGGCGGTTTTGGTTTTTCCACTACGGGCGCAGGCGGGGCAGCCTTCTCGCCTACGTAGAAAATGACGCCCCTGTTCCCGTGCTCGATGACAGCGCCCTTTTCCGGGTAAATCTTTGACGGCATCCACCAGTACCCGCTCGCGTGCCTGCCGACTCCCGGCCACGCGCCCGGCGGCGGATAGGACGTCCACGGGTTCTCTTTTGGCCACGACGTCGTTGAGGCGCAGCCGAGCTGAGCCGCCAAGAATACCGTTCCTACACCTGCTGCAAGTTTTCTCAACATGCTATCTACCTCCCTTTTCATTGATCCGCTTCTGCTCTTAACCACATGGTTTGTTCCGAAATCTGCAACAAACTCTCTCGATGTGACTGAAATTCCTCGTTAGGGAGAGAGATTTCATTGCATGAATATAGCAAACTGCCGAAGAAATCGCAAGAGATAGGCTTTTTTCTCGGGCCTGCGACACAAAAAGGGAAATAGGGTCTGCGCCGTAATTCTGTAAGTGCGAATTTATTCGCATACGCAGCCCGCAAAGAGGCCAGAAATCCTATGCGAATAAATTCGCACCTACAAAGGTTTATATCGATTCGCCGATTGAGGGACAATCTCAATTGAGTCTGCGCCGGGGGATAGATTGTGTCCCGCACTTAAATTGCGCGCACTTCTTGTTCATCAATAATCAGCACTCATCATTCATCCATCATTCGCCATTTGGCCTAGCCTCTGGCCCTTTCCCGTTGGCGCCACAGCATTTGCGACATATCAATCGGAAGAAGTTTCTGCTCTCAGCCGAGCGGGACTTCCGCCTTAAGGCCAAACTCGAAGCAATCGTGCAAAAATCGACTCAGTAACGTGTAAAGATTTGATAATCATATAAAGGCGCCTCCGAAGG
>CAYVDS010000097.1:0-18927 GCA_964450145.1 uncultured bacterium
GCTGCATGGTGTCCCCGAATTAAGAGTAGCTCCTTTCACAACTAACAGCGTCAGGGATTGTGGTTATACGCTTTCGCGATAACCTTCTCGGGAAAAGCGCCGGCACTATCGGTCTCGGAGTCCGAGTTGTTCATATCGGGGCTCTCTGCCGTGAAATCCATCAACCGAGCCAATCAGTGAGTATAAAACCGCGCCCACATTGCCGGCAAACATTCGCTTAATAAGACGCAGAACAAATGCGACGTAGAAAGCAGAGAGAAACTTAAACCAAGAAATGAATCGGCCATGCCGTTTCAGAAAAAGGATGCTGTTCCTCCCATAGAAGTAGTTGATTTGAGGAGAGTTCTTCCCTGTGGACGAAGAACCTTTGTGAAATGCCTTTGCTGCAGGGCAGAACATTATTCTGTAATTTTTCTCCCGAGCGCGCAGGCACCAATCAACGTCTTCAAGATAGGCGAAGAACACCTCGTCAAATGAGCCGATTTTCTTGAGCGCCGGGCCACTCATAAGCATGCAGCAACCCGACACCCATTCTACTTCTTGCTCCTTCGCGAATCGTTGACTGTCCCGCTCTCCTGCGCCTTCCTGTGTTACGAGCCAGTGGTTGTACCGCACGGTCCCGAAACAGAAATCGAGTATTTCAGGATCGTCTCTGCGGAATATCTTCGCGCCGACTGCCGCAACGCGCGGGTCTCTGCATACGCAGCGAATCATCTCTCCCATTGTTTCGGGCTCGACGACGGCGTCGTTGTTGAGGATAAGAACATATTCGGCGCCGCGGTCGACGGCAAAAGAGATTCCCGCATTGTTGCCGCCCGCAAATCCGAGATTCAGATTGTTCGCTATGAGCGTTATGCCGGGATATGCTTTTGAGATTCTCTCCACTGAGCCGTCGCCCGATGCGTTATCGACGACTATGATATGGGAGAGGGGATAGCGCGATTGTTTAACGCTGTTCAGCGCCTCCAATGTGTCGGCGGGTCGTTTCCAGTTAAGAATCACAACTGCAACCGCCGGTGTCTTTTCGCCCATCTGCTCTGTGCTACACAGTTTCAAGATCGTGAAATTTCGCCTTAATTCTAAGAACACAGTCATTGCGAGGGAGTGGAATGACCGAAGCAATCTCTATACTAGCCGTAAGGTCTCAAAGAGATTGCTTCGGCACTTCGTTCCTCGCAATGACGATTTATTGGTTGCGGCTGAGCCGCGCTTAACTCGATTTCGCGCTATTTCCTTGCCGCGAACCGCTCGTATAACTCGATCATTCTTTTTGCCACGAGCGGCCAACTGAAATTCTCAACCACATATTTCTTGCCTCGCTCGGCCATTTCTGCCCTTTCTTCCAGAGGCATGTTCAATGTCTCGGTCATTGCGCTGCCAAGCTCCACAGCATCGCCGTACGTGACAATCCGTCCAAAACCATGCTCCTTGATTGTCTCGCCCCAGCCGGAGCCACGTGTGGCAATTACGGGCGTGCCGCACAGGAGCGACTCGAACAATACGAGGCCGAACACTTCGTAATATGACGAGTTTATGGTGACATCGGCGTCGACATACGCGGCGAGCTTATCCTGTCCCTTCACCAGCCCGGTGAATATGACTCTGTTGTTCAGTTTCTTTTCGGCTATGACAGCTTCAGCTTCGATGCGGCTTCCCATATCCGGGCCGGCAATAACCAGCACGGCGTCATCCCGACTGCATTCCGCAAACCCGCGAACGAGAAAGCCAAGACCCTTTATCGGCGCGAGCCGCCCCATGAATAACACAACCTTCTTGTCTTCGATGCCATATTTCTTCCTGAAAAGGCCGCGGGGAGGAAGCTGACGGAAAGCCTCGACGTCGACTCCGTTGGGGATGACGGTCGTCCGCGACCGATGCACTCCCATCCGCTCCAGTTCATACACTTCGTTGTTCGATACCGCGATAAAGTGGGCGGCGTCGGCCAGTATGTTATTCCCGAACACCGGATCAAACAAATGTTTCGCCCATATACGGCGTTCCTGTCTGAGAACGGTTCCCTCTCCGCAAAAAACGTAGGGAACCTTGTATGTTTTTGAAAAGAAATGCACGATGTTGTTCAGGAAATTCCTATGACCAGTCATCTGGATGATGTCGAATTGGTCGAGTTCTTTCCTAACGTGTGTCCACATACCTACCGGAAGATAGACGTTGTAGTAGTATGCCAGTTTATTGTTCACGTTCTTGAAATAAGTGGTCGTAATGCCGTCGATGTTTACCGTTCCGTTGGCAGATATGTTTCGTGTCCATGCGTCCATCACGTCGGTCGTATAAACCGACACTTGTTGGCCTTGCCTGACCAATTCGCGGCAAAGCTCGTAGATGATACGGGGGACTCCCCCGTAGGCCCACGCCGGATAAAAGAAAGGAACCACGTGCAATATGTTCATTTGTGGCCCCTGCGCTTAACGCATAACAGAGACCCATGAAATACTATCAACATGCTCATGTTCATCTCTCCTAGTTCTCGCCGGATTTTCAACTGTGGATCGAGGTGATCGAGCAGTCATACATCCCCAAAGAGCATTCGTCCGACTTTAGCCACAAAGATTCTCGCCCTGTGCTTTAAGAGTAGAGTCCTAAAATACAAGCTGTCGAAGTCATGGTCTCGCAGTTCGATTATCCTTTTGTTCACTACGACGGAATGCAGCTCGTAGTCCAATAATGTCTTTTCGGAAAAACTATCTGGTTTCTGGAGCTTAGCATAAATATTTGACATTTTCGCGGTGTCTTCTTCTAAGGATAATATGCGGTGGTCGGAGAAGATATTACTGATATCTTCCTTTTCATAACGCCAGTAGTCATATGGAAATTCATGGAAAGGGAATTTGGAAGGGACAACAAGCAGAATTAGGCCATTTCTTCTGCAGGCATTCTTAATATTTGAAACCGCCGTTTTCCAGTTCCTGATATGCTCAAGTGTGCAAGTTGAGATAATCACGTCGAAGCTCTCTTTACCAAAGAACTCAACGAGATTTTCCGCGGGACAAACGATATCCACTCCCCGACCTTCGCTCATGTCCACACCGACGTACTCGGCGGGCTCAAGCAACTCTACAATGTATCGGAGACTACCATTCACATCACAGGAACCGACTTCAAGCACACGTTTCCCCTCAACTTCCTCCTTTCGCAAGCTTTTGGCGCCCCATCTAATGCAGTTTATGTCGCACATTGATTCTTGTCCTTATCAAAGAGGAAAAGCATTCAGTTAACCAAGGTAAGTTGCTATACAGTCGCTCCACTGTTTGTGTGAAACATTCACATTTCAGACGGGTCTTCGTCAAGTACCTCGACTACTTTGTCGGCTAGAGCTTCGGCTATTTGTCGCCTTCCTGCCTCTGTATAATGTTGGAGATCATCAAAGAAATCATCTCTTTTTAGCATATCATGAATGTCAAAGAAATAGATATAGTCTCTGCGAGTGTTCTCCGCAAGCAGTTCCCTGGATGCATTGAAGAGGCGTTCATCGAATACCATCATCTCTTCGAGTAAGCTAGTGTTCACGGGGTTCAGATAAAAGAGAGTTTTCTGTTTGCGCCTCGACGCGGCATCAACTGCCGATCGAAAGAACTGAAAATGGATATTTGAATCAGAGAGATGCATCGGGTAACGTTCGGGTACCTCGGCGGGCGGGATAACTGGACGTTGAACTTGTTTCTCATTGCTCGCATTGTCTCCGCCTTCAGCGAATTTTGGAGCGAGGTAACTATGGAAGTTCTCCTTTATGAAAACCCTGAATCCGAATGGATAGATGAGGAGTACCTCCGCCTTAAAGTCAATATGATCCACGAAAGAGATATCCTTCAACCTAAGAGGATTTCGATATCCAGAGCTGAATCGCTCAAAGAAAGGCGCAAAAGCCGCTACCTCAGGTTTTTCCTGCCCCATAGACTTGCCGAAAAAATTCCAATTGATGGGGATTATTGTCAAGTCAGGCTGCAACTGCTTTTCTTTACAGATTAAACAATAATAATCGAACATGTTTGCGGCGGGATATGACCATTGGATTACCGTGGCGTCACCGGGTTTGCGCTCGTCGAGTAGGGAGGAGAGAATACCCGGCGTGTATAGATGAAAGTCTTCATTATTCGGAATCACATCTGGAGGGAAGAACAGGCTGGAATCTCCCATGAACACTATCCGCACGGGGCGCTCGTCGTTATCGCCGACGGGTGACTCATAATCACCCATCGGATTCAGTATCACCGAGTAAGGCTTGTATGGCTTCGCATACTCAACGAGCGCTTCGGTTCCAAGCGACCCCAAACCAATCGTAAGAATGAGGGTTAGGGATGCGACGTACGAAAGGACGATCTTGATGGGTTTTCCGATTCCGATGGAGTTCACAGGTGAGACAATCTAATCGCGACCCTGCCTTCCTGAAAAGCATGCGTTGACCCGCACGCGGAGATTTTCCGAAATCAGTCTACCATGCGCACTTATGCTTGTCAAACACCCGAACTGGTATCAGTCATTGTTTGACAGAGCCGCTAAATTATGGAATACTCATACGCGCGCAAGCACATCATCAGAATGCATATCAAATTAGAAAAAAGATGGCACAAACACATTGTCGCTATCGTGGCTTATGCCTTGATAACGCTCGCAATGACCTACCCTCTAGCCTTTCGACTGAATCAACTGCCGATTGACGTAACCGACCCGGAACGCCACCTTCATCGAGACTCTTTCATTTTCTTGTGGAACTTCTGGTGGCTAAAGCACGCGATCTTTGACCTTCACTCGCAGCCTTTCTTCACCAATCTCCTGTATTACCCGCATGGCACGTCGCTCGTCTTTTTGCCGTTCACCGGCGTGTACGCGACGCTGTCGCTCCCGTTTCAATGCCTGCAATCTCCCGAAAATGGAGTCATAACCGCATATAGCGTAATTGTTCTCGGTTCTTTCATCCTCGCCGCCTATGCGGCGTATTTGCTGGCAGCGGAGGTAGTGGGCAGCCTAAGCGCAGCCTTTGTGGCGGGACTGGTGTTTTCATTCTGCGCTAATCGCATATGGAATCTCTCTGCGCTGAATCTGTTCTGCTTCGAATTTGTCGCCTTGTTCGCTTTTGCCCTCGTTTTGTTATTGAAAGAGCCCACGGTGCGGAGGGGCATGTGGGCGGGAGTCGCGTTTTCTCTCCTCTTATACTCCTCTCTTGAATATTCCCTGTTCTCATCTGCTCTCGTTGTCATGCTCACACTGGCCTTCTGTGGCGGGAAAAAGTTCGACAGCGACTATCTCAAAGCGCTGGTGAAAAGCAGCTTAGCCGCATCAGCGAGTTTCATTGTACTTGTTTCGCCGTTGCTCATTGCGATCTGGTCATTTACGCGTGAGGGTACCCTCCAACCGGCCAAGATGAACCTCGACATGCCAGTCGCTTTTTCGAACGATCTCCTTAGCTTTGTCATCCCCAGTTTCCAGCAAAGGTTCTACGATTCGCTCATCAATTTCAGCGTCTTGTACTCCAAAGGGATCGATTGGCGCATAATCGGCCTCAAGAGTTTCCTGGGTTATACGGCCCTCGCGCTCGCTATGGTTGGAATCGCAGGAGCGCCGGGGCGGCAGAAGTGGCTTTGGACATTCCTGTTGTGTTTGTTTGTCCTGCTCTCCATGGGGCCTTACGTACATGTCCGTGGGAACGTATACGACAATATCCCGCTCCCGTATCTCTTCCTCTGGAAATCGATCCCGTTTTTTCAAGTAGCCCGGGGCCCCGAGCGAATGATAGTACTCGTCATGCTTGCCCTTTCGGTTCTCTCGGCTTACGGTGTCAAAGCCGTGTGCGACCGGGTGCGTTTGAACCGAATAATTATTGCGGCTTCAGTCGGATTTCTCGTTCTTCTCGAGAACTTCGCAGGCCCTTTCAAGACCGGGTTTTTGCCCTGGCCGAGTATTTACCGTGAAATACAGCGCGAAACGGTAAACTACGCAATCCTCGATATCCCGGATGAGGAAGACATGCGGCCGATAAGCATGTACTACCAGATCGTTCACCAAAAACCCATTTTGGGGGGACAAGTGCCCCGCCACTCTGCCCAAAGCATGGACTTCATTAACAGCGATAGCTTTCTGCGGGCCGTTTCGCTCAGACAATTTTCGCAATACTATCTTGATCTGGTCGCGAACCCCGAGCGAGCAGTCGAGATGCTCGCCACGCGCCGAAAGCTTGTCGAAAACAACACAAAATACATTTTCTTGCACACATGGCATATGAGCCACCAAGATGAGGTGATTACGCGGAAACTGATTGAAATGCTGGCGCCCGTCGAGATTACCCGTACCATTCCCTACATGAACGGCGAAATCATCGTCTATCGGCTGTATTAAGAAAGGTGCAAGGCGAAAGGAACAAGACGAAAGGGAACCGCCCCAAATGCGCGCGGTCTCGAGTTGTGAAGTTGTGTCCCCGGCCTGTCGGCCAAAGCGTAATGGCCTTTTGCCATTCTGAGCACCCGATCGCGTCATGGGCGAGATTAAATGTATAAGAAACGGGGACTTTGGACGAGTCGTCATTCTGAGCGAAGCGAAGAATCTCCCTTTCGTCTCGCTCCTTTCGTCTTTCCACTTCTTTAGGAGCGCCTAACCGCGGCGGGGCGTGGTTAATTGTGAAAGAAAGGTAAGGCATGGAAACCAGGGATGTTTCTTCTTCTTTTTTGCAGTTTCCCTTTCCCCTTGTTCCTTTCCCCTTTCGCCTTCCTTAAGGAGGGGTTGCAATAAGCTACGGTCTTATGTTATAAATATGCCGCCTTCTTTATAACGCACACTAAGGGACTGTCCATCAACTGGTTGGAGGTATAGCCGTGGCGAAGAAAAGAGTGTATTTTTTCGGAAATGGAAAAGCCGAAGGAAGCAGCGCCATGCGGAATTTGCTGGGCGGCAAAGGCGCAGACCTTGCTGAAATGACAAATTTAGATGTCCCTGTCCCCGCCGGTTTCACGATCACAACCGAAGTATGCACGGAATATTATAAAAACAATCGCAGATACCCAAAGGGCCTCGAGGAAGAAGTCACAAAGAGTCTCGCCAGAGTCGAAAAAGTCATGGGCCGCAAGTATGGCGACTCCGACAATCCGCTGCTCGTATCAGTCCGGTCCGGCGCCCGCGTGTCAATGCCGGGAATGATGGATACCGTATTGAACATCGGATTGAATGAGCAAACACTCCAAGGCCTTATTGGCATGACAAACAACCCGCGGTTTGTGTACGACTGTTACAGACGATTTATCCAAATGTATGGCGACGTCGTAATGGGTATCGAGGACACTGTGTTCGAGCGCCTCCTCGAAGAAAAGAAAACGCAGAAAGGCGTCAAACTCGACACAGAACTGAGCGCCGAAGATTGGAAAGAACTCAGCGTGAAGTTCAAGCAGGCTGTTAAGGAATACACGGGACAGGATTTCCCCGAAGACCCGACGAAACAACTATGGGGCGCTTTGGGGGCCGTCTTCGAGTCGTGGAACAACGAGCGCGCAAGGAAATACCGTGCGCTCAATGATATCCCGGAACATTGGGGCACAGCCGTGAATGTTCAGACAATGGTTTTCGGCAATATGGGCGACGACTGCGCGACAGGCGTAGCGTTCACTCGTGATCCTGCTACCGGCCAGAAGCGTTTCTACGGCGAATACTTGCCGAACGCACAGGGTGAAGACGTTGTCGCAGGCATCCGCACCCCTCAATCTATCAGCATCGCGGGCAAGACCGACCCGAACATGATCTCCCTCGAAGAACTGATGCCGAAAGTGTATAAACAGCTTACGCAGATTTATAAAAGGCTCGAAAAACACTATCGAGACATGCAGGACATAGAGTTCACCATCGAAAGAGGCAAACTGTGGATGTTGCAGACTCGACGTGGCAAAAGGACCGCAGCTTCAGCCATCCGTATCGCAGTCGAGATGAAAAAGGAAGGCCTTATCACAAAGGAAGAGGCGCTCCTGCGTGTCCCGCCCGCTCAGCTCGACCAACTCCTGCATCCGACATTCGACCCGTCCGCGGAAAAGCGAGTTATCGGCAAGGGATTGCCCGCCTCACCGGGCGCAGCCACGGGCAAGGTCGTCTTCAGCGCCGATAGAGCCGAGCAACTCGCGACCCACGGGGAGAAGGTTATTCTTGTCAGGGTTGAGACGTCGCCGGAAGATATCGGCGGAATGGCCGCTGCGCAAGGAATTCTGACTCAGCGCGGTGGCATGACTTCTCACGCCGCAGTGGTGGCGAGAGGCATGGGGAAATGCTGCGTCGCCGGATGCGGCGATATCAGCGTTGACTATGATAGCCGGAGATTCGCCGTTAACTCGCTCGTCGTGAACGAGGGTGATTTCATTTCGCTCGACGGGTCTACGGGCGAGGTGATGCTTGGAGAGGTCAAAACCGTCGTTCCAAGCCTTGGAGGATATTTCGGCACTCTGATGAAATGGGCTGATGAAACACGACGGCTGAATGTGCGGACGAACGCTGATACCCCGAACGACGCCAAAGTCGCGCGAAACTTCGGCGCCGAAGGGATCGGGCTGTGCAGGACTGAACACATGTTCTTTGAAGCCGATCGGATCATGGCCATGCGCGAGATGATACTCGCTGATAATACCGAGAGTCGCGAACGTGCGCTTGCCAAGCTGCTCCCAATCCAAAAGGGAGATTTTATCGGCATTTTCAAGGAAATGGCTGGTCTGCCGGTTACGATTCGACTTCTCGACCCCCCGTTGCACGAGTTCTTGCCTCACGAGCCTGAGCAAATCGAAGCGCTTGCAAAAGAAATGGGCGTTTCGGTCGAGAATCTTCGAGAAAAGGTGGAAAGTCTGAAGGAGTTCAACCCGATGCTCGGCCATCGCGGCTGCCGCCTCGGAATAACTTATCCGGAAATATATAGAATGCAGGTTCGGGCAATTATCGAGGCCGCCTGCGAACTTGCAAAGCAAAAGGTTAGAGTATTGCCCGAAATAATGCTGCCGCTCGTCGGCGATGTGGCGGAATTGCGGTTCCTTAAACAACACACTCTCGAGGTGGCGCAGCAAGTGATGCAGGAGCAAGGAAAGAAAGTCGAATTCACCGTCGGAACTATGATCGAAGTGCCTCGCGGCGCAATCACAGCCGACAAAATAGCCGAAGAGGCAGAGTTCTTCTCTTTCGGCACAAACGACCTCACGCAAATGACATATGGCTTCAGCCGCGACGACAGCGTCCTCTTCGTGAAAGACTATGTAAAGAAAGCCATCTTCGATAAGGACCCGTTTGAAATACTCGACCAGACCGGCGTTGGTGAATTGATGAAAATTGCGGCAGTCAGGGGCAGAAGCGTACGCAAAGACCTCAAGCTCGGCATCTGCGGTGAACACGGCGGCGAGCCGAGCGCAGTGGAGTTCTGCCACAAGACTGGGCTTAATTACGTGAGTTGTTCGCCTTACCGCGTGCCGATCGCACGTCTCGCCGCAGCTCAAGCCGCAGTCAAGGAAACAGCCGAAAAGAAGAAGACGAAAGCGAAGAAACGCCCGGCGCGGGCGGCAGTCAAGAGAGCAAAACGCGTCGCGAAAGCTTCAGAAACGGGAAAGGCGAAAGGAGCAAGGCGAAAGGGAAAGCCTGAAAAGCGACTTAAGGTGGTACATTAGGACTTTATATGGAAAACTTTGGTAAGCTTGAGTTTATCCAGATAATTCTTGTGGGTATCTACTGCATTGCCCTGTGGTTTTATTTGGATAAAACGCTGTAAGGAGTCATAAGGGAAGGCTTTAATTCGGGGACACCTTGCTGCAAGGTGTCCCCGAATTAAGCGACCGCTTACTGATTTCTCATCAGGAGGAACTCATCTGATTGAACGTTCATAAGGGAACGCTGGCACTCTCACTGCTTCTCTTCTTATGTGTTGCTGGGCTATGCTTCTCAGCCTGCGGCAAAGACCGATTTGCCACCGAAATCCCGCCAAGGCCAGCCCAGCCACCTGCCGTAAGCCTATCGGACTACAAACCGCAGACCGGCGTGTATGGCGGCCGTTTGATTCTTCCCAGTATTGCAAACCCGAAAGGGTTCAACCCAATCGTTGCTCAGGAAACCTCCACCACAGCAATCACCCAATACATATTTGAAGGGCTGACCCGAATTTCCGGAATTACCAACGAAGTGGAGCCGGGCCTGGCTGAAAGATGGGATGTTTCAGCGGACGGGCTCACATGGACTCTCCATCTCAGAGCAGGTGTGAAATGGAACGACGGCGCGCCATTCACTGCTGACGATGTGGTATTCACGTACAAGCAGTTGGTGTACAACAAGGATGTTCAAAGCAGTAGTCGCGATGTCTTCACGATCGAAGGCAAGGAATTCGATGTCAGGAAAATTGATAATTCAACGGTCACCTTCACGACACCTGTCAAATTCGCGCCATTCCTTCGCGGACTTACTCAAGAGATACTTCCGAAACATAAACTGTTGAAGTCCGTGGAGGCCGGCACGTTCAACTCCACGTGGGGCGTCGACACTCCACTTGCGGAAATCGTGGGAACCGGTCCGTTCATGCTCGAGAGGTACGAACCTAGCCAGCGAGTCGTGCTTGAGCGGAATCCGCACTACTGGCGAACCGATGCTGAAGGCAACCGGCTGCCGTATCTTGATGGAATTACGATACTCATAGTCCCCAACATCGACGTATCTCTGTTGAAATTCCAGGAAGGCGAAAGCGACTACTACGGACTTCGCGGGTCGGATTTCCCGATTCTCAAACCACTGGAAAGGGGAAAGAACTTCACCGTATATCGGACAGGCCCCGACTTCGGCACGAGCTTTATCGTGTTTAACCAGAATCCCGAGAAGAATCCGGAGACCGGCCAATGGTACGTGAACCCGAAAAGGCTCAAGTGGTTCACCAATCTTGAGTTTCGCAGAGCCGTCGCATTCGCGCTCGACAGACAGTCGATGATAGACCTTGTAATGAACGGCCTCGCTTATTTGCAGGACTCTTCGATGAGCCCAAGCTCGGGTTTTTTCTACACCGCGGATGTCGTGAAGCATGAGTATGATCCTGAAAAATCGAAGCGTATCCTTGCCGATGCGGGTTTTATAGACCACGATGGAGATGGATACATCGAAGACCCTGACGGCAACACGGTCGAATTCAATCTGTTCACCAACGCGGAGAACAACGTGCGCGTCAAGATTGCCGATATCATCCGCAAAGACCTGGAGACAGTAGGCATGCACGTCCATTTTACATCTCTCGAGTTCAATAATCTGGTAGACAAACTTCTGGCCACATTCGACTGGGATTGCATCCTCCTCGGTCTCACGGGCGGGGTGGAACCGCACTTCGGCAAGAACGTTTGGCACTCATCGGGCCAGCTCCACGAGTGGTACCCGCGCCAGAAAAAGCCTGCGACCGCATGGGAAACGCGCGTCGACCGGATATTCGATTTAGGTGTTCAGGAACTTGACCCCGATAAAAGGAAGGAACTGTACGACGAATGGCAGTTCATCGTTTCGGAACAGCTTCCGATCATCTACACCGTGCTCCCTGAATCTATTTTTGCCGTTCGCAATAAGTTCGGAAACCTCTATCCGACGCCATTCGGCGGCGCTTTTCACAACGTGGATGAAATATATGTTTTGAAAGAAAACATCCATAGCGCGACATAGTCACAACCATAAAGATCATCATTGCGAGGAACGAAGTGACCAAACAATCTCTGCAAAACCTTACGGCAATCACTGAGATTGCTTCCGTCGTTCCGCTCCCTCGCAATGATCGCACTGTTGAATCAAGACGAGAATCTGCGATTTTGAAACTGAGTAGTGCAGGGAGTCGGTGAAATGAGCGCCTATGTGATTCGCCGGTTGCTGGTCCTCTTTCCGCTTCTGCTCGCGATGTCCTTTGTGGCGTTCATGTTCATCCAGCTTGCACCCGGCGACTACTTCGCGACGCTCAGACTGAACCCACAGATTTCCGATGAGACGATACAACGGCTGCAGGCGCAATACCATATGGACAAACCGCCGCTTATCCAATATGCATATTGGCTCAAGAGCCTTGTGCGGGTTGACCTCAAGAGCCTCGCGCACTTCAACCTCAAGCATGTTGTGCGATTTGACCTCGGCTACTCGATATCTCAGAAGCAAGCAGTGGTCAGCGTTATCAAGGGGCGTCTCCTGAATACTCTTTTGCTCTCACTTGTGACGATACTCATCACGTGGCTGGTGGCAATCCCGATCGGGATTTATTGCGCGGTCCATCAATACTCGGTCGGCGACAAAATCTTCTCTGCCATCTCCTTTATCGGGATGTCCCTCCCGAGCTTCTTCATGGCGCTGCTCATGCTCTATTTCTTTGGAGCGCAGGCGGGCCTGCTCCCGATAGGAGGGTTGAAATCGTGGAATTACGACCAACTCTCCGGTGTGGGCAAGATGTTTGATGTGGCTTTGCATCTGATCGTTCCCGCGTCGGTTCTCGTGATAGGAAGTCTTGCGAGTCTCCAGAGAATAATGCGCGGAAACATGCTCGAAGTTTTGCGAATGCAGTATGTGGTGACCGCCCGCGCGAAGGGATTGCCGGAACACAAGGTCATATACTGGCATGCGTTGCGCAATGCGATCAACCCAATGATCACAATTTTCGGGTTTGAGCTATCAAGCTTGCTTAGCGGCGCGGCGTTGCTTGAAATAGTTTGTGGTTATCCCGGACTCGGACAAGTCATGCTCGAGGCCGTCAGGAGTCAAGACATATTCCTGGTCATGGGCAGCATGATGATCGGGGGGCTGTTACTCATCATCGGCAACCTCGTTGCCGATGTTTTGCTCGCGCTCGCAGACCCACAGGTGTCATATCGATGAACCCGAAGGCGGAAAAAGAATCCAAACCGATTTCCGTAAGCCAGACCGGCATTGCGCTTCGCCGGCTCCGCAGGCATAAGCTTGCCATATTCAGCCTGTGGGTGCTTGGTTTCCTTTACGCAGTGACGATCTTCGCTGATTTCGTTGCGCCCTACAGATTCGACGACGAAATGCGGAAACTGTCATATTGTCCGCCTATGCGAGTACGGCTTCGCGACCTTTCCGGCAAATTCCACTTGCGTCCCTTTGTGTATAAGTATTCCTATACGTTTGATGAATATTACAATCGGATATACGTTCAGGACCCTTCCACGCGCTATCCGATCAAATTTCTTATGAGAGGAAGCAAACACAGCCTGCTTGGATTCATCCCGATGAGAACGCGCCTTTTCGGAGTTGACGAGCCCGCCCGGCTCTACCTGCTTGGAGCAGATTATCGCGGTCGAGACCTTTTTTCTCGCATCCTGTATGGCAGCCGCGTTTCTCTTTCCATCGGCTTTGTGGGCGTTATCGTCTCGTTTTTCGTCGGCATGATCGTGGGCGGAATTTCCGGCTTCTTCGGCGGCCGGACAGATAACGCGCTTATGCGGCTGTGCGAAATGGTGATGATGATTCCGGGTTTCTACCTCATGCTCGCGCTGCGGGCCGCCTTCCCGCCCGACCTGTCCTCCATCGAGGTATACTTCATGATTGTTTTGATCATGAGTTTCATCGGATGGGCGGGTCTCGCGAGGGTGATTCGCGGCATGGTGCTCTCCATCCGCGAAAAGGAATTTGTGACGGCGGCCATCGCCTCAGGCGAAAACTCACTGCGCATCATAGCGCGATATATACTGCCGAACACGCTCTCCTATGTAATTGTGTCCGTCACGCTCAGCATCCCAGCGTATATACTGGGCGAGTCGGCGCTCAGCCTCATCGGCGTGGGGATTCAGGAGCCGTACGCAAGCTGGGGGAACCTGCTGAGCGAAGCCATGAACATCGCCGAGATAAAGTTTCATCCGTGGATTCTTATTCCGGGCCTGTTCATCTTCGTGGCCGTCATGGCGTTCAACTTTCTGGGCGACGGCCTGCGCGACGCCTTCGACCCGCGCCTTGCGTTTGAAGGGGAGAGATAATTCTTGGAAATCATCCTTGATGTTCGCGAGCTGAAGACATATTTCTTTTCCGACTCGAAAGTCGCGCGCGCCGTCGATGGAGTGAGTTTCTCTATAGGGCAGGGGAGGACTCTCGGGCTCGTCGGCGAGAGCGGCTGCGGCAAGAGCGTCACGGCGCTTTCCATCCTCCGGCTCATTCCTTCTCCTCCGGGGAAGATCATGGGCGGTGAAATTGTATTTGAAGGCCGCGACCTGCTCAAGCTGCCGGAATCCGGGATGCGCTCTGTTCGCGGGAACGACATCGCGATGATCTTTCAAGAGCCGATGACCTCGTTGAACCCCGTGTTCACCGTCGGGTATCAGATTTCCGAAGCCTTGCGGCTGCACAGGCGCATATCGCGCGCTGAGGCGAAATCAATGGCCGTCGATTTTCTGCGTAAGGTGAAAATTCCATCGCCGGAACAGCGCTACAACGACTATCCGCACCAGTTGTCCGGCGGCATGAAACAGCGCGTGATGATTGCGATGGCCCTATGCTGTCATCCGAAACTTCTTATCGCAGACGAACCTACTACTGCCCTCGATGTCACCATTCAGGCCCAAATCCTCGACCTCTTGTCGGAACTTCGTGGCGAATTCAAGATGTCGACCCTGCTCATCACGCACGACCTCGGTGTAATCGCGGAGACAACGGACGACGTGGCGGTGATGTATGCCGGACAGATAATGGAATATACGACAACCCGCAGGCTGTTTGCCAATCCGAAGCACCCGTATACGGTCGGGCTCTTCGGCTCGCTCCCGAAACTTGGCGACAAGCGCGACCACCTCGAGGCTATCGAAGGATTTGTGCCCGATCCGGCGAACTATCCCATCGGGTGCCGGTTCCACCCACGGTGCAACTTGATGGAAGCAAAATGCAAGCAGATGGAAATCGAACTTCGCGAAATCGAACCCGGACACCTTGTCCGTTGCTGGAAGGTGTAAACAAATTCGGGGACACCATGCCGCATGGTGTCCCCGAATTTGCGGAATTCTTCTTCCCCCTTTGACAAACGGGGATTGAGAGGCTGTCCCGTAATTCCGTAGGTGCGAATTTATTCGCATACGCGATGCGGAAAGAGCCGGAAAACATTATGCGAATAAATTCGCACCTACAGAATCCCATCTTGGTTCGTCAATTATGGGACAATCTCTTGAGGGGGATTTTTCCAATAAGGACAGTATAATTGAATAAACCACTTCTTATTCTTTGGATTGTCGGCGTCAACTCCGCCCTTGCGCTGATCCTCGCTTATTGGGTTTATACCGACGCGCGCCGCAACCGACGGCCCGCGTTCAAATGGTGTGTCCTCGCCTTTATCATCGGGTCCATTTTCGGCGCATTGGGCGGTCTCTTTTGCTATCAAGCGCACTACCGCGCGATCGAGAGAGAATATGATGCGGTCTTCTGGTCAGCGATTTGCGGCATGTTTTCAATCCCCGGATACATTGCTTTCTACACTTATGACGACTGCAAGGGCAGAGAGATGAACACGGTTCTATGGCCCCTCGTTGCCTTTGTGCTTTCGGCTGCGGTGTTCGCGCCGTGGATAGTATTCCAGATCCTCTACGGTTTGCTAAGGGCTCCGGTCAAGAGACGGACGCTGACCGTGGAAATGATAAAGAAACGATACGAAACAGAGCGACTTCTGGAATCGCTCGACGGCGCTCTCCTGCGGGTAGATAATCTCAAGCGATACTTTCCCGTTCACGGCGGGGTGTTCTCCAGGATCAAAGCGTATGTGAAAGCAGTCGATGACGTGAGTTTGTTCATTAGACCTGCGGAAACACTTGGGCTGGTAGGGGAGAGCGGTTGCGGAAAAACAACCCTCGGAAGATGCATACTGAGATTGATCCGGCCGTCCGACGGCCGCGTCATCTTTGACGGCCTTCCCGTCGAACTTCTCTCCGACAGCGAGTTGCGCGTCATGCGCAAAGAGACGCAGATAATATTTCAGGACCCGTTCGGCTCGCTCAACCCGCGCATGACCGTTGAGAACATCGTCGGCGAGCCCATGACTGTTCACAAGCTTGCAGAAGGGCGACAACGCCGTGAGCGCGTGGCGGAGCTCCTGAGACGGGTGGGGCTGTCGGACGAACACCTCGACCGGTATCCTCATGAGTTCAGCGGAGGCCAAAGGCAGAGAATAGGAATTGCGAGGGCTCTCGCGCTGAGCCCCAGGTTCATCGTGTGCGACGAGCCTGTCTCCGCGCTCGACGTATCGGTGCAGGCCCAGGTGATCAACCTTCTCAAAGATTTGCAGAAAGAATACGGTCTGGCGTATCTGTTCATAGCGCATGATTTAAGGGTTGTCGAAAACATCAGCCACCGTGTGGCGGTGATGTACTTGGGCAAAATCGTGGAGCTTGCCACAAGCGAGGAACTCTATCGGAGTCCCCGGCATCCATATACCGTTGCGCTGATGTCGGCGATCCCCGTGCCCGATCCCGAGCGCAAGCGCAAGCGGATAATTTTGCCGGGAGACGTGCCCTCCGCTATTAATCCGCCGCCGGGGTGTAGCTTCCATCCCCGCTGCTTCAACGCCTTGCCCGTTTGCAGTGGCGTTGTTCCCGGCCTCATCGAGCATACGCCTAATCACTATTTCGCCTGCCACAACCCCGTTCCGCCAAGAGCATCTTAGCCGCGAGTTCACAGCGCGGCGTAGCCGCAATCAAAATTCATCTAGCCACACAGCGCACAGAGGTCACAGAGCCGCAGTCAAAAAGAAGAAAAACCTTAGAACACGAATTACACGAATGAATGAACAGCTTCCTTTCGTCATTCCCGCGAAGGCAGGAATCCATTTAAGAATAACGACTTATACAGATATATCCTTAAGAGTCACGACGCAAGTTCAAGCAGTCAGCAGTGAGCAATGCGGATTCTAGAAGAAGGAACGACTCAGAACTCGAAACTTGAAACCCGGAACTCCACGCCTCCAGGCGTGGCTCACATTCTCTCTGGCGCTTCGATCCCTAGAAGGCCGAGCGCGTTCTTGACAACTTGTCTTAACGCTTCAACCAACGCAAGCCGGGCAAGTGTGAGCTGCTCGTCATCGGAGACGACCCTGTGCTTGTTGTAGTAGGCGTGAAAGAGCCCTACGGCTTCGAGGATAAAGTTAGGAATCCTGTGCACTTCGCGCTTTTCGGCTGCTGCCTCGACGACTGACGGAAACCGCGCGAGATATTTCATGAGGTCGATTTCCTCGGGTTCTACCAGCAGCGACAAATCAGCCTCGCCAATCTTGCTCAGGTCGATGTTCTTCTCCTCCGCATGTTTTACTATGCTGCTGATGCGCGCGTGCGCATACTGTATGTAGTATACAGGGTTTTCGCTGGATTCCTTCTTTGCCAGATTGAGATCAAACACCAGGTGGCTGTCGGCGCTGCGCATCAGGAAAAAGAACCGAGCGACGGCGAGGCCGACTTCTCTCACGAGCTCATCGAGCGTGACGAACTGCCCCTGCCGCGTTGACATCTTTATCTCTTGCCCATCTCGCATGAAGCTGACCATTTGATGCACGATGCACTCGAGAAAGTCGCCGGGATAACCAAGCGCCGTGGCGACGGCTTTCATGCGGGGAACATAGCCGTGATGGTCGGCGCCCCAGATGTCTATCGCGCGGTCAAAACCGCGTTCCCGTTTGTCCATATGGTACGCGATATCGCCCGCAAAATATGTCTTTTCTCCGTTACTGCGAATGACGACGCGGTCTTTCTCGTCGCCGAATGCCGTGCTCCGGAACCACAGTGCGCCCTCTTGTTCGTACATGTACCCGCGCTGGCGGAGTAACTCGATTGCACGGTCCACTTTCCTTTCGGTATAGAGGGATGATTCGAGGCTCCATACGTCGAACCGCACGCCGTAGTTCTTCAAATCGCGATCGATGAGCGCGATCATTTCCCTCACCGCAAAACGCCTGAAGAAATCGAGTGTCGCAGGGTCGTTCTTGCCCGCGAATCTGTCACCCTCTTGTTCTCGAATGTCCTCAGCGACGCCGCGTATATAATCTCCTTGATAGCCCTCATCGGGGAATGAATATGAGGCATCGTAAAGTTGCTGGTAGCGCGCATGGACCGATTGGGCCAGCATGTTCATCTGCTTGCCTGCATCATTGTAATAATACTCACGGGTGACGTCGTAACCGCAGAAACTGAGCGCGTTCGAGAGCACGTCGCCGATAGTGGCTTGTCTGCCGTGCCCGATTGTGAGCGGACCGGTCGGGTTGCTGCTCACGAACTCGACGTTTACCTTTTTGCCCTTCCCGCGCTGCGAGCTGCCATAGCGTGATCCTTCGGACAACGCTTGCTTGATCACAGCCGAAACCGCCCTCTCCTTGAGGAAGAAGTTGATGAATCCGGGCGGCGCAGGAACGACCTTGTCGAACGACGAATCAGCAGCGTCGAGGCGCTCGATAATAATGGCCGCGATCTTCATCGGCGGCATCCGCAGTGTCTTTGCAAGTTTTAGCGAAAGGCTCGTTGCGAAATCGCCATTCTCCGGATTGTTTGGGACTTCAAGGTAAATATCCGGAACCGATTCCAGCTCGAGGCTGCCATCCTTGATCGCTTTCTCAATTGCGGCCGAAAGCTTTTCTCTTAATTTCGATTCGATCAGTTTTTCCATTGTTCGCTCTCTAGCTGAGAAGATCACCTTTACAGCAAACGACTACTTCCTTTGCAAAAGGGGGGCAAGGGGGGATTTTCTGCTATTTTTGGTTGCGGCTTTGCCGCGCTAGGTTCATCCGTACTACTCCATTGCATTTTCTTTAATTTCTGTCGTGATTTTTGAGAAATATTTGCATAACACATTGTCCTTAAATGGATTCCCCCTCCGCGGGAATGATAAAAATAAGGTGTTTGTTCGTGTAATTCGTGGTCCCGGAATATTCTTCTTTTTCTTCTTCTAAATCCGTGTTAATCCGTGTGCATCCGTGGTTAATAACGTTTCTTTTTC
>CAYVDS010000098.1:0-7116 GCA_964450145.1 uncultured bacterium
CTGAAGGACGCGGGCTGCACACATGTGATTATCCGCCACTCCGAACGTCGACAGCTCTTCGGGGAGACTGACGAAACTGTAGACAGGAAGGTCCACGCGGCTCTGGCGGCAGGCCTCAAGCCCATTGTTTGCGTCGGCGAAACTGAGAGCCAGCGAGATGGGGGAAGAACGGAGGCTGTCGTCATCGGACAAGTGCGTAGTGGGTTGGCAGACCTGACCGCTCAACGTATGAGTGACGTGACGATTGCATATGAGCCGGTCTGGGCAATCGGGACAGGCAAGAACGCCACTCCGCAGCAGGCGCAGGAGGTCCATGCGCTGATCCGCGGTCTTATTGCGGAAATCTTTAGCGCGCCCGTCGCCTCGTCGCTGCTCATCCTTTATGGCGGCAGTGTCAAACCGGACAATGCCAGAGAGTTGCTGGCCGAACCGGACATCGACGGCGCGCTTGTGGGCGGCGCAAGTCTGGACGCGGACTCTTTCGACAAAATCGTGCGCGCGGGCATTGCCGTAGCGCCTCACAAGAAATCATAGTCAAGGAGAAAAAGCGGCATGAGTTGGGTTGGCATTCTTTTGCTTATCATACACATTATCGCTTGCACCGGGCTTATTCTAATCGTTCTGCTACAGGCGGGGAAAGGCGCTTCTCTTGGAGCGTCATTTGGGGGCGGCGCGAGTCAAACGGTGTTTGGGGCGCGCAGCGCCACGTTCATCGGCAGATTGACATGGGTTCTGGCAGGCGCCTTCATGGCAACCTCACTGCTGCTGACGGTTGTCTCTCCACGGGGCAACCGTGGGACCAGCGCGGGGTCCAGCGTCCTGCACGAAGAACCGGTTGCCTTGCCGCCGGCGGGAGGAGCGCCGCAGCAGGCGCAGCCCGGAACGATTCCGCAGACTGAGACCACGGCCGGAACCGCCGAAACGACAAAACAGGGGGAAAAAACGAGCGCGCCCGCAGCGCCCGCAAAAAGCCCGGAGCAATCAAAGCAGCAGGCTCCGGCGCCGGTAAAACAGAAGCACCCCTAAACTTGTCGAAAACGACGGTTCGAAGAGGACTCTGCTTTTCCCCATCTCGTTTCTTGTCCAATTTCCGACGGAATAAGTAATAGAGGATTGTTCGTATGGACGCGTTTGTAATTCGCGGAGGACGCGCGCTCAAAGGAACATTGAAGGTGAAGGGAGCAAAGAATGCTGTGCTCCCCATCATGGCGGCCACCCTATTGACAGATGAGCGGTGCGTCATAGAAAATGTCCCGTTGCTCCGAGATATCTTCACGATGGCCAAGGTGCTCCAGCACCTGGGCGTGTCGGTGCAAGATATGGGTGGTGGAGCGCTCACGGCCGATAGCGGCGGGCTGCATGACCATATTGCGCCTTACGAACTCGTTCGAACGATGCGCGCATCTGTTCTGGTGATGGGACCGCTTCTGGCGAGACTCGGAAAAGCCAAGGTTGCTCTGCCGGGAGGCTGCGCCATCGGGTCGCGGCCGATTGACATTCATCTCAAGGGTCTGGAAGCTCTCGGCGCAAGACTCAAGGTCGGGCGCGGCTACGTCGAGGTATCGGGCAAGAAGCTCGAGGGCGCTGATATATGCCTGTCTTTCCCGAGCGTGGGCGCAACGGAAAACCTGATCATGGCGGCGGTTCTCGCCCATGGCAAGACCGTTCTTGACAATGCCGCATGCGAACCCGAAATACAGGATTTGGCAAAATTCCTTCGGGCGCTCGGTGCGAAAATAGAGGGCGAAGGGACGCCAAGAATCCATATCGAAGGAGTCAAACGTCTGGGCGCCGCGACACACAGGGTCGTTCCCGACAGAATAGAGGCAGGCACCTTCCTCGCGGCAGGCGCGATTACCGGCGGGCGCGTGACAGTCGACGACGCGGTTGAAGAACATTTGAGGCCGATTACATCGAAACTTGCGGAGGCGGGAGTAACGATTGACGTTGACGGCCAATCAATCACGGCATCGATATCGGGACGCATGCGCCCCTTGAATATTCGGACGATGCCGTATCCCGGCTTCCCGACCGATATGCAAGCGCAATTCATGGCGCTCATGGCGGTCACGCCGGGAGTCAGTTCGATGACCGAGACAGTTTTCGAGAACCGATTCATGCAAGTGGCCGAGCTCAAGCGGATGGGCGCCGACATCCGGATCGAGCATAATACTGCGATTGTCAACGGGGTTAACTCTCTTTCTGGCGCGGAAGTGATGGCGTCGGACCTGCGCGCCAGCGCGGCGCTTGTGCTCGCCGGCCTGGTTGCCCGCGGCGAGACCAAAGTCTCGCGCATATACCACATCGACAGAGGCTACGAACAGATCGAGCGCAGGCTCACGGACCTCGGCGCAGACATTCGGCGCGTGAAAGAATAATGTGCTTCCTGAGCGCTCGATTCCGCCTGCGGCAGCATTAGGGGAGTTTTGTTCAACAGAGTATTAGTCTCGATGAGAACAATAGAAACGACCAAAACCTCTTCATCCAGACTGGATGAACTGCTGTTCGGAAAACGATCGGAAGGACAGTTGTCAAAGATCGAAGACTCCGTCCGCTCGATCGTGAACGCGGTCCGCCGTGAAGGCGACCGCGCGGTTGCGCGTCTCACGAAGAAGTACGACCTTGTAGTGCTCCGGCCGGCTGATTTCGAAATTTCCGCGACGGCAATTCGCTCCGCTCACAAAAGCCTTCCCGCGAATTCTCTGCGCGCCCTGCAAAAAGCCCACACGAGGATAGTCGCATTTCACAGGAAGCGCCTGCGGAAAAGCTGGCTCAGTCGAAGCGCGAACGGCGCGTTCCTTGGACAAAAGCTTTCCCCAATCGAGCGGGTCGGAGTGTATTGTCCGGGTGGCAAGGCCTTCTATCCGTCCTCGGTCCTCATGAACATCGCTCCGGCTAAAGTGGCGGGTTGCCGGGAAATTATTATGGTGTCTCCCCCTTCGGGGCCGGGAGGAACCATTCACCCGGCGCTCCTTGCGGCGGCGCGCATCGCGGGAGCGACGCGGGTATTCCGAATCGGCGGGGCGCAGGCAGTCGCGGCGCTTGCATACGGGACCAAAACGATTCCGAAAGTGGACAAGATTGTTGGGCCTGGCAACATTTACGTCACCCTCGCGAAACGCCTGGTCACAAACGAAGTGGCGATCGATATGGAGGCAGGCCCCAGCGAAATCGTGATTCTCGCGGATTCCACCGCGAGCGCGCGCCTCGTAGCCGCCGACCTGCTCTCGCAGGCGGAACACGACGAGATGGCGGCCTCGATTCTTGTGACCACGTCCCGCGAGCTCGTAAGTGAAACTCTGCGAGAAATCGAATCGCAAAGTAAGACGCTGGAACGGCGCGGGATCATTTGCGAATCACTCAACCGAAACGGGCTTGCTATTGTGGCGAGAAACATGCAAGAGGCTATCGATATCGTGAACCGGCGCGCGCCCGAACATTTGGAATTGCTCGTGCGCGACCCGCATGATATGCTCAGAAAGATTCGCAATGCAGGTGTCGTTTTCCTTGGTAAGCAGACACCCAATGCGGTGGGAGACTATCTTGCAGGACCAAATCACGTTCTGCCCACAGGCGGGCGCGCCCGCTTTTCTTCTCCACTGACTGCGGAAGATTTCAGGAAAGTCACCAATGTCGTAGGTTATAGCAACAAGAAATTGCGGTTAGACGCAGAAAATATTATTGCTATTGCGGAACTCGAAGGGTTCACAGCCCACGCGAATGCGATAAAGGTAAGACTTGAAAAATGAGCTACGCGCGGAAACATTTGGCCGCCATCGAAGGCTACAGGCCCGGCGAACAACCTGCCGAAGGCGGTTTCATAAAGCTGAACACGAACGAAAATCCGTATCCGCCTTCCCCTCGCGTGTTCGAGGCCATCAAGGGAGTGGCTGGCGAAAACATGCGGAAATATCCGGACGCTGTTTTTCGGCGGCTACGCTCAAGAATATCTGAAACATACGGCGTCGGGAAGGAGCGGATTTTCGTTGGCAATGGGTCCGACGAAGTCTTGAGCCTGTTGGTCCGGACATTTGTCGATCCTGATGAGAAGGTCGTCTACACGTATCCATCCTACGTTTTGTACGAAACGCTGGCGCAGCTCAACGCGGTGGGATACAAAGCCGTCGAGCTCGATGAGAACTTCGACCTGCCGGAGGAGGTGTTCCGCGCAAAGGGGAAGCTATTCTTTCTGGCCAATCCGAATTCGCCCACGGGGAAATGCGTGCCCGTGGACATGATCGGAAAACTGTGCCGCTCGTTTCCCGGACTCGTGATTGCGGATGAGGCATATGTTGACTTCAGCCAAAGCTCATGTCTGCCTTTGCTGAAGGAATGCGCGAACCTGGTGATTCTGCGAACGTTCTCAAAGTCCTTTTCGCTCGCGTCGATCCGCGTCGGGTTTGCGCTCGCGAGCGAACGGAATGTCGCGGATTTGATGAAGATGAAAGATTCCTACAACGTGAATCACCTGAGCCAACTGGCTGCGGAGGCCGCTCTCGAGGATATCGAGCACATGAGGGCGAATGTCCGAAAAATCGTCCGCACGCGCAGCCGTTTGTCGCGCGAACTCGAGGCTCTCGGTTTTGTCGTTTATCCGTCTGAATCGAACTTTGTTCTGGCAAGATATCCGGACGGCACAGCCTGCCCGCTTTATGAAGAGTTGAAACGAAGGAAGATACTCGTTCGCTATTTTCCGCTGAGGCGTCTCGAAGACTGTTTGAGGATCACCGTCGGAACAGACGAAGAAATCAACGCGCTTCTGAAGGAATTGGGAAGCATTTTGAAGAAATAGGTTAGATCAGGCCTCAATATCCAGATGCGAGCCCTTTGCGCTATCGGCCTGATTCCCTTCATTCGGGAGTGTTTCTTCGGCTGGCTCGTTGCTCTTCCGGGTGCGCTCGCGACGCGCCTTATTCAGTTCGTCGGCTGACCGTCTGGCTGCCTCTTCACGGTTACGACGAGCCTCCTCCTGAACTACATCGTAGTCAGTCTCGGCGGGGTGCTCACGGTGTTCACGGACGCCTCTGAGATGCGGAATACCTTCGTACTCGACAAGCCGATTGCGCGTGTCGATATCCAGAAGATGTCTCGCTTCAATGGGTTTGGGCTGCATGTTCTTTTTCACACCTTTTGTCGCGCCTTGTCCTATAGTCTGTATCGGCACGACATGGAACAGGCTATAGCGCTCTTACTTCTGTCACTATAATTATATCCCAATTGCGACAACCCTGCAAAATATGGGAGAACCTGGGAAAGTGGACGAATTCCTTGAACTTGCTGTGGATGCCGTAACCTCAGCGGGAAACCTGCTTCGAGAGGGAATTGATCGAATCGCATGGATAGAGCATAAGGGCGAGATTAATCTGGTGACGGAAATGGATGTCAAATCCGAGAACCTTATCAAAGAAAAGATTCAAAAGAGATATCCCGGCCATCAGATACTCGCGGAGGAAAGCGAGATTCCCCAATCAGGCGGACGCTTTCGATGGATTATTGACCCGCTTGACGGCACCACAAACTATGCCCACGGGTTCCCCATTTTCTGCGTGTCGGTTGCACTCGAGATCGAGGGAACGGTTGAGGTCGGGGCCGTCTACGACCCCATGCGCAACGAGCTTTTCACTGGCAAACGAGAAGGCGGCGCAATGATGAACGGCAAGAAAATAGCCGTTTCGGAAACAAGCGAACTTACCGAGTCGCTCCTTGCCACAGGCTTTCCTTACGACCTGCGCACAAGCGAGGCTAACAATACGGACAATTGGAATGCAATGCTGGTTCGCGCACAGGCAATCAGGCGAGCGGGCTCGGCCGCTCTCGACTTGTGTTACACTGCTATGGGTCGCTTTGACGGTTTCTGGGAACTAAAACTCTTCCCTTGGGACGTTGCGGCGGGAACGCTTTTCGTACGCGAGGCGGGCGGACAAGTGACCCTCCTTGCAGGCGAGCCATTCACCATATACTCGAAGGAAGTCGTCGCCACGAACGGCAGAATTCATAAAGCGATGATTGAGATACTTCGAAGAGGAAAACGTCCCTAGATGTCCCGCAATTCTGTAGGTGCGAATTTACTCGCATGCGAGGAGCCCAAAAAGGCCGGAAATATTATGCGAATAAATTCGCACCTACAAATCTCTGCGCCCAATACTCAATTGTGGGACAGTCTCACTCTCCCGTAATTGGCAAGTTGGCGCGGATTCCTGGCGGAGGTTCTTTACGAGGCAAGAGGTTGCATCATTAGTACGTCAGGGATGCGCTTCAGCGCCAACTCCGGGGGAAAGTTGACTGAAGTAACCTTGTGAACCTGCAGCCTCAGGTTCTTATTCCTTACGCGAATCACCTGGTTCATTCTCGGGCAATAGCATAAATCGCCCACGTTCACCTTCTGCGCAGGATCGACACGCAACTCAACGTGACAGGCGCCAGGCGAAATGCCGGGGCATTCATATTTCTCGAGCTCGAGGCGGACAAAATACTCTTTTTCTCTGTCGGCCATCCTTGCACCTTCTTTCATGGAAATAAGATTGGCGCTCGCCTTGTATCTCACAACTACTGTGCGCCCTCCCGAGCTCCCATCTGTTGGACTCTTCTCCCCTGAATCAGGCTAATTTTATCACCACTTCGACGAACTGGCAATAGCGGCGAAAATTTTGACATAAGTCTAACAAAGTCAAATTATTAGCTCGCCTCCCGAAGCTCGTGTGGTATAATGCGTTTCCACAAGAGCGCCATCCAAAGGATTGTCGCTTGAAGGCGCGATGTGTGGAAAACTAGTGCGCCATTGAACTTATAGAACGCAAAGGAAACCTCCTCCTTAATTCGGGGACACCATGCGGCATGGTGTCCCCGAATTAAGGCGCGAGCAGAAAGCATCAAAGCCACAGAAAGAAATCAAGGTGGAGATTGCCTGATACCTTTTTCAACCACGGTGACCCGCGGACTCGAACCCGGCGCGCAGGTCATCTAACCGCTTTGGGGCAGATGTTTGTTGTAACATTGCTGTGGGCATCCTCGTTCCCAATCCACAAGCAACTTATGAACGAGGGTCTGCCTCCCCTCTCGCTCGCGGCCTATCGGTATTTCTCGGCCTCTATTGTTCTTCTGATTGCGCTTGCGGTG
>CAYVDS010000098.1:7126-18860 GCA_964450145.1 uncultured bacterium
CGGTGCAGGCACGAGGCCGAAAGGCTATTCAACAATCGACGCAACATGGCGACAGACCCGGCGCTACGGGGCATGGGGACAGACCCTATGTTACGGGTCTGTCCGCACGGCGAAACGGAAACGCGCGCCAATGGCTGATACTTTCGGCAATCGGGCTTTTTATGTACTCGGCCCAAGGCATCCACATCACGGCGCTCTCTTTGATGTCAGCGTCAGACTCGGGGCTGGTCAGCATGACATTTATGCCGATCGCAGTGGCGATCCTTGCGTCGATCATCGAGCGGACGCCGCCGACTCGAGCGCAGTTGGGAGGATTGGGAGTTGTGGTGGCCGGCATGTATGTTTACTTCCACCACGCTTTGGCAAGCACGCAGTTGGCGGGAATATTTTTGAACGTTCTGTCGTCTGCAATGTGGGCGGTTGCAGTCGTGCTCACCCATATCGCAGTCAGCAAGTTGAGAATCCCCTCCCTCAAACTTACTACGGTCTCGATGATGGCTGGAAGCTCACTCCTCCTCTTGATAGCTCTCGCCCACGACCGCTTTCACGTGCCCGTGGCTCATCAACTGTTGTGGCTGGGTTATCTCTCTCTCGTCAACACGGCTTTCGGTTTCGCGCTTTACAACCACACTATGAAAGTCCTGGGCGCCTTTGAGATCGCAGTCCTGCAGGATTCGATGGTTATCCAGATAGGTATTCTCTCGGCGATTTTTCTCGGCGACGCGATTTCGTTCAGAACGGCGTCGGGGATGGTGCTAGTGGTTGTCGGAGTCGCAATCGTCCAATATTTCGCGCCGGAGCGATGAAAAAGGGCGAAGGTCAAAAACACTCTGCCGTTTTATCCGAATCCGCCGTCTTGTCGGCTTTAGCCTTTCGACCTTCGACGTGTGACTCATATTACTGACGTTCGTACACTACTTTTCCACCGACCACCGTCATAACCACCTGTGTATCCGTTATCTGCTCAGGCGGAATCTTGGTGATGTCGCGGTCGAGAACCACGAGGTCCGCATATTTGCCCGGTTCGATTGCGCCGGCATTATTTTCGTCGAACGAGAAGTATCCCGCCTCCGAAGTATACATCGCCACAGCCTCTCTCACGGAAAGTCTTTCCTCCGGCCCTATTTCTTTCCCCGAGCCGGTAAGCCTCAAAACGGCGTCGCGTATTCCTGTGAGGGGAGAGGCCGGGGCAACGGGCGAATCGGAAGCCCCCGCCAGCCGGATTCCGTGATTAATCAAAGAGCGATATGGATAAAGCCCGTGACCGCGTTGCGGGCCGAAGGCCTCGAGGAACCCGTCCCCCACATGCGAGAGGAACATCGGCTGACTTGACACAAGAATATTCATTTCTGCTGCCCGCTCTATCTGTTCCTCCGTGATATTGCCGCAGTGTTCGATTCGGTGGCGAAGGGGGTTCTGGCTCCGGCGGCCGAGGACGTTTTCATAAGCGTCCAACAGGGCGCCGATGGCGGCGTCGCCCTGCGCATGAACCGCTATCTGATATCCCGCGTTATGGAACTTCTCGACCTTCGAGAACATGTCCTCGCGCGTGCTCAAATAAATGCCTGTCTCGGCGCTGCCCTCGTATGGTTTCGATACCGCCGCGGTCCGGTTGCTCATGCCGCCGTCCATGAACATCTTAATCGGGCCAACCTTCACCATCGGCGTGCCGTAGCCGCATGTGATGCCTGCATCCAGTAGTGTCTGCGCCGCGAAGTCAATATTCATGGTGTAAATGCGCAGGTTCAACCGTCCCAGTCTTTCCATTTCCTGATAAAGCTGCAACGACTGCGGCATTACGTATGCCTCATGCAGTCCCGTGATTCCCGCGCAGTTATAATGCAGCACAGCCGTTTCAATCATGTTGATTCGCCGCTCATGTGGCCAGGCGAGGAACTCCTGCATGAACAATGCGTTAACCTGACTGATGAGGGCCGACTCCTCAAGAATCCCGTTCGGCTCGCCGGTTCGCGAGTCGCGCCGAATGGCTCCGCCGGGCGGATCGGGCGCATCTTTCGTATATCCGAAAAGCTCAAGAGCGCCCGTATTAGCGACGCCTGCGTGGCCCGATACCTGAATCACGACAATCGGATGCTTGTCGCTCGCACGGTCCAAATCGGTCCGCGTGAGCGGGCGGTTCTCCTTGAGATGATAGTGGGCATACCCCCAGCCCTTGACCCACTGCCCGGCGGGCGTCCTGTCAGCTTCGGCTCGAAGACGGTCAATGATGTCGCCGATACGCTCCACGCCTGAAGAGACCCGGCAGTCCACCGAGCTGACGAGATATCCGTAAAACGACAGATGATTGTGAGTGTCAATGAACCCGGGCAGAACCGTTTTGCCACTGAGGTCAATTCTTCGCGTGCCTGAGTCCGCAAGCGGAGTAATTTCAGCTTTGGAGCCTACCCGAAAGATTTTTCCCCATTTGACTGCGACAGCGGAGGCTCTCCGATTGTCCGAATCCATCGTGATAACATTTGCGTTAGTAAGAACTAGGTCCATTTAAATTCCCTTTCGCTTTAGCCCGCCACTGGTCACTCATAACCCCGTGCTTGCGCGGTCCCCTTTCGCCTATGTCTTCTTCCTTTCGTCTTTGTCCTCTATTCTCCCTTTTCGCCTTTTCCCCGTTTCCCCTCTTCCCTTATTCTTTCATCAGTATCCACGAGATATGGTGATGAGTCTCGCCCGTGGCGCGCGGCTCGTAATATTCATGCTCGTACAGTTCCTTAATTTTCAGGAAAGAGAAATCCGACATTAACTCGTCTCGTGTGCAGAAATGGAGGAATTTTTCGTCCACAATCAATGAGTTTGGCTCGTCGGCAACCGGAATACCCTTCCCCGCGTGTTCGGGGTCAGACACCGAGAGTGTACTCAGGAATAAAAGGCCGTTCGGTCTAAGGACTCTCATTACAGTGTCTCGAAGTTCTTCCCGCTCGCGTCGTTTCAATAACTGGTAGAGGTTCGACATGAACACTATATTGAACTGGTCTGGTCCCAAATCGTGGAAATCCATGCAGTGAAACTGCACATTTCCGGTATGTTTGCCGCTGGACGCGCGTTTCGCGATTTCTATGGCCTTTTCAGAAGCGTCTATCCCTACGATTTTGCACCGTATGTTATCGAGCAGATAGAATGAGTCCCGACCATACCCGCAGCCGATATCCAATATCTCTGAGTCGCCTGCGCCCAGTTGGTGTTTCTGCAAATATTTGACCGCGGCAATGCCGAGTTCACTAGGCCCCTCGCCCCACAACTGCTTGTTTATGTCATACTCTTTATTCCATTCCATGCGACCTCCCAATTCTCCAATCGCAGAATGCTGGAGACATCCGATTCACGGAATTCCACATTAACTGGTTTTGAGATATAAATCAAGCCCAGCCCGAACACTATGTCGCATACCTTCTCCTTAATACGACCATTATTCGAAGCGCCGTATCTGGAGCCTTCGCCGAGCGTGAGACCTATTGATGATGGAACGTCTTATTGTCTTTGCATAAACCGTGAGATGATCAGGGGCGCTCTGTAATAACGCCTCGCAAGGAAATTTGATACTTGACAATACATTATTCGCTATGATATATGTTGCATCAATGCTCAAATTCATTTGCCGCCTTTTGTCCAAAAAACGATAACCCACGAGGGGAAGCATCGTCACGGAATCGCCAAAATTCCGTCCCGGATTCATTTCACGTAGGGTGTAAAGGTCCCGCGATATCTATTGGGGGTCTGCCCATGATGACAAAAGAAAGATTCATTGTCTGGTGCTTTGCCATCGCTTTTGTGGGTTTCGGCAGTTCGTACATAATCATGGGTTTCGGCAATTCAATCGACCTCGATGAAGGCCAAGGGGAGGTCTGCAGAATTGACAGGCTGACGGCTATTGATCTTGCAAAATCCGTCCTTCGTGGAAATCTATCCATTTACAAAGAACCATCCCGCGCAGGTATCTTTAGCGGCGAGGGCAGAGGTTACGTGTATCCACCTTTGGCTGGTTTAATTATTCTGCCTCTGGTATCCCTATCTGGCAGACTTTGGCAAGAAGGCCAATTGTTCGAAATTTCTGTTTTGCCGTTTGTCTTTCTAACTGGTTTCACCGTTTTGATAATGCAGAGCATCATGGAAAAACACATAAATAGAAAGATAGCCCTGCAAGAGGTATTGTTGCTGGGTATCTTCCTCTTTTCGGGAATGCTTTTTTATGCTGTAGTCAAGTTAGGCAAATTTGAAGGGGTCGTTGCCTTCTTGTTGCTCTTGGGCATTCTTTTCTTGCCTCATAGAAAGGTCCTTAGCGGGATATGTTTCGGTTTGGCGCTCTGTACAAAGCAAACCGCAATCTTGGCAGTCATACCCACATTTTTCATCCTCTTCGAAGAAGGGAACTATCGAAGCCTGGCATTGTGGAGTTCTTCGCTGGTGGCCGTTGTACTAATCGTATTTCTTCCCTTCCTGCTGGTGTCGGGCATTCACGACACTTATTTTGCCATGATGAAGAATTCTGACCTTGTGAAAGTGCAGGCAGATACTACGATAGGTTATATGTACGCGATCATAAGGTTCCTGGCAGGAGATGAAGACCGCGTTATAGAGAAAATATTCCAGTTTCATATTAATAAGTTAATTCTACTGACGTGTAGCCTGGGTAGCTTTATTCTCTCAAGGCGAAACATTACTACTACAAAACCTGAAGAATACCTTGCTTTGCTAACTCTTTGCAGTTTTACTTACGTTATCTTGGGAAAGTTCTATGCGGTGGGTCATTACGAAGCGCTGCCTACGTATTTTTTCTTGCTGTGGACATTAATAAGCGGCGAGGTCATTTTCGGATCGATGTTCCTATTGCTGCAATCCTTCCTTGTGTGTACATGGCCTTCTGCCCTTTTCAAAAAGCAACTTCTGCTGCTACTCTATTTCATGGTTACTTTTTATGTTTATAAAAAATCATTCGGTTTTCGTTCTCATCATGAATCTGCGCCGGTTTGACCCGTAATTGTGCGATTACGGCTACGCCGCGTTGTGACCTCTACATTCAGATTCTTTCGTTTTGGACAGCAATGATGTGATTTTTAGCTTGACTAATCATGTCTGCTGCTGATAATTTAATTACGCCCATTAGTGCTGGGAAAAGTCCGGCATGCTGGGGTTGGGAAACTGAAGAGTCTGACGTGTTATCACCATGAGGAGGATGTGTCATGACCGACGTGTATAAGCGCTTGGCGAAGAGACTTGACGAACTGCCCAATGGCTATCCTGCCACCGAAAGCGGTGTGGAGCTTAAGATTCTCCAGCATATTTTCACACCCGAGGAAGCCGAAATGACTCTCAAGATGCGGCCCATCCCGGAGACGGTCGAGGCCGTCGCCGAGCGGCTGGGCAAACCAATTCCGGAGATGCAGAAAATCCTGGACAATATGACCAAGAAAGGGCAGATCGGCTCATTCAAGATGTTCGGCCAGCAGATGTACATGCTGTTTCCGTTCGTCATCGGAATCTATGAGTTCAATCTAAACCGTCTGGATAAAGAGTTGACGGTTCTCTTCGAGGAATATGCCCCGAATCTCGTAAGGACCGTCGGCGCATTCGAGCCCGCCGTGGCCCGCGTCGTTCCCATCAGCACGCAAATAAACCAGGACCTCCACGTCCACCGGCACGAGGATATACGCCGGATGATCGAGGAGGCGAAATCGTTCGATGTGATGGATTGCATCTGCAAGAAAGAGCGCGCGCTCGAGGGACATCCCTGCAAACACACGCTACAAATCTGCCTGGCATTCTCCAACGAGGAAAACGCCTTCGAAAAATACCCGAAGGGCAAAGTGATCTCGAAGCAAGAGGCGCTGAAAGTTATGGAAAAGGCGGAGGAAGAGGGCCTCGTCCACTGTACGTATAACGTCGAAGAGGGACAAGTATTCGTTTGCAACTGCTGTCCCTGCTGTTGCGGCATCCTCCGCGGGGTGAAGGAATACAAATCGCCTTATATCCTGGCCAAGAGCTATTTCGTGGCCGAGATAGATCAGGACACCTGCGCCGCATGCGGCGTCTGCAAAGACGAACGCTGCCCGATGGATGCGATCGTCGAGGACAACGGCAGCTACAAGGTGATTGCCGAGCGCTGTATCGGCTGCGGAGCATGCACGCCGACGTGTCCGACCGAATCCATCAAGCTCGTGCGGAAACCCGAGTCCGAGCAGGACCAGCCGCCGGGAAACCTGATCGAGTGGAACGCAGTGCGAGCCGCCAGCCGCGGCATCGAGATCAAGATCGACTGACACGTGAGGAAAAAAGAAGTATACTAACCGCAGACGCAATGCAGCGCGGCGGTGGCGACAACCGAACAAAAAGAAGAAGCATTGGAACCACGGATTGCACGGATTGGGGAGAAGAAGAAAAAGAGGCATGTTAGCCACAGATGCACACGGATGGACACAGATTCTTGGGAAAAAGCAGAAGAGGAAATCACGACAAGATTTCACGATTCTGAACGTGAGTAGTACAGATATTAGGAACAAGAAGAAGAGGGAATCGTGACAGGAATTCAGGATTTCGAAGGTGAGTAGTGCAGATAAACACGCATGGAAATCCCCCTCATCCCCCTTTGCTAAAGGGGGATGAGGGGGATTTGGCCTTCCCGCGTTTGATTTATTGACAACAGAATCCGCGGACAAATGGACCCTGTCACACATCTCACCACCGGAGCATTAGGCGGGCGGCTGGCGAAGTCGAGGCTCGACAGCAAGCCGGTCTTCTGGTTCTGCGTAGCGGCGGCATGGTTGCCCGACATCGACAATCTCGCCGGTTTTCTTGGCCCGGAACAGTATCTGCTCTATCATAGAGGCATCACGCATTCAGTCTTTGGCGGACTGGCGTTGGCTCTGGCCTTCGCGGGAGTCTTCAGGCTTTTCAGTAAAAAGGTTTCGTTTGTGACGGGCTTTCTGGTTGCTTACAGCCTGATTCTCATCCATATCTTCCTCGATCTTGTAACCTCCTATGGCACGCAGGTTCTCTCGCCGCTGACTACCAGAAGATACGCGATAAGCTCGGTTTTCATAGTCGATCCCCTTTTCACACTCACTATGATTTTCTTCCTTTCCTCGACACGCCTATGGAAAAAACATGCGAACAAGCTTGCCATGGCCGGTCTCGCATGGGTATTGCTGTACCCCATGCTATGTCTCTTCGTGAAAGAAGCGTTGACCAGCCACTATGACCGTCGTCTGCGCATGGATGAACCGGTCGTTCCATATCAGAGAATCGAGCTATCGACCGAGCCGTTCAGCCCGTTTGTCTGGAAACTGCTCGCGGAAGACGGAGCGCGTTACCACTTGGTGGGCCTGACCCTGTTCGATCCACAGAGAGAATTGTCTTTCGAGACCTATTCAAAACCGCCGCCGGAACTGGTCAAGCCGTTAGAACAGAGGATCAGTATGCTGAAGACTTATCTGTGGTTCGCAAAGTATCCGGTGATGACGTCGGAAAACAGAGACGGAAAGAGGCGACTGCTTTTTAATGACCTGCGATTTGCCAGCACGGTCGGGTTCTTGAAGCGATCCATGCGTGCCGACGGCACCCAGTTCTCGCTGGTCGTCGAGCTTGAGGCCGTCGGAAATCCGCTTGACTGGCAGTACCGCGAGCCCGGCGGAAATGTAGTCGTTCACTACTTGGAATAGACGAGGGACGCTGCTTTACCGATGACGGCCTTAATAACGATCCTTTTCATATTGGCGCTCCTTGCAATCTCCGCGATCTCGCTGTATCTCACCCACTCCGGTTTTATCACGGGTCGCACAACTATCGGCTGGGTCGTGGTGGGAATATACGCGGCTGTATTCCTTACGTTCGTCTTCCAATGGCTACCAAAGGTGTCTATGAATCCGTTCCTCAACGCCGCAATTCTCGTCTTTCTCCTCATGCCCCAGGGGCCTCTTGTGTTCGATCTGTTGTCGCAGGCGATTACGCCTCACTCATCCGGCGGAATGAGACTTGTCAAGGCTTACTCGGCGGCAGAAGGCAAGCTCGCTCAGGGCGATTTGAAAGGGGCGATTGTGGAATACGAGAAAGTTCTGGCCAACGACCCTAAGGATACCGTTGCACGCCTTCGGTTGGCCGAGTTGTGCCTGCAGAGCGGCGAATACCTCAAAGCCGCGGCGGCTTATGAAACGATGGTGGCGCAAAAGAGAAGATTGTCTATGGGGAGCCGTTGCTCCGCCCTGACTATGCTGTCGGAAATCTATGCGAAACGCCTCGGCGACATCGAACGCGCTCGCAAATGTCTCCAAATGATAGTAAAAGATTATCCGGAAACCAAATACGCTCGCTACGCAGCCGAGCGCCTCATTAATTTGGAAAAGGGCCTGAAGAAGTGAACTAAAGAAGAGTTTGTAACCGCAGATACACGCAGATGAACGCGGATTCTTGGGAAAAAGAAGAAGGAAAGGATTTTGAAACCACGGGGAGCACGGGGACTCACGGGGAAAGGAAAAAGCGGATTTCACGAATCTGGGGAAAAAAAGCAGAAGAAAAAGAAAAGTATTGGGAACACGAATTACACGAATGGACAGCTTCCTTTTGTCGTTCCCGCGAAGGCGGGAATCCATTTTAGAACAAAGAGTTATGCATATATGGTCTCGAAAATCGCGACGGCAATTCAAGAATTTGGCAAAGAGCAATGCAGATGCACGCGGATGTGCAGAAAAGAAGAAAAGGAAATCGCAACAAGAATTCAAGATTTCGAACGTGGTACAGGATAAAGTGGCGAGGCATTGATCGGTGTGGTCCAATCAAAATCTTTCTTTATGTCTTGGTGACTTGGTTGGACGTTTCTTGTCTGCGCTAATCTGCGCAATCTGTGGATGACAAGCTTCTCGATTCAGATTTCGGCCGCGATCATAAGCTCGATGAGCAGCATTCTGCGCGCCGAAGCAAGCGCCACGCTCCGGCTCATGTGAAGCGCTCTCATCATCTCGCGCACAAGAACTTCCGACCTGACGCCTCTACGGGACTCATTCCTGCATTTCATCCTTGCTTTCCTCATATGATTCTCCTCTGGAGTTGCCACACATACGCAAAGTATAGGCAACCCCCGTGCCAAACGCAAGAGTTTCTGGCGGGTATGTGTTAAGTTTCTTGCTCGAAAGGAGTTACAGATTTAGGAAGTTCTGAGCCATGCGGACCATAGCTGCAAATGACGTGCAACACTGCCAAAAAATTGGACAATTTAACGACCGGTTGTCAAAAGCTGCGACGTTGCTGCCGCCCTTTGCGAAAAAGCTTGCCTCCGGTGAGAAGGTTGTAATAGAATGGCGCAAATCTATTTCCCCATTTGCCCGTTTCCCTGTACAAGCATGGAGGCTATGCATGAACAACAACGATGCTTTCAAGATTGAGAAAGGCGGATACATCACGTGGTTGACATTCAACCGCCCCGAGAAGCGAAACTCGATGGGGTTCGGCTTTTTTGCGGACCTGCACGAGATATTTACAAAGTTTGACGAAGACCCCGATGTGCGCGTCGTAGTCATAAAAGCCGAGGGCAAGACCTTCAGCGCCGGACTCGACCTCGTCGAGGCCGCCAGCTTTTTCTCCAACTCCCCCACCGCTGGGTCGCGCGAGACGAACAAGAAGAAAATCATGCAGGCGCAAGATGGAATGAACGCCATCGAGAGATGCCGCAAGCCGGTTGTCGCCGCGGTTCACGGCCATTGCATTGGCGCAGGGGTAGACCTGCTCACGGCGTGTGATATCCGGATGGCCTCGAAAGACGCGATCTTTTCCGTCCGTGAGATAAGAATGGCGCTGATTGCCGACCTTGGCACACTCCAACGCCTGCCGCATATCATCGGGCATGGCCGGTTCCGCGAACTCGCGCTAACCGGAAGAGACTTCTTGGCCACCGAAGCGCTGCAAATCGGTTTTATCACCCACCTGTACGATGACCGCGAGACCCTGTACGCAGAGGCCGGAAAACTCGCTTCCGAAATTGCCTCGCGCTCGCCGCTCGCTGTCCAGGGAACAAAAGACGTGCTCCTTTACAGCCGCGATAACGGGATATATCCGGGTCTCGAATACGCCGCGCAGAAGAACGCCGCCGTTCTCCCATGCGAAGACGTAGTGGAAGCCGTGCAGGCATTCATGCAGAAAAGAGCGCCGGAATTCAAAGGAAGATAGACCGAGCAAGAAGAAAGAAATGAACCGCGGAGGGCGCTTCGTCCCCCTTTGCAGAGAGGGAAACAGGGGGATTTGAGAACCACAGCACGGCATAGCCGCAACCAAACACCTTCACCACAAAGGCACGAAGTCACCAAGGAAAAGAAGAAGCCTGACAACCACGGAGGACACGGAGCACACGGAGAAAAGCTTTTAGTATCCGCAGATTCCACGGGTTCTCACAGCGCGGCGTAGCCGCAACCAACTGAAGAAGAAGAGAAGAAGAAACGGGGAATCCGCAGATTTCGCAGATTCGCGCAGATTCTGAGAAAGAAAGCAAGTTTCACCAGCAAACCCCTTCAACGTCATTCCCCTAAAAGGCTTTGTTGGCTGCACGCTGCGCCTTGCGCGCCCCCTTTCTTCTTTCATCTTGCTCCTTTCGTCTGTTCTTGTCCCTCTCCCCTTTTGTTCACACTTTAGACACTTTAGCTCACTTTAGTCCCGCGCTTCGCGGGATTCGCACTTTTCTTGGTGACCACCAGTAATCAGAAAAACAGAGGGGTCAGGTCTACACATTGACAGAGCCATTCTTTTCATGATACATTCGTGCGACGGTTTGTATCACGAAAGGAGGAACAGATGGCGCGACCGCTGAGGATAGAATATCCGGGAGCTTTTTACCATATCACCGCCAGGGGAAACGAGAGGAAAGACGTATTCAAGAGCGCGAGAGACAGAGAGAAGTTTCTTTCCTATCTGCAATCCGCCACCGAACGTTATGGGGCAGTGATACACGTCTACTGCCTCATGAATAACCACTACCACCTGTTGCTGGAAACGCCGTCGGGGAACCTCTCGCAAATCATGCGGCACATCAACGGGGCATATACGACATATTTCAACACAAAGAGACGCAGGGCGGGGCATCTTTTTCAGGGGAGATACAAGGGGATTCTTGTTGAGGCGGATGAATATGGGAAGGAACTCTCTCGCTACATCCACCTAAATCCCGTTAGAGCCAAGGTGGTGGAGAACCCGGGAGATTATCAGTGGTCCAGTTACGGCGAATATATAGGCAAGAAAAAGCCATTCGAGTGGCTTGCGCGAAACTTCATATTGGGGTATTTTGGCAGTAAGGAAAGAGAGGCCCAGCGGGAGTATCAGGATTTTGTTGAGGCGGCGATAGAAGGCAGCCTGAATCCGTTGAGCGAGGTCGTAGGGTCGTTGGTATTAGGAAGCGAGGATTTTGTTTGAGCGATAAAAGAGAAATACCTGGAAGGACGGACAGACGATAGAGATTTGCCTGCCGTGAGAGAGTTCGAGGCGCGCGCCACACCGGAGGAGATCGAACGGGTTGTCGATAGGGCGTTTCGAAAAGACCCGGTGCAGGCAAGGAAGATCAAACTCTATTTATATCATAGCTATACCTCACAGAACCTCAAGGAAATAGGGATTCGGTTTGGCATCAGGGAATCCGGCGTTTCGCAGGCGAGCCGACGAATGAAGGAAAGTATGGACCGCGCGCCTGGATTAAGGAAGAGAGTCGATTCGATCAAGGCCGAGTTGGGTTTGTGAATGTGTAGACCTGACC
>CAYVDS010000099.1:0-2683 GCA_964450145.1 uncultured bacterium
GGTTCGCATTGGTGCCGATGGCGAACACCACCAGATCGGTTTCAAAATCATGCTCGCTGCCTGCCACCGGAACCGGCCGTCGCCGGCCCGCATCGTCCGGTTCGCCGTGTTCCATGCGGGTGCAGCGCATGCCGCGCACCCCGCCCTTGCCGACTCGGTCGCAGGCGTGTCGGGGCGCTCCGACCCGCTCTGCGCCATTTTTTTTCTCACATGCTGCATCTGTTACATGGGGTCCCGTCAGTCAGGGTCACGCAAAGGCTTCTTGTTCCTCTTCCTTTCCTGCGCAGCGCTCGCTCTGGCGCTGTTGACGAAGGAAAACGCGATTGCGGTTCCCCTCGTTCTCACGGCGTACGAGTTTATCAGGCCCGACGGCAGTTCCGGGGGAAGGTTTTTATCGCGGGCGAAATCGCTTGCGCCGATTTACTGCGTCGCGGTCGCATATTTTTTGTGGCGTTCGCAGGTCGTCCCGGCTTCGGTCTCGTTTCATGGGGGCGTGGCCGGTCTTGCTCTTCGATTGATGACGGCCGGCCAGGTCTCGGTCTCATATGCGCGCGCGGCTCTTTTACCGTATAATCTCGCGTTTGAGACATTCACGCCGCTTGCGAGTTCGGTCATGACGCCCCGGGTTCTTGTGGCTGCTCTGCTTTTGTTCCTTGCTGTGATGGCCGCAATCAAGTCTCGCAAGAATTCGCCGCGCGTTTCTTTCTTTATCCTTTGGTTTTTCATCTGCTTGCTGCCGTACCTGTATTTTTTCCTCTTTCATCCTGAGCCGAGTTTCTTCACACCGCCTCATTTCCTCTATTTTCCCGTAATCGGTCCCGCGGCCCTTTGCGGACTGTTGGTCACGAGCTTTGCCCGATTCGGAAACGCCGGCGCGAGCGCACGGCGCAAGGCGGCGCTGGCGGCCGCGCCGATGTTCACGCTCCTGTTCTTTTGCGCGCAAACAGTCCTGCGAAATACCCAATGGCGCGACGAATTCACTTTCTTTTCGGAGATGGTCAGGCGCGCGCCCGCCAGCCCCCGCATCCGAATCGGAATGGGCAGCGTGCTTCTGAACGCTGGTCGGCCTGGCGAGGCATTGGGTGAATACGGCAAGGCATATGAGCTCGCCTACTCCGGTTCCGAACAACTTCCCGCAGTTACAGGCGGAAAGAGGGGTGGCCTCAACATATCGAACTTCTATGCCGCCCTGGCGCTCGAAGGCATGGGGGACGCTTATGGGATGATCGGGGAGACTGGGAATGCGGTTTACAGTTACAAGGCGGCGCTGTCCGAGAACTCTTTTGATGCGAAGACTACCGTCAAGCTTGCTCGCGCATATGACCGCTCGGGAAGATTCGACGAAGCAATCGAGTTCTATACGCGGGGGTTAAGGCTCGACCGGCGATTGTTCGATGCTGCCTCCTCTTTGGGAGTCGCGCGGGTCAAGAAAGAGGTGTATGACGAGGCGAAGCGCGTGTACACGATAGCTCTGCTCTCCGGGAAGACTGATTCCGTTGACTCTCTTTACTGCGAAGCGTTGATGCTGCGACTGAGCGGCAAACCGGAGGCTGCGGCAGACCTGCTGAGAAAGGCGCTCGAAAAATCCCCGGCGCATTTCGGCGCGAACCTCGCGCTCGGCCAAATCCTGTCTCAACAGGGAGAGTACGACGCCGCTCTTGGCAATCTGAGCGTCTCGTACGCCGTCAAACCTGAGTCTGCGGTCGCAGCCTATGAAATGGCCATAACGAAGCTCGCGCTGCGCGACACTGTCACGGCGACAATGTGGGCAGCGAGAGCTTACGAACTCGAGCCCGACGATTTCTACGGGAGATTTCTGGAAAACATCCGCAAGCGAAAAGTCGGCGGCGCGGGAAAATAATGACGGTTAGCGAAAACCGGGGACACGATGCCGCATCGTGTCCCCGGTTTTCTCTAATGCCGCATCGTGTCCCCGATTTTCTGGATGACAGCCCTACTTTCCTCCCGGGCGTTGTCGCAGGAACCATTCCGTCGTGCGCTTTAGTCCCTCGCCGAATCTCACAAACGGCTGATAATCGAGGTCGCGTTTTGCAAGCGTAATGTCAGCCAGTGAATCTTTGACGTCACCGCTCCTCGATTGGACATGGAGCGGCTCTATTCGCGCGTCCAATATCTCATTCAGTTTCCCGACAAGCTCATTTATCGTGTGACGTTCGCCACAGGCGATGTTATAGACCTTCCCGGCCACCTGCCGGGCGGGCGCGGAACAAGCGAGCAGGTTGGCCGCGACCGCGTTATCGACGTAGCAGAAGTCGCGGGATTGCTCGCCGTCTCCGTGAACGGTTGCGGGTTTACGCTGCGTCATCGCGGAAAGGAATAAGGGCACGACGGCGGCATAGGGCGAATCAGGATTTTGTCCCGGCCCGAAAACGTTGAAATACCGGAGAGAAACCGTCGGCAATCCATAAAGCGGATAGAATATACGGCTGTAAAGCTCTCCCGCCAGTTTGTTCACCGCGTAGGGAGACAGGGGCTGCGTCGACATGTCTTCGCGTTTGGGAAGCGTCGGGGAGTTTCCATAAACCGAAGAGGACGAGGCGTAGACGAAGCGTTCAACGCCCACTTCTCTTGCAGCGAGCAAAAGATTGAGAGTTCCGTTAACATTTATGTCATTGGTTCCCGCCGGGTCTTCGACCGAACGCGGAACCGACGGCAGCGCGGC
>CAYVDS010000099.1:2693-14397 GCA_964450145.1 uncultured bacterium
ATCGCCTTCGACCAGCTCAATTTCGGTTGCGACATCAGCCAGGTTAGCGCGCGAACCCGTCAGGAAGTTGTCGACCACCCGTACTTTTTCGCCGCGTGTGACGAGATTCCGGACTATGTGCGATCCGATAAAACCTGCGCCTCCAGTGACGAGGTAGAGAGCCATTTCTTCCGTCCGCGCCCTTTTTCTATTCAACCGTGACGCTCTTTGCCAGATTTCTTGGCTGATCGACGTCCAGCCCTTTGTCAATCGTGATGTAATAGGCGAGCAACTGCAGGGGGATAACGGTCAGGAGGGGGCTCAGCAAGTCGTGGACTTGCGGCACCCAGATAACGTGTTCGCAGTGACTCGCGATTTCCTTGTTCCCCTCCGTCCCGACGGCAATGATCACGCCCCTGCGCGCTCTCAGCTCCTGCATGTTGCTCACCATCTTCTCGTAGACCTTGCCATTAGGCGCGAGGCACACAACGGGGAAAGTATTGTCGACGAGCGCGATGGGGCCGTGCTTCATTTCGCCGGCGCTGCATCCTTCGGCGTGAATGTATGAAAGCTCCTTCAACTTGAGGGCGCCCTCGAGTGCGTTTGGATAGTTGTAGCTGCGGCCAAGATACAGAAAATTGGGGGAGTTACTGAATTTTCTCGCGCAAGCCTTCACTATTTCATGATTATCGAGTATCGACCGCATTTTGCCGGGAACCGTTCGCAGTTCGTTTATGAGGTCTCCATACGTCCCGGCATCCAATGTCCCTCTCTTCTTGCCAAGATACAGAGAAAACAACAGTAGGGAAAGCAGTTGCGCGGAGTATGCTTTGGTTGAAGCCACCGCTATCTCGGGACCTGCATAAACATAAAGTGTCGAATCCGATTCGCGGTCGATACTGCTTCCTTCAACATTGATGAGCGAGAGGACTTTCGAGCCCCGGCTGTGCGCCTCCTTCACGCCCGCAAGCGTGTCCGCGGTTTCTCCCGACTGGGAAATCGCGATGACGAGCGTTTCCTTGTCCACCATGGGATTACGGTAACGGAACTCGCTGGCGATGTCCACTTCCGCCGGCACGCGGGCGAGGTTTTCAAGATAATACTTTCCAACCATGCTAGCGTGGTACGCGGTTCCGCAGGAAACGAGCATGATTTTTCTTATGTTGTCAAGGTTGAGTTCATCGAGTCTGGTTTCAGAAAAATGGATTTCGCTCGATGCGGGTGAGATTCGTCGAACGAGAACGTCAGAGACCAGCGAGGGCTGCTCGAAAATCTCTTTTATCATGAAGTGAGGATGCCCGCCTTTTTCGATGTCTGCCAGGTTGAGGCTCACCTGCTTGATTTCCGGCTCAAGCCTCTTGCCTTCAAGGTTGGAGACAATGAAACCGTTGGGGCGAAGCTGCGCCGCCTGATAGTCATCCAGATAAACCACCCGGCGTGTGTGCGAGACAATGGCCGAAGCGTCCGAGGCCACCATGTTGAAACCGTCTCCAGAGCCGATAACGAGCGGGCTTCCGCACCGGGCGGCGACAATCGTCTGCGGCTCATGCGATGCGATGACCGCAAGCGCGTACGCGCCCCTGATCCGTTTCATGGAACTCAGCATTGCCTCGAGGAGGTTCCCCGAATAGTTCGCTTCTATCAAGTGAGCAACCACCTCAGTGTCGGTCTCCGAGACAAAAGTGTGCCCGTTGCGCAGCAACTCGTCTCTTATGGTCGAGTAATTCTCGATTATGCCGTTGTGGATGAGCATGAACGAGCGCGTGCAATCATGATGGGGGTGGGCGTTGACTATAGAGGGCACGCCATGTGTTGCCCACCGCGTATGTCCTATTCCCGTCGTTCCTTGCGGGAGTTCTTTCTCGAGGCGAGTCCTGAGCGCTTTGAGTTTGCCAACCTCCTTCACCGTATGTACGCAAGCGCCATTGATAACGGCGATACCCGCCGAATCATATCCTCGGTATTCAAGCCTCCTGAGCCCTTCTAAAATGATAGGAGTTGCTTGATCTTTGCCAACGTAACCAACTATTCCGCACATGCTAAAACACTCCCATTGAATCTGTTCCCTAATTCCGTGGGTGCGAATTCATTCGCACGGGCGATGTGCAAAAAGCCGTTTCCTCCATTAATCCAACACGAGGCTGGTTGATGTGCTTGAGACACCGCTTATCTGCCGCAGCTTTTCGACTATCGTTTTGAGCAGTATCTCATAACTCGGCGCCTCGACAACGGCGATTATGTCCTGGTCGCCAGTGGTTATGTCCGCTGACCTGACCTCTTGCATTCTTTTCAGCGCAGAACACACTTCTCTTTCTTTTCCCGCTTCGACGACGATTTTCAAATATGCCTTTGCCATGAGTTTCACCCCTCCGGTGGCCGCGCCATAATTGACCACATTGCGACACCTTTGCCACGCCGGTTCGATTATATCAATTACTCTACCAATCCGTAAACTCGCACTGTGTCTACCCGAGGCTCGCTTCACTTGCGCCCGGCGCTGCGACTGCTGAGTCCCTAGTGGAGGTGACACGTATCGTTGAGGCGAACAACGACCGGATGAGGCCATCGTCCGCCAAATTCGATGACGTTTATGGCTGCGACATCCTGTTGGATGCGTCGGAAATCAGACAGGTCCAGCCTCATGATCTGGCACAGGAGCGTAGTGTTGCACAAATTATGCCCAACGACCACGACATCGCCGTCAGAATGTTTCTCGATGATTTTCTCGAGTGCTGACCACGCCCGTGTCTGCATTTGGCGGAGGGATTCTCCGCCCGGTAATTGCAGATCGGCGGGGTCGCGAAACCATGCCTGAAGGAAATCGCCATGCTTCTCTACCAGTTCCGTTATTGTCAGCCCCTCGAATTTGCCCTGGTTCAGTTCGCGCAGGTCTTCCGTCATATGAACGGGGGCATCGTGATAGCTCGCTATGGTCTTAGCCGTTTCCGATGCGCGGCTGAGCGAGCTGGAATAGATTGCCTCGAGTCTGGTTTCGCTCAGGAATCTGGCTATCGCCTCGGCCTGACGCTTTCCGGTTGCGTTGAGGGGGCTGTCAGTGAAGCCCTGGCACCTTCGTTCAATGTTCCAATCGGTTTCGCCGTGTCTTATCAGATAGATGAACATGTTTCTCCAAACTCCACACATGGCGGTCTTAAGCCGCTTACTTCACGCGGCCCATTCTGCTTATCGGATTATAGATGAATAGGATTCTGTTCTTTATCAGGCTCGCCGGCACGGGCCCGAACCAGCGGCTGTCGAAGCTGTTGGTCCTGTTATCTCCCATAATGAACACGCGACCTTCGGGGATGAGAATCGGAAACAGGTTCTCCTGCCCGCGATGCTCGACATACGGCTCGTCGAGCATCTTTCCGTCTATGTATACGTATCCGTTGACTATTGCTATTGTCTGGCCGGGCAATCCTATTACCCGTTTCACGTAGAAGTCGCCCTTATATCCGCTTGTAAACACCACGATGTCTCCCCGCCGCAACTCTGAAGGCTTCACTCTGAGACCGCCGATGTAATCGGATTTCCTCAGAGTCGGCTCCATCGATTCAGACGGAACGAGGTAAAAGCGAAGCCCCTCGACATAAAAGAAGTAAATGATAGCGGCGAACAAAACCGAAGCGAACCAAATCGACCGCTTGCTCTTCCTCATCTGGTTGCGTTCGCCCTCTCCATTCCAGCGGCACGATTCAGTTGCGGTACGTCGGATCCACCCCTCACCAAAGGTTTCAACCAGCCGGAAAGCCGATTGACGGAAGAACCCCGGCTTTTTCTACTTGAGACCGAGGTCTTTCATTTTCTTGTGCAGCGTGTTGCGATTTATCCCAAGCATTTCGGCGGCCCGCAACTGGTTGCCGTCGCACAGCGCGAGCACTTTCACGATAAGCGGTTTCTCGAGCTTTTCAAGCATGCGATCATATACCCCCGACTCGCCCGCAAGCGTCTTGAGCTCCTGATCAACCATGTCCTCCCACGACCCGTGGACGGCCAGCGTTTTTCTCACGGGCTCAATCGGCAGAGCGAGCCCCATGTGCTCGGGCGTAATCGCCTGGTCGATTTGCATAACCATGATGCGTTTGATGAGGTTCTCAAGTTCGCGAACATTGCCCGGCCAATCATAGGATTGGAGTAATTCAATGGCGGCTGGCTCGATTGCGCGCGGCGGGATGTTCATCTCGTCGGCAAACCGGTGGACAAAGTAGTTTGCAAGCTCTGGGATGTCTTCTTTGCGCTCTCTTAAGGGAGGCAACTCGATGGGCACAACGTTAAGGCGATAAAAAAGGTCTTCGCGGAACTTGCCTTCTCTCAGTTGGTTGGACAGATTGCGGTTGGTCGCCGCAATCACGCGCACGTTAACCTTTATGGTGGATTGTCCTCCCACGGGCTCTATCTCGCGTTCCTGCAACACCCGCAGGAGCTTACCCTGCAGATCGAGCCCGATATCGGCGACTTCATCCAGAAAGAGAGTTCCCCCATCGGCTTGCTCGAACTTGCCAGTCCTGCTCGATGTGGCGCCGGTAAATGCCCCTTTGACGTGGCCGAACATCTCGCTCTCGAGGAGGTTCTCGGGAATGGCCACACAGTTCACGGCCACGAAAGGTTTTGAGGAGCGGGAGCTGTTGTAATGGATGGCGCGTGCAACCATCTCTTTCCCCGTGCCGCTTTCGCCCTGAATAAACACGGTGACGTCCTTATCTGCGACTCGGCCGATTGCCTTGTACACTTGTTGCATCTTCTCGGAACTGCCAATCAGATTGTGAATATCGTATTTTCGGCGAAGGTTGGCGCGGAGCTCCTGATTCTCGCGCGCAAGCGCTTGCGCCTTGAGCGCTTTCTGAACCGTCAACTCGAGTTCCTCGACATCGAACGGCTTTGTCAGGTAGTCATATGCCCCCAGTTTCATGGCTTCTATGGCGGTCATCATTGTGCCGAAGGCGGTGATGATTATCACGGCGAGGTCCGGCTGCAACAGCCTCGCCTGAGCGAGCGCCTCGAGACCGCTCATGCCCGGCATCCGTATGTCCATGAGGAGCACGTCGTAGTGTGATTCACGCAAGCGTTTGAGGGCTTCGTCGCCGCTCACAACGGTCTCGGACTCATATTTCGGGAGGCAGAACGCCTTGTTCAAGACCCACCGCATGCTCTCGTCGTCGTCCGCGATAAGAATCCTTGGGCGCATTTTCTCGCTATTTTCCCTTCTGCCGCGCGCCATTGTGAAGCGCCTGACCCACGTGTGCGGGTTACTCGGCAAAGCAACAAGTCTAAGCCAGCATGTTCGGGGAAATCCCCGCTGCCCCCCTTTATCAAAAAGAGGAAAAGAGGAATGTTTCTTATGTGGCGCGGAACGACACAACGAATGTCGTTCCTTTTCCTTCCTCACTTACAACGTCTATCGAACCGCCGTGTTCCTCGATTATCCGGTGCGAGACGGCGAGCCCGAGCCCGGTGCCATTTTCGCGCGTAGTGAAAAACGGCATGAACAAGTGGTCGACCACGCTTGCCGGCATCCCATGCCCGGTATCCTTGACTTCAACCGACAAAGACGGACCCTTGCCGTCGGTGAGTCCGACGTCTTCGCGAATCTTGATTGTGAGCGTGCCGCCGTTCGGCATCGCCTGCATCGCGTTGAGGAAAAGATTCAGAAACACTTGGGTCAATTGTGACGCATCGGCGTCAATGAGCCTCTTGCGCAGCGGGAATTTCCTGACCACGCGCACGGCGCTCTGGTCAATCTCCGTCTTCAACAGTGTCAGCGCCCGGTCAATGACCTCTTCGAGCGAGGTCGGGGCAGTGTCAGCCTTCATAGGACGCGCAAAATCCAGGAGTTGCTCGACCGTTCTGTCGAGCCGGTCTACTTCGCGGACGATGACATCGAGGAAGTCTTTGAGCTTCTTCTGTTTGCTCGTTTCTCGGGCGAGAAGCTGGGAGGCGCCCCGTATGCCGCCAAGCGGGTTTCTTATTTCATGCGCCACGCCGGCCGCCATTGTCCCGAGCGCAGCTAGTCTCTGGCTCCTGCGCCATTGGCGTTCCAGCCGCTTGAGTCGCGTGATGTCTTGCAGATTCACCACGATTATCCTATTGCCCGCAAAGTCCGGCTCCAATCTCGACCATGTGATGCCGATGGGGATGGGTTCAGCGTCCGGAGCGGCCACGTGCGCTTCGAAGCTGGCGGCTGCTGTCGGGTCGTCGTATATCCGATCAAGGACGTTGAGAATGCCCGGGTGCTCGGCGAACACGTCCGCATAGTGCGTTGCTTTCACGGCTTCGCGCGTGAATCTGAAAAAACGTTCCGCCGCAGAGTTTACCGTGAGAAGCTGGCCGGATGTGTCGAGGACCAGGACGCCATCAGGCATGCCTGCCAGTATTCGGTCCGGCAGGTCTTTGAGCGCGACGATTTCGCCGATGGCGCCATGAACGCGAACGGCCTGCGCGACGATAGAGGCGATTATGGTCAAGAACCTCATATCGCTTTCGAGCGTGTCATCGCCTGAGCGTACCTTGTCAACGCTCAGAACGCCCACCACCTCGTTGTCCAGTTTCAGCGGAACACAGAGAAATGCGATCTTGTCGCGGTCGATGTTCTTGCGGGCGCCGGTCCTGTTGAGGAAAAGGGGTTCCTGTCCGATGCTAGGGACGATGACCGGTCCGCCGGTCTCGACCACCTTTCCCGTGATTCCTTCGCCGATCTTATACTTGCCGCGTCTTATCTCATCCTCGTTGAGGCCGTGCGCCACGCGGATGATGAGTTCTTTAGTCTCGCGATCGAGCAGGGTCAATGTGCCTCGTTCCATGCCGAACCGTGAGGCGAGGATTTTCATGATTTGCTGAAATGTTTCTGATAGGTCGCGCGAGGCGCCAAGCTTTTCTGATATTGCGAGAAGAGCTTCTATCTCGGGTGAATTCTGGCGAACCTGTTCGCCGGAAGGGTCGCTTTGAGAGTCAGTCATGTGTTGAAATTGGGAGCACCTCGTTCATGCTCCCGGTGCGATAACCTTCGAGGTCGAGAGTAACGTATTTGTAGCCAATCCGCTTGAGTTCGGCAACCACCTCGGCCATGAGAGACTCGTCGAAGAACCGCTTCATCTCGGTCTGCTCAATCTCTATTCTGGCCATGTGGTCGTGGTGCCGGACGCGAATCTGGCGAAACCCCTTGCTCCGAAGGAACTGTTCAGCCTCGCCAACCTGCTTTAGCTTCTCGGGCAGAATCTCGGTACCATACGGAAAGCGCGAGGAGAGGCATGCCAAGGCGGGTTTATCCCACGTCTGAAGGCCCGATAAACGCGAAAGCTCCCGAATATCAGCCTTGGTGAGGCCCGCCTCCATCAAGGGGCTGCGGATTCCGATTTCCTCCGCCGCTCGCCGTCCCGGCCGGTAGTCAGAGCGGTCATCAAGGTTCGAGCCATCGACAACCACGGCAAAGCCACGTTCCTTCGCGATGTGACTGAGCTTGCTGAACAGCTCGCGTTTGCAATAGTAACAGCGGTTGGGCGGGTTCGATACGAATTCGGGGATATCGGTCTCCTCGGATTCAATCGTCATGTGAGATGCTCCTAGCCTCTTGGCTATTCGACGGGCTTCATCAAGTTCCGACGTGGGATACGTAAGCGAGGTGGCCGTGACCGCGAGAACTTTCCCGTGGCCGAGAACATCGACGGCAGTTTTCAAGAGGAACGTACTATCCACTCCGCCCGAAAACGCCACCAGTACACTCCGGAGCCGCTTGAGAATCTGTTCCAGATTTTCCTTTTTCGAGTCTAGCATAGGATTTGCCTAATTTTTGAGCACAACTTCGTTCTCAATAACTGTAACAGAATAAAGGAATTATGTCAATTTGCCTACGGAGGAGGTAAAATCAGTCTGGCCATGTGGAGATGCAAGTTCTGCGAATGCTACCAAGAAACGTGGCTTATTGGGGGACACGATGCCACATCGTGTCCCGATATAAGCAGTGGCTACATGCTGTCGATACCAAGGCGAGAGAAGATACCTCCGACTGCCACGAAAGCGGGGGAGTCGTCTGCGAGTTCGAGGAGAGGCCGGGCCTGCATATCAAAACGGGCTATGTTTTCGTCTTCTGGTATCCAACCCAATAATTCAAGGCCCGCTTGCCTGGCGTGTTCAAGAAAATCTGATTCTCCGGAATTTGACCAGTCGCCGTGCCCGTTGCCACGAACGCGGTTGATCACGAGGCCTAATTTCTTATATTTAATGATCTTGTGGGATTCCACTAGGCGCTTTATGGCGGATGCAGTTTGCAGGCCGCGCGCAGAGAGGTCCGAGACGATGACCGGCATATCGACGCTCCGGATGACTTGCCGGCTTATCTGTTCGATCCCCGCCTCGCCGTCGATGAGGACAGTCTTGAAATTCTCTGCGATTGTCTCAATGCCATCTCTGAGCAGGTCGTTCACAGGACAGTAGCAACCGAGCGAGTCCGGTCTCCCCATCACGAGCATACTGAACGAGTCCGTTTCAATGAGCGCTTCGAGCAGCATATAATCAAGTGATCGCGCCATTTGCTGTTTTTCGCCCTTTCCGGCGGAGCGAGCTTCTCGGATGAGTCTCTCACGAATTTGACTGACCGTCTTTGTGACTTCGACGCCCAGAGCGGAAGGCAGGCTCATCGCGGGATCAGCGTCGATAACCAACAGCTTGCGGTCACCCCGTCGAAGGATGTGTTTTGTCAGCAGAGCGGTCAAGGCAGTTTTCCCCGTTCCGCCCTTGCCGCACATGGCTATGAGTTTGGCGGATTTTGGATTTTGGGTTTTGGATTGCGGATTGAAAGGAACCATATCATCCTTGCGGCTCATCCATGTTATTTCGGGGCCTGCTGTTTCTCTCCAGCGTGATCAGCCTGTCGCCCTTTCGGATCGTTATCACTTCGCGGATGTTGTCGCACACTGGTTTTTCGGGACATTCGTTGCAGTCGAGCGCCGTGGTGCATTCGTAAGTGCCGTCAGGTTTGCGCTCAGATGTCATTAGCTTTCGCAATTTGTCGTTGGCTTTCTCGGCGATTGTCTTGAGCGCCGCTATGTCCCCGCGGCTGCTAGTGGAAAAGAAAATCTCCGCTGCGATGACGCCGTCGCATTCTCTCCGGAGTGAGTCGATGAGCCTTGATCCGTGATGAAACAACGAAAAGCCCGAGTTGGCTGCGGCCTTGCTTATGCGGGCCCAAATCGCGTTGGGGACACTTCGAAGCATGTATCCGTCGGTCTGAGCCGATATGTGCAGCGCTGTGTCCATCCTTGAAGACGTTTCCGCTATGTCGCTTTTGCAGCAGGCAACGGCTATCTGCGCAAAGGGCAGAGTCTTATCGATTGTTTCGGCGATATCCGGCCCGACCAACGTGATTCGTCCGTCTTTCACAAGGGAAAGGTCATGCGTGGCAAGAGCCGCAGAGCATGAGCCGAGCGACGGGTGGCCGAGTTCCATATGAGTGTCTTCTCGCAGGATTATTGTCGGATTCCTGCCGGTGTCGCGAGCCGATGCGATGACGCCCTCTCCAAACGGTGGCGCCTCATATTGCCGCGCCATTCCGTCCGCGAGCTTTCGCTCGAACCAGTTCCGAAACTCACGTATCGTGTCGTCGAATATGTCCATTGTTTCCGGTAGAGCGTTATGTTCGAAGTTGGGGGAAACCTGTGCCCATCAAGCGACTACCTTTTTCGGGGACACGATGTCGTATCGTGTCCCCGAAAAAGGGCGTTTTGAGAGTGTCTGGTAATTGTGTGGGCGCGAATTTATTCGCACAGTCATCTTGGAAAAAGCCTGAAAATATTGTGCGAATGAATTCGCACCCACAGAACTTCATCCCATCCGCCAATTATGGGACAATCTCTTTTGTCCTCTGTGTTTGGCGTGAGCCACAATCATGCGCAAGGTCGAGGCATTTCCTATCATCCCCGTCTGACAGGAATCCATCGCTGCCATTTGTGAAGTGGATTCCCGCTTTCGCGGGAATGACGAAAAGAATGTCCTGCTCAGTTTTGCTTTGACTTGTCGCCCGCCTGTTTCTCAAATTGTTCGCGGGCGAGGACGGCAGCCCCGATCGCGCCGACTATTTGCGGGTCTTCAACCAGCGGCTTGATGGTCATTTTCAGTCTGTCTTCTAGGCATTTGATGAGGCCTGCGTTCTTGGCGCAGCCGCCGGTGACGGTCACATCTTCCATGACACCGACCTTCCGAACGAGTGAAGCCAGTCTGGCTGCGATAGCATTGTTTATTCCGGCGGCGATGTCGACGACGTCGACGCCGTCATTCAGCAGTGACACGACCTCCGATTCCGCAAACACACTGCATTGACTCGTGATATTGGCGGGGGAGGTGGATTTCAATGAAAGGGTTGATATTTCTTCCAAGGTAAGATGGAGGACACGGCACATGGCCTCGAAGAAACGCCCCGTTCCGGCGGCGCATTTGTCGTTCATCAGGAATTCGCGTACGCGCCCGTTGTTGCTTATGCCTATGACCTTGCAGTCTTGCCCGCCAATGTCAATGGCCGTTTTGACGGATTGGCATAGCCAACTCGCGCCGCGCGCATGGCAGGTTATCTCAGAGATGTTTTCATTGGCGAACGATATTCGCATCCGGCCGTAGCCGGTGCCCACGAGGTACGAAAGGTCGCCAATCGAGGAGAGACCGGCCTGACTCAGCGCCTGGTTTATCACGAGCTCTGCGGTCTTCTCCGGTCTCGGGAGGCACGGGGCGACGACTGAGCCTAGGATTGACCCATTTCGCAAAATGACTGCTTTTCCCGTAGTTGAACCGACGTCACAACCAGCGAAGATTTGTTCTTGCATATTGCGCTCTTTTCGGTGTTCCCATCAGATGAGTTTCAACCAAGTATTTTCAGGAAACGATTTCTGGTTTCAAGTTTCCGGTTTCTGGTTGGAGATTCTTCGCTTCGCTCAGAATGACAGCCCTTCCATAGCCCCCTCTCTTATTCGACAAATCACGCCAAAGGCGTGATGAGTTGGTCAGAATGACGCTCACGTTCATCACTCATCATTCCTCATTCATCATTCGTTCTCATTTTCCCATGCTCTCGATGAATGACTGCACCCGGGTCCTTAATTGGCCAATGCCTCCGAGCGTGTACTCTTTGTCCAAAATCAGAAGAGGTATGCCCGCCGCTCGAGTATCCCATCTCAGAAGCGCGCTCTCGCCCGCCCATAAGTCGCAGAACTTGAGACGTTCGCAGATGATGCCGTCGGCGCTGTAGTCCTCTGCCATCTTCTTTGTGAATTCAAATCGCTGCTCGTGCGCCGCTATCATGCGAGGGCACGGCGGGTGGGTCATGTAGCGTTCCGTGAGAGCATCCATCGGAGAGCGCGATTCGTCGGCAAGATTCCAGTAGTAGCGAGTTCCGAAGCAGAGCGATTCGGCCACGATGAGCGCGCCTTGCTGCTCGATGGCTTTCATGAATTCCGGATCGTCGAGCAGCCCGGCGACAAGCATGACCCGCGCGCGATAGCTGTTTAATCCGGGCCGTGAGTCCAGTTCAGGGAGCAACGCGCGCAGCATCGAGTTTAGGTCGGCCTTCGGCATGGCGGTCGCTGCTACGGTGATCCCGAGCATTTCCGCTCCACTGCGAGGCGGCTTTGGCTGTCCTTGATGTCCTAAAAACCGAAAAGCTCGATCAGAACGCGGCAAATGTTGGCAGTTACCTCTTAAAGAGATTTTCCGAGCTAGCAGAAGCCCATGAGCTTATCGGCGATGT
>CAYVDS010000099.1:14407-18780 GCA_964450145.1 uncultured bacterium
GCTCCACTGAGAGGCGGGTTTGGCTGTTTTCTCGTCTCGTGAATTCTCTTAAGCAGCGAGCGTGTCTCATTATAGAGGCGGATCGAACTCTGGAGCTTGTCATCCGTTATCGCTACATTGAAGTGGTTTTCGAGGTTTTTCTTGAACGCGGAAATCTCTCTTAGATACCACTCCCGCGCGCCATCGTCTGTGGTGTGCGGCACATTCAGAAATTGCATGAACGGACGCGGCGCTTTCGCAGCGATGATATCGAAGAGCCGCCGTATATGATCGCAGCTATTGAGCGCGACTATGCCGTCGAGGAAATCGAATTTGTCCTTCAGTATCTGGTCGAGGACATGGCGGGTGAAAGTGCAGTTATAGGCGCTCAGGTAAGCGTCGCCGTCGGCGGTGTCGGCGCTTCCTGTGGCTCGCAGCCGGACGGGCAACACGCCTGCCGCGTGCATGAGTTCCTCCGGCACATAAGAGCAGAAGTAGCCCACGACTTTCCCGCCGTTGGCGCGCCATCTGTCGATGAATTTGTTCGGGAAAGACGACGAAACATCCAGCAGCGTTTCTATGATCGCCACGTGTCAGACCTCCTAAGGAAGGCGAAAGACGAAAGGAGCAAGACGAAAGGTAGATTCTTCGCTTCGCTCAGAATGACGTAACGGATCATTCTCCACTTCACCTTTCTCGCACAATCAATCCCGCGCAGTAGGGAAAGGCGCACCTGAGAGTGCGGTGGGAGTTGGGACAATTTATGGGGGTCATGTACAGCCGCGATTTTATCAGATTGCGCCCGATTGCGCAAGACCGCGCGAAGCGCGCGAGAATAAGAAATCATTTCCCTCTCATAGCGGAACATTTCGGCCACGGGAACCGGGTTCATGCCAAAGTGAGCGAGGTTTCCGGGTTCTCGTTTCTGGTTTCTGGTGAAAGAAGCATAAAGAGAAGAGGCTTGAATCCAGAGCGCGGCGAAGCCGCAACCAAACCAAAGAAGAAGAAACTCTGGATCACGAATATCACAAATGGAAAAGCGAATGACACGAATGAAAAAGAAGAAGCTGGGATCACGAATGTCACGAATAGAACGAATCGCGCGAATACAGCCTCTTCAATGTCATTCCTGCGAAGGCGGGAATCCATTTGATGACAATTGGTTATGTAAGTGCGTCCATAAAATCATGACAAAATTTCAAGAAATTGATATGGGCATGGCGAAGGGGAGGCTTGCTACCGATTACTGATTTGGAGGTCCGAATACGCTTTCTCCTGCAGCTTGACGCTCAGCTTTTCCAAGAAAGCGTCTTTAGGCGGGATATCCGGATTGCTGCTGAAAGCAGAAAACAAATCTTTTGTTGTGGAGGATTCGATTCTTGTCTGAGAGAGATGGTATTTGTTGTCAACTTGTTTTAGGTCGTATATGGCAAAGCGAATGCTGTGGTCCTCGGCATATGACATTTCTGTGAGTCTATAGCGATCGAGAAAGTCCGCGTAAATAGGCTCCTGGACCACCCAGTATATCTTGGCGTTCCAATTCTCGATGACAATTCCCTTGTTCAGAATCTGTGTGAAAGTGCGCTTCCAGATATCTGCATGGTTGAGACCGAATGCGTACGTTCTGTCGCCTATATCCTCGCCTTTTGTGTAATCTTTAAGCGCTTTGACAAGTTTGCCGGTGGAGGTAGTCTGGGCCGTTTGGAGTTCAACAATGACGAAATCCTCGACCTTCAAGCTAAGCGGTTTATGTTTGACCATCACGAAATCGAAATTGCCTATTCCCTGTAAGTTGACTTCCTTGAGAATAACGATATTGCTGCAGGCGCCGAAATAGTGGTCTGCGATATTCCTGAAAACGATGTCATCTTCGCGAAATCTGCTAGGTGAGAGAGCAATCACATCGTTTCCATATCGAACTGAGCACACGCCCATTGGATACCTGAGGAGACGACTCTTCTTGTCACATCGCTCATTTACAAAAGGACACCAATGCCTCTTCCGGTCCCTTCTCGCTTCTTCCGAGTCTTCTTCAATTGGATGCCCGAATACTTCTGCGGGATGTTTTGCCAATTTTCTCCTCCGTCAGTAGGGTCTTCCAGTCTCTGCGAATCTGTTCTGCATCTTCTTCAGAGTTCAAGAAATAACCCAAAGCTGCTCCGCAGTCGCGGCAGAATCTGTAGCTGTCGTCAGTATCAATTGCCACTGGCTCGGGCCAATTGGGAAGTTCTCTGCGGTCCGATATGGGTTTCAGCACAAGGATTGCGTCGTGCTTGAGAGCTTTCAGATGCCGAATGTGTACGGAGATGGGGTTCTCCGAAAATACTACATAGCGATTGACAAGCGTGAATCCGGCTCTCTTTAAGGACAGGGTCAACTCCGCCCATGCCTCATCGCTCCAGTGATGGAATGTAAAGATGAGACGCCCGTGGTCCTTATTAAGCGAAGTGGAACATTTCTCCCAAATTCTGCCAAGCGTATCGCCATATTTTTTCCCGCTTGAAGGGCAACCCTCGGAAACCGCAGACGCAAGAGAATCGTAGCGCCAATTTGCTTTTCGAGGCAGAAACAGTTGCAGCCAGACTCTGAAGAAGTTTGAGAGGTCGCTATACTGCACATTATCATAGTAGGGGGGGTCAGTGACGACGTAGTCCACAATTCCCTCGGGAATATCGAGTCTTCCGGAATCCGTTTGCATCAATCGGAATTTTCGTTTGCCGTTTAGCAGTGATTCGAAATCTGAAACGGGTTCGCCTCCATCCACTTCTCCCCGAATTGCCACCTTTCGACAATGGCCGTTTATTACGCGCATTTCGATTGGAGCGACCGACCATTCTCCTGCTTTGACTACCCGGTCATTGAAGAGCCTTTTCAAGGTACCAGATGTATTGCCGAGAAACACCGGGTTATTTTCAAGAGCCGAATAGGGAAATGAATAAGCGTGATGTGAGAAAACATGCCGGATAGCTCCGGGCCGGCGAATGCTGCTTCCCTTGTATCCGCACAGGATTGAATTGAACTCCAGCGAAGTAGAGATCAGCAAGGCCAGCCACAGCCGATCCTGGGTTCTCACATCTGATAACAAGCGCTTTGCGGCGTGCAGATAAAGGAGTTGTCGTGGCGCAAACAATTCCCGATAAGAACTAATGCGGCGTTTCAGCAGGTCGTCTGATTTAGGGCCGCCGTGGATTTGGAGCTTCACGGGATCGCCAAAGTCTAAGCTTGCGCTTTGCGCCTTGGCTTTATTGATGAGGCAAAGGTCATCCTTGTCGACGGATTTGAAGAATTGGTTATGTAGAGGACAGTTGCCCACGACGACCAGGGGGACATAGCGGTGCGGGAAGGGCTCATCCAGAATTTCTCTGTAGTGTTCCTTGCAGCGACTGCACTGCCTAGTGCCTTTCGCAACCAGTGGGCGGTCTTTTACAATTCCACACCTGTGACGTGGGCTGTGGTGAACACCATGACACACAGGACATATTTGCTCATTATGATGATTGCCTTCCCGCAGGATAAAGTCATCAACAAACAGCGCCTCCCCGCATGAGCACTCTCTCCGTAGCCCGTAGAGGATAAATTGGATTTCAGTTTCTCGGTCGCATGTGGGGCAAACGGTCTTATATAAGGGAAAGAGGTTCTCCCTTAACTGGTCGAAAAACTTTTTGAAGGCGGATTCCTTATGCGCCAACGGAGACAAGGTGAGCGTCGCCATTGCTTGCAAGACGGGGACGGGATCGATATCGGCGCCTATAACATTTGCGCCCATCCTTATGGCCTCATGGAGGACTGTTCCTCCGCCCATCATGGGGTCTAAGATGATTTTTCCTTCCAACCCGCCCGGTTCATGGTAGCCGCGCTTAGTGGGATCAAGAACCAGTTGTTTAAGGATGTGGCGAAACGTTGTGCCAGAACGGCGGGCCCACCACTTATGCAAGTACGAGTTCGGCCGATAAAGGTGTTTGTTAAAAGACTCCAGCGTTGCAAGCTCGTTGGCGGCGCTTTCCGGGAAAGACAAATCTATAGGGGGTGTTCCCTTGGCAACGACGGTGGTCGGTTCGCCCTCAAAGTCTAGTTCTGCCTGCAAAGGCAGAACAGGGACCTTCTCTCTATTTCCCTTCGGCATGAGACTCCTCGCGATTTGACTGCTTCAACACATTATAGCATAAGCGCCCAAGAAGAAGGCGAAAGGGCAAAAGGGGGTCGTGCGGAGCGCGCGGGGTTACAAGCAGGCGAAGGGCGAAAGGAGCAAGGCGAAGGGGGAGCCGGCAGGCAATGATGAGTGATGAATGATGAATAAAAAAAAGGAAATGGAAAAATCCCCCTGTGGAGACGCCCGGTAATTCTGTAGGTGCGAATCTATTCGCATAATGTTTTCGGGCTTTTTTCACATCGCG
>CAYVDS010000100.1:0-18757 GCA_964450145.1 uncultured bacterium
ATCCGGTACCCTTCGGAGGCGCCTTTATATGATTATCAAATCTTTACTCTTTACTACGTGAATGTATCGTATATTTATAGTAGTATTTTGACAGAAGAGTAGAAAGCCGAAGCAATTGAAAAGGTGCGCCCAGTAAAGGTCCCCCTGTCAAGTGCGCGCAACAATCCCGCTCGCAAAAGAACTTTTTTGCGTTTTAAGAAGCATCGGTCACCGCTTCTTCACCACACCCGGCACCTTCACCACAACTCGCTGCCGAAATGTCGTGATTTTTTCTTTTCCTTTCCTCAAATCCGTGCTAATCCGCGTGAATCCGTGGACAAGAACGCCTCTTTTCTTTCTTCTTCTTGTTTTTCTTTTGTTTGGTTGCGGCTCCGCCGAGCTGGTGTCAATCCGTGGTTAAGATAGCCTCTTCTTCTTTTCCGCAAATCCGTGAAATCCGCTGTGGTTGCATATCTTCTTCTGTTTAAATCACTTCTGTCATTCGCGCCAAAAATTAACAAAAATTTCGTTGCTCGGCCCCACACCTCATGGTTTAATACGCTCAGCCAATTGAAAGAACACCGGCCCCCTGCAACGTTTGATCACGCCTCGGGCGTGGCTACTTGTGAAAGGAAGGCCCATTGCGTTATGGCAATTGTGAGCGGAGCGAAGCAATCTTGTTCTTTACTCCCCTTTCGCCTTGCTCCTTTCGCTGGATACTGCCACTTGTCTTCACAGTTCAAAACATGCGCGCGGGAAGGAGCGCATGGCCAAACAATAAACTCCACGCCCGGGCGTGGAGTCCCAGGCTTCCTTACTTAGAAGGAACAACGAAAGCAAGGGAACAAAAAAAGGAACAACGAACTCTGAACCATGAACCAATAAGCCGTTTGAAACCTGAAACCTGAAACCCTGTTGTTGCAGCCCGTGAACCGTAAACTAGCGGAGAAGTGTCCCCTCGCACCAGGCGCCTGTGACCTTCTGCTGGGGAAGCATTGTCTAAAGGAGGATTTGTGAGAATACCCGTACATCAGAGAAAACATATATTCAGGTTGTTTGCGAACGGAAAGACCCCGGATGAGGTCGCGATAATTCTTAATGATGCCACTGCGCCTCATTCATCTCTGCCCGAATCAAGCGTCATGCCCTCCGACTCGAAACCGCGCGCAGCGAGCACTCCTGCGCGCAAGGCGGGCCGCCCAATCAGCAAATCGGCTATCGAGAGGCTTTTCCTGAAGTACCTCGATCTGCCCATGCGCGCGAAGCTGAGGGAAACAATGATGGTCGAACAAGTCGCAAACCGGCTGCATCGACTCATGGAAGACTTCGCCGACATCATGCGCATTGATGAGCTAATTGCCCAAACCGACAAAAACGATGTGAAAGCGCTCGTTTCCCTGTTCGATATCAAGCGAAAAATGAGAGAGCGAATGGCGAAAGAAGAAGCGCCGCCCTCCGGCGCAAAAGGAGCCACGGCGTCCGCAGACGAAGACCTGGAAGGAGGCCTTGATGAGTGTCGCAAAAGAGTGTTCGGCAGACGCTGAACTGAAACATACATGCTCCACCGAAATGCTGTCAATGGCCCGGTTTCTCAACCTCGAGGTGGCCCCGGTGCACGAACGCATGGCGCATGCCGAAACCCTCGAGCGCTCATTGATCCTGGCGCCTCGCGGGTTCGGCAAATCAACGCTCATGTCGGTGGCGAGATGTATCTACGAGATCGTCCGCAATCCGGACGTTCGAATCCTCCTCGCAAGCAACACCCAGGCGCAGGCCGAGTCGTTCATCCGTGAAATCCGCGGCCATTTTGAAACTAATCGCTACTTCCACAAAATCTTCGGCGATTTTGTCGGCCGGAAGTGGACGGACACCGAGATCATCGTCCCGAGAAAACGCATCGCAAAGGAACCAACCATTTTTGCCATAGGAGTCGGAGGCGCGCTCGTCTCTCGCCATTTCGACGTCATTATCTGTGACGACATCGTAGATGAAGAAAACTCGCGAACTGAAACTCAGCGCGAAAGACTCAGAGTATGGTTCTTCAAAGTGCTGCTCCCGTGTCTCGAACCCCACGGAAAACTGTGCGTCATCGGCACTCGCTATCACTACCGAGACCTTTACGGCCACCTGATAGAGACCGGCTTTGCGCCCGTCACTCTCATCCGCGCCGTCGGCCCCGACGGCTCGAGCGCCTGGCCAGAAAAATTCTCCGCCGAAAAACTCGAACAAATCCGGCGGCTGGCTGGCACAGTCATCTTCAACGCCCAGTATCAGAACGACACCGAAACGATGAAAGGCGCAGTCTTCAAAGAAGAATGGCTAAAATTCTACGACAACCTGGATACCCTAATTCGGGGACATGATGCCCCATCGTGTCCCCGAATTGGGGCAACAAACCCCAAGGATAATTCGGGGAAACCTTGCCCCAAGGTGTCCCCGAATTATCCACAACATGCCGAGCCGCGCCTCGCAATCTATCAGGGCGTCGACCTCGCAATAGCGCAAGAGACTGGCTCGGACTACTTCGCAATAGTCACAATCGGCATGGACGGCATGAACAACATCTACGTCCTCGACTGCTTTCAGGCGCGGCTCAGCTTTCGGGGCCAAACCGCAGCCATCGTAGAGAGATACAGGCGTTTCGACCCCGTGAAAGTGGCCATCGAAGCGAACGCATATCAAGCCGTGCAGGTCGAGCGCGTCCGGGAACTCGGAGTCATCCGCGCCAAAAAAGTCTTCACCACCCGTGACAAGCTTTCTCGCGCATGGAAGCTCTCCGCCTTATTTGAGGACGGCCGCATCCGCCTCAAACACGACATGCCGGAATTGGTGGATCAACTGCTCGCGTTCCCGCAAGGCGAACACGACGACCTCATAGACGCGCTCGACCTCGCGATAAGCGTCGCCTCGTCGCACGACCCGAGAATTCGCTTCATCTGAGAAACGTAATCACAAATGGCTGCCAACAGCCTGAATAGGATGGTGATGCCAACTTGCGCTCCGGAAACCCCTGTGCTATCATATCGCCACGGCGGCGCATATCGACGGAAGCAATCCTGACCCATAAGGATGCTTGTCCTCAAATCATGCAAATCGACACGCTTAGAGAGCATTTTGCTCATCCTCCAGTCGAATTTGGCCCCACCCCCTTCTGGTTTCTTAATGACGAACTCGATGAGAAACGCCTCCGCCTCGCGCTCGAGGAAATGAAAGCGAAGGGCATCGCCGGCGTGATGCTCCATCCGCGCTCCGGATTGGAAATAGAATACCTCTCCGATGCATTTTGGGAGAAACTGCGGTTTATCTGCGAGACCCTGAAACGGCTGGGCATGAAAGGCTGGATTTATGACGAATACAACTGGCCAAGCGGCCCCGTCGGCGGGAAGATTCTGAGGGAGCACCCGGCGTTCAAGCAGTTCGGGCTCGACTACAGGACCATACCCGCATCGCAGATTCAAAAATATGTCCGTGTCCCGCCGGGCGAAATCGTCGCCGCGTTTTCGATAACTGAATCAGCGATAACTGACAAAACAGATGCCCTGAAGAGCGGTTCCTCCGAAGCGTTCAGCGCCGGAAAAGCTCTGATTTTCTTCCTGAGACAGGTGCGCGAGCCTATGGCGGTAACGCGCAACGCCCCATGGACAAAAGGCGAGCGCGGATACCTCGATTTGCTCAACCCCGCCGCAGTCGACGAGTTCATGCGCCTCACTCATTTCGAGTACGACCGTCACCTGAAAGATTACTATGGCTCGACGCTTGTCGGGATCTTCACGGACGAGCCCGAGAACTATTGCGCCCTGCCGTACACCCGGCGACTGCCCGAAATATTCCGGGAGCGATACAGCCGCGATTTTCGCGACGCCATGCCGAGTCTTGCGGGCCGGTTGGCGCAGGTCCCCGTGGAGAATCATATCCGCAACCGCACCCAGTACTTCGAGCTTGCGCGCGACCTGTATGTCGAGTCTTTCTTCCAGAAAATCTCGAAGTGGGCATCCGAGCGCGGCCTCATTTTCACTGGCCATCTTATGGCGGATGACGACATTCATTCTTTGCCGGCGACGAACGTGAGTTTCTATGCGCCCTTGAGCCGGATGCAGATGCCGGGTATCGATCTCCTTTCCGACAAACATGGCTTCGAGAAAGAGCATCCGGTCCTTGTGCACGCGAACTTTGCCCCGAAAGCTCTCGCCAGCGTCGCGCATCACATCGGCGCTGAACGCGCTCTCTGCGAAATCTGGGGCGGGAACGGATGGGCCTCCTCGCCCGAGAAGCTCAAAGCGATGCTTAATTGGGTCGAGGCCTGCGGGATAAACTTCATAAACCCGCACGCGGCCTTCCTGTCTTTGCGCGGCCACCGCAAACGCGACTGGCCTGCTTCCCATTTTCCGCCACAGCCGTGGTGGAGGTTCTATGACAAGTTTTCCGAATACATCGCGCGGTTGAGCTTCCTCAACTCGCGCGGCGCGCATGTCGCTCCTGTACTCTTCGCCTTTCCCTCGAAGAGCCTCTGGGCGCAGTTCAACCTTCGAACAAAGGCAGACAAGTTCTCCGACTTGATCGAAGCTGTCTCCGAAGCGCTTCTGCGGAATCATCTCGACTTCGACTATTTGTTCGACGAAGTTCTCGATTCCGGCGCCGTCGGAGCTGAAGAAGGCAAACTGACAATTCGCGGCGAGAAATATTCCTTGCTCCTCTTGCCGGTCGCGCCCGCTATCTCAAGAAAGCAGCTCGAGCTCGCTGAACGGTTTGCCGCCGCTGGAGGCGGAATCGTCGCGTTTGGCCACGAAACACCGCAGTATGATGAATACGGCACGAATATTTTCGATCGATCTCGCGCGCTTTTCACCGAAACCGAACGGCGCAACGTCGTGTTCCATCAGTTTGGGCAGGACGCGAAAACCGAAGTTTCTCGACTCGTGAAAGCAATCAACGAACGAATTTCCCCTGATTTGGCAGTCGAAGGCGAAATCGCGAGTAACCTCATATATCTTCACCGCAGACTCGAAGGATCTGATATCTATTTCGTCGCAAACCTGAGCGACGTTGAAGGACAAGTAGACCTGAGGTTCCGCTGCAAGGGTCGGCCTCAGATGTGGAACCCGGACAACGGGGAAATCAAGGACGTCCTTGTTTACAGAACCGACGAGGAAAACATCTTCATAACGGCGCGGTTCCAACCAAATCAGTCCATGTTCTATGTTATTGCGGATGAGCCGCCGGTCGATCACGTCGACTCAACGAATCTTAATCTCACATCTGTCACGGTTGAATATGCCGACGGTTATACGAGCGCCCTGGAGGTGCGGCTCACCATGGGCGCGCGCCGTTTCACTCGCACCGTAGAGCAGGCGCTCTTGCCGATTTTCTTGCCCGACAGATGGGAGATAGTGTGCCCGGTTAAGAACATCATGGTTATCGATCAGTGGAATATCGACATTTTGTCGGACGGTCCGCCGCCGGAATGGTCGCCGTGGCTGGAGCAGCGTCTGCGCACACGCGGGCGGATCGTGATCGAAGCTGTCCGCTCCGCGATTGCGCTGGCGCGAGGCATCAAGAAAACGTTCGGCCTATTCGCTTTGCCTACAACGAAGTTCGAGCCCATGGACACGGCCATGGATGTCGCAAACAGATGGGCTCGCCTACTGGGGATTGACTCCGCTGAACTCGAGCCATATGAATTCAGCGAGTTAATGCTCAATTTGTCGAAGTATGCCGGATTCCTCATAGGCTACGATTTTCCGCCCGCCGGGAGCGAGTTCGCGATGAGCGCCGATTTCTATGCGGACCATATCCCGGACGATCTCGCCCTTATTTATGAGAGTTCCGAGTGCGGCCCCAGGTCGGTACGCCTCAACGGCCGCGAACTTGAGGAACAACCCGAGCGCTTCTTTGTTTGGGACTCCTCAAATGTCGCTTTGCCGATAGCCCGTCACGTCAGGAAAGGGCGAAACCGGTTACGACTCGAATGGCGGCAGCCCTCATATCAAACACTGTTTCCGAGCGTACACGGCATCGAGCCCGTTTGTCTTTCAGGAACCTTCTGGGTAAAAGAAGAAAGAATTGTCGAACAGAAATACGGCGTCTCCCCGATGCCATGGTCTCAGGTGGGATTTCCTAACTATATAGGGAGTCTCACTTATAGGTCGTCTTTTGATCTTCCGATGAAGTATATGGGCCAGCAATTATTTCTGAAGCTCGACCGCATCGGCGTAGCGGCCGAAGTGAAGGTGAATGGCAAAACCGCCGGTGTCTTGCTCTGGAGGCCATACACTCTGGATGTGACCGAATTGTTGAACCCGGGGGAAAACACAATCGAGGTCACCGTCGCAAACACGGCCGCGAACCTGCTAGGGCAACCGCAACCCGCCGGACTTATTGGCAGGCCCTATGTGGTTCCCTATTGGCGCCACAGAATCCGGTTCGCTTAAGAAAAGGGAAAGACGAAAGGGAAAAAGCGGGCTTTGTGGGTGCGAATTCATTCGCACAGAGCTGTGCCCGCAGATCAGGGACTGATTAGGTTCATAAATGCAAATTCATTCTGAACCACAAACCGTAAACCACGAACTCGAAACCACGAATCAGAAACAACGAACTAGGAACCAGGAACTGGTTCGGCTAGGAGCGTCTGAACCCCTCTGCGCGGGGTCGACTGTGCACAAATGCGAGTTCTGTTTGAAACCTGAAACCTGAAACCAGTTTCTTAGGAGGACCCGACCCCTCTGCACGGGGTTGATTGGGCAAGAAACGAAGGGGTCGTCGGTGGGGAACGGATTCCCGCGTTCGCAGGAATGACTTTGAGGTGTTCGGGTTTTTGGTTCTAACCAGGAACCAGGAACTAGGAACCAGGAACTAGTTTTCTAGGAGGCTTGGCGAATGCACCAGATTGAGTTTGATGTGAAGGAACGTGCGGATGGCTCGGTCGAAGTCCGCTATACGTGGACTCACGACGTTGGCCTCCCCACGGAGAGCGTCGTCAAGGATCAGTTCAGGCATTACACGTGCAAACGCGATATCGCTGGTGAAGTCGTCTATTTCTTGAACGTGGAAGAGAACTACGGTGAACAAGTATGTGAGGAGCTTATGGACACGCTCGTGGAAATACCGACGCACGCTCTCAAGTTGCTCTCGTTCATGGTCATCGATCTCTGGAGCGAGACACAGATCGAGTACAAACGCAGAAAAATCTCGAGCCGAAGAAGGTTCTCGGAACTCTCGGGGGCGGTTCGCAAGACTTTCGAGGCCTACCTGAAGAAACGGCCCAACGTGACCATGGGCGAGGCGCTGGCCGTTCTCGAGAGGGAATACAGCCTCATACGTGCGGGCGCAAAGAGAGGAGCATCCCTGAGCGAGGCGCTCAAGAAACCATCCTCGCGTCCCCGCGCAACTAAGCAATGAATGCGGCGATCTCCTCATAATTCGAGGACATGATGCCCCATCGTTAGCTTATTCGGGGACACCTTGCGGCAAGGTGTCCCCGAATAAGCGGCCACTTTCTTAGGAGCGCCTTACCCCATTGCGCGGGGTTAATTATGCAAGAAAGGTGAAGCGTGGGAACTTCGCCTAATGTCATTCTGAGCGAAGCAAAGAATCCCCCTTTTGCCTTTACCCTTTTACCTACTTTCTTAGGAGTGCCCGATCCCTCTGCGAGGGGTTGATTGTGTAAGAAACCTGACTTCTGTTTGAAACTTGAAACATGAAACTTGAAACCAGGAACCCCGTTTCTTCGGAGGATGACAATGGAGCAACAGAACGAAGCAACACTCACACCCGAGTTCTTGAGGACGCAGCTTAAGATTATGGCGGATGTGCAATTGTCGGAGCGAACCACTGGCATGATTGGGCTTTTCGCCGGGCTCGTCGCGACAATGAATATGCTTCAACCCGAAGGCTATTCAAGAACCGTACCCGCCACCACGTTTCACCCAATAAAGGAGTGACCCGATGCAGAACGAACTCTACTCGATGACCATCGCAGAACTCGCTCCCAAGATAAAAGCGCGCAAGATATCGCCCGTCGAGTTGACGCGTTCGGTGCTTGACCGGATTGAGAAACTCAACCCCAGAATCAACGCGTATATTACCGTCGATTCCGAAGGCGCTCTCAAGACCGCCAAATCGGCCGAACGACAAATTGCAAAAGGCGCCTACCTTGGGCCACTTCACGGAATCCCGATTTCGCTCAAGGACCTTTTCGAGACCAAAGGGCTCCTGACCACCGCAGGTTCTAAAATATTGAAAGACTGGGTTCCCGATTCGGATGCCACAGTCGTCAAGAAACTGAGGCAGGCAGGCGCTGTCATCGTCGGCAAGACGAACCTGCACGAATTCGCGTTCGGCGGGACGACCCAAAACCCGCATTTCGGCGGCACACGCAACCCTAACAACACGGGATGCATCCCGGGCGGCTCGAGCGGCGGCTCGGCTGCGGCCGTCAGGGCCGATATGTGCATCGCTTCGACAGGAAGTGATACCGGCGGGTCGATCCGCCAGCCTTCGGCCCTCTGCGGAATAGTCGGCCTCAAGCCGACATATGGCCGAGCGAGTCTTCGCGGAATCGTTCCGCTCGCGTGGTCGCTCGACCATGTCGGTCCGATGACGAAGTGTGTGCGTGACGCCGCTATTATGCTGAGAGTCATGGCCGGACACGATCCAATGGACCCGACCAGCGCGCAAGAGAAAGTTGCTAACTTCGAGAAGACTCTCAAGGAAGGCGTGAAGAAACTGAAGATAGGGGTCGAGACCTCTTTCTGTTTCGGGAGTGTCGATGATGAAATAGCCAGTGCGGTAAAGAAAACGCTGAGCTTGTTTGAGAAGCTTGGCGCTCGCATCGTCGAGGTCACTCTTCCTAATATCGAACTCACCTCGGCTGTCGAGTCGGTCCTCATCATCGCCGAGGCGGCCGCGTACCATGAGGATAACCTTCGAAACCGGGGCGCCGACTACGGCAGCGACGTGCGTCCTCTCCTCGATGCAGGCGCGGCGTTCTCGGCGCTGCACTATTTGAAGGCGCAACGTCTGCGAGCCGTTATTCAGAAGGAATTTGCGGAAGCCTTCAAGAAGATCGACATCTTCGCGCTGCCGGGTGTGGCGGTTCTTGCGCCGCCGATAGGCGCGACCACCGTTTCGATAGGAGGGATGGAGACTGACTTGCAGATGGCGCTTCTGCGTTTCACGTGCCCGTCGAACCTGACCGGGCTGCCTGCGATATCGGTTCCCTGCGGCATGAGCAAGAACGCCCTGCCGATTGGGATTCAACTAGTCGGCAAGGCATTCGATGAGGCAACCATCCTCCGCGCCGCCTTCACGCTTGAAGCGAATTCAGAGCCGCTGCCGAGGCCCAAACTCTAATCTGAAACCACGGGGAATACGGGGAAATGGCGGGAACGGGCTTATAACCGCAAAGGTGCAAAGGACGCAAAGAAAGGCATATCGCAAGAGAAGATGCATCGGCAGGAAATAGAGAGGTGAAGAAAATCGGGGACACGATGCCGCATCGTGTCCCCGATTTTCGCTCAAATGTCCAGACAGGTGTCGCCTGCTGCACAATTACTTCTGTACGGGCTTCTGCTCGTGCTCACAGTTCTCGTGATTCATGGCTTTTGCGCCGGGCGCGCAGCAGTCGGACCCCCCGGAAGAGTGCTCTTCCATCGAGCATCCCTTCACAGGGACGGTTATCTTGACTATCCTCTTCTCCCCATCAGGCAAAGTAAACGTAAGGGTGGTTTCATTGTCATTGACAGCCAAAAGCTTGAGGTTTGAATCGTAGAGTTGAAGGCCGAACGACTGCTCGCCCGTCGGAACAATGCGAAGGTACTGGTCCCCCATCTTGATCGCGAGGTCGTGCTGTCCTTCGTGACCCGCCTGCGGCATTACCGACGGCGCATTCTGCAAACGTTCCTCGGACGCATTGACACCCGCCGCCACATATTGCACCAGAGGCGCGCCAAGTATGAACAACGAGATCACTAATCCCCACATCAGCCAATTCTTTGTTCTTTTGCCCATCATCTCCTCCTTCACAAGGAACTGCGCCGAAGCACTGCCCCTCTTAAGCTGTCATCGCAGGGGGGCGCAGCGCGCCACGCCCCCACGAGCCCCCAAAACCGTGCCAACCTCGGCGTCAACAACTCTGAAGCGGACCGATTTGATACGTCCAGGCTCCGCGCTGAACCCGGAAACCACTTCTCAACGGGGACATCACCTGCAAGTTTTGCGCCGATTGATTCATTTATTTGTGGGTCTTCTGAGCATTGACATAATATCTTTATTCTTAAGACATTCTGACTTTATGCTGTGCTGGCGAGCCTTTTCGGCTGTGGGGCATTTGGCGACAATCAGCCGGAAGGCTGTGTGAAATCCCACAACAAGGACGGGTTCACTGTTTACGGTCTACGGTTTACGGTTTTCCGCCGACAAGCGTTCGAAGACAGCGGAAGCGTTGAAGAAGGCTGTTTTGGACTGCAGTGAACTCAGGACTCGAAACTCGGGACTCCGCGCGCTTCGCGCGGGCTGCCTTGCCACTTTCACCCCAACTGGCTATAATGAGCCGCAGAATATGCCATTTAGTGCCTCAAGCAGGACTTTTGACTTTCGGCTTTTGACTTTCGACCCGATATGGAGCCTATGATGAATTCTTCCGCGCCCAAGACGAAATCACCAGATGAAGCCCGACCTCAAGAGCCGCTGCTCAATCTAATCCGGGAAGTCTGCGAGAAGTTTGGCCCGCGCCTCTCCGGTACGGCGGCTGAGGCGAAAGCGGCCAACTATTTCAAGCAAGAACTGGGAGAATTCTGCGACGAAGTCGCGGTGGAAGAGTTTCGATTCAGTCCTAAATATATCCAAGGGAGCGTCACCATTTTTCTTGCAGCCTATCTCTTGTGTCTTCTTGCCTACCTTTACGTCCCGGTGCTTGCAGCCTTTTTATTCGCTACCCACATCACAATATTCTATTTGACCCGGTTTAGGGGATACGAGATACTGGATCGGCTGTTTTCGCGCGCCACCTCGCAGAATGTCGTGGGTAGAGTGAAGCCAATCGGCGCTACACAAAGAATCGTCATTTTCTCAGGGCACCACGATTCAGCCCGCTTTATGCCTTTGTTTGCGAAGCGCTATCGAAAGCTTGTTATCCCGGCTTTTCGCACGATTCTCGCTTCCAATATCATATTCGTCCTCGCGCTCCTCACCAAGCTTCTCGCAGGGAAGTTCACGTGGCTTACGCCCTTTTCCTGGTTCTTCTTCGCGCTTTGTGTCCTTGGGGGAGTCATTTTCCTTCTCTTCCGGCTGTTCCTCTTCAGCAAGGTTCCCGTGATGGGCGCAAACGACAATCTTGCGGGTGTCTCGGTGGCCGTTGCGGCGGCGCGGCGCTTCGCGCAGCACAGGCCCCAGGGAACCGAGGTGTGGGCAGTTTCCTTCGGCGCGGAGGAGTGCGGCCTACGCGGTTCGAAGCGGTTTGCCGCAAGGCATCATATCGAGCTTTCGAATGCCTATCTGGTGAACATCGAGATGGTCGGCGCGGGCTCGATGATTGTCGTAGCAGGCGAGAAATCGGCCGGCACGAAACACTCGCCGGAGGTCGTATCGCTCATTGTCGAGGCGGCGCGCCGCTGCGGAATCGTGGTTCCCACGGTAGTTGCGCCGTTCGGAGAGACCGATGCGACGCCTTTTACGCGCCTCCGTCTCAAGGCTTCAACCCTTGCGGCCATTGACGACCAGAACTTCCCGCCAAACTGGCACGTCTTCGATGATGTTCCGGAAAATGTTGACGAAGCCAAGCTTCTCAATGCGCTCAAGATATGCGTTGAATATGTGAACATGCTTGAAAAGTAGTTACGGCAAGAATTTTTCCGCGTGCGCCAGCTTCTCCGGCAAATACGTGTCAATCACATAGTTCAGGCCATGCTTCGCGAATGCCTGCTGCTCGACGCGCTGGCCGAGGTCGAGCATCTGCTTGAGCGCATCTTGCCACGCCTTGTAATGTTTGATGAACGGGTCGTTCTTGAGGGCGTCCCCGGCGCGTTTGATGTCGACGTCCTTTAGTTCGTGCGTGGGCAGTTTGTAGTCAAGGATGTCCTGCGGGGTCACGCCGAGGAACCGCGCCTGCGGCACGCAGAAGAACTTGTTCAGATGAGCCGCATTGCCGGAGCCGACTTTGAGAGTGCGGTAGATGTTGCAGATGCCGTAGGGGTCGCCGTCGACAAACGCATAAACCGGAATTCCGAGTTCGTCCGCCAGACGCCTCACAAAGCGCCTGCACGCGCGCGTAGGCACGCCGCCCATCGATACGAGGACGCAGTTGGCGCGCTTCCAGTAGTTGTGCTTGACCAATCGCTGGAACATGCCTGCCGTCTCGATGGCGAGGATAAACTTCGCTTTCGACTGGAATTCGAGGTGCTCGACGGCAATTGGAATCGAATAAGCGCCGGAGCCGAAGCGCTCGCAGTCAATCTTGATAGATTTGCCGGTTTCTCTGTCCCTATCTATCACGACCAGGCGTCCGGCCACCTCGCCGCCTTTTTCTTCGGGGATGAACCCGAGTTGTTCGCGGTTGACCCCAAGCATCGCCTCCATGTCGTCCATCACGGTATCGGACTCCGGCTGTTCTTTGAAGGCGGCCTCCTGCCAGTTCTTCGAGATGTAATATGCTTCTCGCTTCGAGGCGATATCGTCAGTCTGGATCAAGTCCTTCGAGAGCGCCATCATCCGGAGCGTCTGCGCGAACGTCTTCACGGTGCCGACGGTCAGTGTTCGCTCTTTTTTTCGCCCGGTTATCTCGAAGAAACCCTCGCTCGGTTTGTAGCGCACGTTGTTGAGCGCGCGTATGGGCAGCCGCATGGACGGCTTCTGCCTTTTCAGGATTTTCTTATGCACGTCACTTGCGGTTTGTTTTATCGATTTCAAAGCTGATGACACGTCTAAGTACCTCCTCTGGTTCATATGAAAGAAAAAAATCTCTATTACGAGACTATCCCGCAATTCTGTAAGTGCGAATTTATTCGCATAGTGCTTTTCGGGTGCCTTTCACGTTTAGTCTGCGAATAAATTCGCACCTACAGAATTATGGAGCAGTATACTTTGCGACCTTTGCACCTCTGCGGTTAAAAGGCTGTTTTCAGAATTTCCTCGACTTCTGCAAAATATCTTTCAAAATTGCGTCCATCTTGCCGACCTCGCTCTGCTTGAGGTCGAGGATATCTTTGAGGGCTTCGCTTATGTGCGGGATATAGCGCTCGATATACGTTCTCTTCGTATGCTCGTCGGCCTCGCGCCTTCGCCGGTTCAAGTGCTGGCCGAGTTTTCGGCCGCATTCCTGCAGTCCGAGGCGGATTTCCTTCAATATCTCAGGATAATGCGCTATCGCCTCCTTGCTTTCCGATGTGAACGGAACCCAGACCGATGCGATGTGCGCCATGACCACTAGCGGTCCCTGTGGAAGAGCTCCTTTGGATTGCGCCAGGCCGTATGAGCGCCAGTTCGTTGTCACAACCGCTTTGTGAATAGCGCACGCCGACTGCTGATAAAGCAGAGGCACGCGATTGGCGAAGCGCAAAATGGTGGCGAGTTCGTCCGCATTGCCGCTTCCATACGCGATGCCGCACTCGATACGGAACGGGTTGCCACGGTAAACCGCAGGCGGTCGAGTGCACGCCTCATAAAAATCGGCCTGTATGACTTGCGCGAGTCCTTTCTTTATGAGTTCCTCGCCGATCGGGATCACGCAATCCGGGGGCGGGCTCATTATCCTGGTCGCGTTGATGGCCGAATACAGTTTGTCGGCCTCTTCGCGCGCGATCCGTCCCGGATTTGCCTTCTCGCTCAGACCCGCGCGTTCGCAAATCTCATCAGCCACACGCGCGGGAACCCTGGAGAACTCGTTCTTTAGAAACGCCGAGAGTGCCCGCTGTTTGGTCTCTTTGAGCATCTTGATGAGCACGCCGAGTTCGACACCGTAGGGATGCGGCTTGATGAGACGAGGCGGCGTGGGCATCTCCTCGGTTGCGCGCGGATATTCCTTGCTCTCGCCGTCCGGACTTATATACTTGAGTGTCACGTGCGGATTCGCGACAGCGGTCTGGGCCAGGTAATCTTCGACCGATTGGCGGCCGCGCTGGTAGCGCGCTTCGAGTTCGATCTCGACATTGGTGCCTTGCGGATGTTCCCACTCAATTTCGGCGTCTTTTATGATTTCGGGCCGGTTCTTGTGGGTATCTATCTGTATCTCATAGTAATGCGCGGGCTTGCGCGGCGATATCCGCGACGTTATCTTCATTGACTTGCCTGTCGTCAAGAGCCCGTACATCCCGGCAGCCGAAATGCCGATTCCTTGCTGCCCGCGCGCCATTTTCAGCGCGTGGAATTTTGAGCCATACAGCAGTTTTCCGAATATGTTCGGGATTTGCGATTTCACGATGCCGGGACCGTTATCCCGGACTGATATCAGGTAGCGGTCTTCAGCCGTACTTTTTATGATAACCTCGACCTCGGGCAGTATCCCCGCCTCTTCGCATGCGTCGAGTGAGTTATCCACAGCCTCCTTGACTGCGGTCAAGAGCGCCTTCTTGGGATTGTCAAACCCCAGCAGATGCCGGTTTTTGGCAAAAAATTCCGAGACCGATATCTCCCGCTGCTTTTTGGCCAGTGTTTCGGCCGTTTCCTTATTGCCTGCAAATCTCTGCAACATATTAATTCCTCGTAAGAAAGTCGAAGGTTGAAGGTCGAAAGTCAAGAACTGAATTGGCGACTTTCTTCCACTTGTCCGATGCCACAACATAGTGTGTTATCCGAGCAAAAGACCATCTGAAGACCGAATTTATTGTATCAGTCCGCTATGCTGTTTTCAACTGAAAATCTGGGAACACCAATGTGGTCAATTGCGCAGAGCGAAAGACGAATGACGCGATCTTAGATTCTAGATCACCGCTGTCCAAAACAAAAGGATCTGAACTGCAAAGGGGGCGCAAGAACGGGGTAGGCGAAAGGGTTCGCACGGCCTTTCGTCTGACCGGCGCCCCGCGCGGGTTACTGCATTTGACGAAGCCGTAGCTACGCCCGATCCGCTATTATGAAAATAGGGCTTTGAATGGAGAATCGGCGAAAAGTGAGGCTGCTCGTTGACACCAATGTTTTAATAGTCCTGGACCAGGAGAAATCCGCTGAAGCACAAGCTCTTCTTTCCTTGTTCATGATATAATCTCTGTGGTCGCGCCCAGTGAGCCATGAACCCCGTTGCTCAATGGTCGGAGCATTCGTGTCTCCGACATCGAGGAAATAAGCAATGACAGCGGAGAAAAACATTATCGATGTCTGGATGCAGCATCCGAACCTGAATTTCATCAATCATCCCATATTCGATTCGTTGCGCAGATGGACGGGAATGGAGAAGTTTACGGAAGAAATTCCGGTCGAGGTCACAGTATCCGCGATGGATGAAGGCGGGGTTCAGACCGGTTTGCTATGCGCATGGTGGGGGCCCCAAGGCGCCCTTATTTCGAATGATGAAGTGGCCTCGGTGGTCAAGCGGCACCCGGACCGTTTCGTGGGAATCGCCTCGGCAAACCTGTTCAAACCGATGGAAGCCGTGCGTGAACTTCGCCGCTGCGTAAAGAATCTGGGGTTCAAGGGGCTCAGAATCGTTCAATGGCTCTGGAATCTGCCCGCGACTGACCGCCGATATTATCCTCTTTACGCGGAATGCATAGAGCTTGATGTCCCGGTATGTCTGCAGGTCGGCCACACCGGTCCTCTCTGTCCGTCCGAACCCGGCCGGCCGATCCCCTATATCGATGAGATTGCTCTCGAGTTTCCCGAACTGAGGGTGGTTTGTGGCCATATCGGGTATCCGTGGACTGCGGAAATGATTGCCGTCGCCACAAAGCATCCAAATGTATTCATCGATACGTCGGCCTACACCGCCAAACGCTATCCCCATGAGTTGGTGAATTATCTCAGGGGACATGGCCGCAAGAAGGTTCTTTTCGGCACCAACTATCCTATGCTCACGGCCGCAAGATGTTTGGAGGATATTGACGAATTGAAGCTGGAGGAAGAGGCTAAGGGATTATTCCTTCACGCAAATGCGCGCCGAACCTTCAAACTGGACTGAAAGCGCCACTCCGAAAGGCAGGGATAGGCGCGATCTTCGCCACCTCTTCGACGGGGCCGCGTCAGCCACTCACTCGGCGAGGTTGAGCGCAAGCTCCTTAATTCAAAATTCAATGACCCCAGACACTCCGCAAGCTCCTTAATTCAAGATTTGGTGGCATGTTGCCCAAATATCTCAACGCCAAGAAGAATGGATTCCCGCCTTCGCGGGAATGATAAGAATCCAAAGAATTCCACGAATATAATGCCCTATCCGGCCATGAAATTTATCGCAATTGGTTTGGGCAACACGCCGTACAGACTTATGCAAGCACCAATCTAAGAACGCGCACAACTAGTGAAGTGTCTCTAACGCTTCTTTATATTGGGCTTCGGGGACAGTCCCGATTCTACGGCGCGAAGCGCCCGTAAATCTGGGACAGTCCCCTTCGCAGCGCGTTAAGTTATTTCGGAAGCACCACACCAGTGACAGGGTTAGCGAGGCACGAGAGCCTTGACAAAAACTGCGACAAAAATTAGGATGTGAATGACAGAACGCGCTGAGATACAAGAACTAAACTGTGAAAGAAACTATGACAAAAGGCATGACAAAATGTACGCGCAAGCTACCGCAGGGGAGATATTGACCCCCGTTCAGGGGGTGTGCACTCTTTCTCTGTGTGAGTGCGTGGTGTAGTAGTAGCGCGTAGCGTAGAGCAGTAGCGTAGTAGGAAAGGGGTGGGATTATGATATCGAAAGGTGATTTGGTGAGGATGCGCCTGGCCGTTGGCGGCGATGGTGGGAATGCAGGCGCCGGCGGCGCCGGCGGCGCCAACCTGAGGGAACTCATCGTCATCGGCAAAGTGGTGAATTATACCGAGGACGAGGACACGTATATCATCGAGCCGAAAGTCATCTCGGTCCCGAAAGAACAGGTGACTGAAATCGTGACGCTGCCGAAGGATTTCGACTTCGGTGACGTTTCGATGGAGATGCGGATGGGCGCGAAGCAACACGAACGCCAGCAGGCCACGGATATCTCCAATGTCCGTTTCTCGCGCGGAAACTAAACGAACAAAGCCTTATTGCTGGCGAGCCTGCGCGCGGCGGCGGGGGTGATGAGACACTGTTGAACAAGCTGCATGAGGTGCTCGTCCAGCATCTGCATCCCTTGTTTCTTGCCGGTCTCCATGAGTGAGACCATCTGCTCGATCTTTCCTTCTCTGATCGTGTTCGAGATCGCCGACGTGCCCACAAGTATCTCCGCGACGGCGACACGCCCTTTCCTGTCGGCCCGCTGGACCAGTTGCTGAGCCACGACGCCCGTCAACGCCTCGGCGAGCAGCGCCCGGATTCGGTTGCGTTCTTCGAACGGAAACACGTCTATTATGCGGTTGACCGTCTTTGCGGCGCTCGTGGTATGAAGCGTGCCGAACACAAGCGCGCCCATCTCGGCGGTCGTGAGCGCCATCGCAATGGTGTCGAGGTCGCGCATTTCGCCGACAAGAATGATATCGGGGTCTTGCCGGACGGCGCTGCGCAATGCCGCCTTGAAGCTATGGGTGTGCAGCCCCACCTCGCGCTGAGTTATCAACGATTTGATGCTTCTGTGGACGTACTCGATGGGTTCCTCGATTGTCACGATATGGTTGTGTCTTTCGCGGTTGATGAGATCGATGATCGCGGCGAGCGTGGTCGTTTTGCCGCTTCCGGTCGGGCCGGTTACAAGGATGAACCCGCGCGTAGAACGAGCCAGTTGTTTGACGCCTGCCGGCAGGCCGAGTTCCTCGATGGTCTTGATCTTCGTGGGAATCGTGCGCATTACTATGCCCAGACCCTTCGTCTGCTTGTAAACGTTGCACCGGAAGCGGGCGCAATTGGGCACTTCGTACGCGAAATCGAGGTCGCCCGACCGCTCGAATCGGCGAATCTGCTCGTCGGTGAGGATTTCATAGATTAGGTTCCGGGTAGTCTCCGTCGTCAGAATCGAACTGTCCTTGCCGAAATCGAGCGCGTGCAGGTCGCCGTGAACACGTATCATCGGTTTCGAGCCCGACGCCAGCATCAGGTCCGACCCATCGTTCGCAACGAGGAACGTTAAGAATTTGTCAATCTCCGCAGCCAATAAAATCTCCTGAGAAAGGTAAAAGGTAAAAGGTAAAAGGTAAAAGGTAAAAGGGGATTCTTCGCTCCGCTCAGAATGACGTCATGGTGATACGCTCGCTTCCACCCTTCTCTCACAATAAACCCAGCGCCGTGGTCGGATCCTCCTAAGAAAGAGGCGAAAGGCGAAAGGTCAAAGGCGAAAGGGGAAAAGCCAATAAACAGAGGTTGCTCCGCTCCGCTCGCAACGATCATTGCCGACAAAACCTTCCTTTCACACTTGATCTCGCCGGAGACGCGATGAGGCGCTCCTAAGAAAAGGCGAAAGGCGAAAGGAGCAAGGCGAAAGGGATCGAAAAGATGGGAGAAAAGGTTAAAAGGGGAAAAGACGAAAAGGGAAAACTTAAAAGAAGAAAAAGAACCGCCCATGGATCCCATTCGTCACCTTTTTTTCACAGTTGACCACGCTGCAAGCGTGGGAGGCTGCTGCTAAGAAAGTAGGTTCAAGGTCAAAAGAAACAAAAGAGAGATTCTTCGCTTCGCTCAGAATGACGTCACGGTGATACCCTCGCTTCCACCCTTCTCTCAAACAACC
>CAYVDS010000101.1:0-18679 GCA_964450145.1 uncultured bacterium
TTCCAGGCCGATTTGCCGGAGCAACAACAGCAGGAGCAACGCATTGAGTGTGTGGAAGACGAGATTCACGATGTGGTAGCCGACCGGGTTGAGCCCGTTAAGCGCGTAATTCAACGCGAACGTGAACGACGCCAGCGGCCTGTAAACGTGGTTACTCGCGGGTTGTGAGAAAGCTTCGGGCGAGAAAAAAAATTTGCTGAGTGGGGTGAAAGTCCTTATTGCGGTGTTGTTGACCACAAAAGCGTAATCGTCATAGACGAAATCCACATCGAGCGAATTGGCATACGACACCGCCACGGCTAAGACAAGCAGCAACACTGGCAGAGCCAATTTATAATGATTCATTTGGAGCAAGTGCGGAAGGAATAAGTAAAAGGTGGCGTCATGACTGGAGGAATTTTAGCAGGGAAACCGCCCAAGCGTCAAGAGAAGGATGGGATTCCGTGCGTGTGCTGGCGGGGAGGCCAGCCCAGCGGAACTTGTTTGCCATTTTTATGGCGCACATGCTAAAATAACGAAATCTTGCGATGGCCATTTCGCAGAGAGCGCCGAACACCCACCAAGTCTCAAGCTATCGGCGCACCTTTCGATTCAGTGTTTCATTGCAAAGAAATCCATCAGATTACAAGGAGTTTGTTCTGTGCAAAACATTAGGTTTTGTTTCGGATTCTCAAGACGGCGTCATCACAAAGATAATTGCGCCGCACCCTTCAATCTCGGATACCAGAGAAAAAGAGGACGACTTCTCGGCGTAGTCATGACGAGTATGATTTTGCTGACACTTGGTTTCGCTAAACCACCCGTCGATCGAATGACCCCGGACCAACTCATATCTAAGGCGTTCGAGAACTATCAAACTCTCAGATCGTACCAGTGCCGACTGATCCTCCACGCCACGAAGGGCGAGACAGTACAAGACAGCGAGTATCTCTTCTACTATCAGAAGCCTAATATGGTACGCATGCACGTGAAAGAGGGAAAAGGCAAAGGCGACACGGTAGTCATGCGCGGCGACGGCGCCATCCGCGGCAGGAGGGAAGGGATGTTCTCCATGATCGCGGTGACTTTGAATCCGGAAGATGAACGCCTGCGTGACCTCTGGGACCGTCGATTCTATAGATCCGACTGGGGCACGATCCTCAGGGAGACCGAAAAGGGAATGCAGGAATGCGCCTCGTGCAGGGTCGACCTCGCACCGGGAGGAAAACGATACGTCTTGACGGTTGAGAACGAAAAAGGTTATCGGGATCAGACGTGGTTTGAAGGGGACAAGTTGACGCTTATCAAGAAACATGTTATCCTCGAAAACGGTGACAGGCTCGAGGCAACGTGGACCGATGTAGCCCTGAATCCACCCTTCGAGGAGGATTTCTTCAATTTCTAGCGCGTTGTTCTGCAAATTTATCGCTCACAATTCGCCTTATGCCGTGTTTGGCCAGCCAAAGGAGGAGGATGAGCGCTAATGGATAAGACACGTTCCGCTATTTGTCACCCATCCAGAGAATCAGCGAAAGCCGGGACCTTCAACCGGTTGCTCATTACACTCGCGGCGAGCGCGCTCTTCATTTCGTTCAGCGCGCCGGTCTCGCCGGCCGCTGACCCGCTCACACCAGAACAGCTTGTGCGCAAAGCGGCCGAAAACAATGACAATCTTCAATCCTACCAGGCCCGCATGGTCGTCCATCTGACGAAAGGAAAACAAACCGAGGACAGCCAATACCTTTTCTCATTCCAAAAGCCGCATCTCAAGCGCATGTACGTCGAAAAGGGAAAAGAAAAGAAAAGCACGGTGATCTTGCGAAAGGATGGGGTCATTCGGGGAAAGCCCGGAGGGATGCTTTCAGTAGTTCCTCCATTGACGCTCAAACCGGAAGACAAACGCCTTCAGGACTTGTGGGAGCGCCGATTCTATGAGGCGGATTGGGGAACGCTTCTCAAAGAGATACAAGACTCACTGAAGGATTGTTCCTCAGGCCACGTTGAAACAGTGAACGGGGGGAAAGAATTCCTCTTGACGATCGAAGCGAAAAATGGAGACATAGACCAGGCCTGGTTCGACCATGAGCGCCTCTTCCTTGTTAAGAGGAACATACGCCTTGCAAACGGCGACCAGCTTGATGCGAAATGGATTGATGTAGCGCTGAACCCGCGGTTCCCCGATAAGCACTTCGATTTTTGACCGCGTAAAGAGCAGGGGCGCCCTGCCGCTTTCGGGCAGGACGCCCCTGCTCTTTTTTTAGACCCCACAATCGGCCATCGTTATTCCTTCCCTAAACTCCTCGCGATGATGAGTCGCATGACCTCGGATGTGCCCGCGAAAATGGTCTGGATTCGGCCATCAACCCAGAATTTCGAGATCGGATACTCCTCGCAGTATCCGTACCCTCCATGTAACTGAAGACAACGGTCGGCGACCCGGTTCGCCATCTCGCAAATCCAGAGTTTCGCCATGCACGTCTCGGTAACGACGTTCTCGCCGGCCATGTGATCCTGAATCAGCCTGTCGAGGAACGCACGCCCGCCGGCGACCTCGCTCGCGAGGTCGGCGAGGAGGAATTGCGTGTTCTGGAAACCGAAGATCGGGCGGCCAAACTGTTGACGCTCCTTAGTATATTGTATTGTCATCTCGAGGCATTTCTCGGCGCTCGCCAGGCCGCCTATCGAGCAGACGAGACGCTCCGGTTGCAGCTTCTGCATCATCATGAAGAAGCCGGAGCCCTCGCTTCCGAGTAGATTGCCGGCCGGCACACGGCAGTCGTCGAAAAACATCTCCGCGGTATCTTGCGCCTTCATTCCGATCTTCTGAATCTTCTTGCCGCGCTCGAAGCCCGGCGTGCCGCGCTCAACGACGATGAGACTGATGCCCGAATACGGCGGATCGGCCTTCGGGTCAGTCTTGGCGGCGACGACGACGATGTCGGCGAGCAGGCCGTTGGAGATGAATGTTTTCTGGCCGTTCAGAATGTAACTGTCGCCATCCTTGACAGCCGTCGTTTTGATCGACTGCACGTCGGACCCGGCGTTCGGCTCGGTCATCGCGAGCGCGCTTATCTTCTCGCCGGTCACGCATCCGGGCAGCCATCGCTCCTTCTGCTCCTCATTCGCGAACGCAGCGATATATTGAACGACGATGTCGTTGTGAAGCGGCAGGGCGAAGCCCGACGCGCCTGCCTTCGTCAGTTCCTCAAGCATCACTACTGAATAGAGGAAATCGGCGTCGATACCGCCGTATTTCTCCTCGGCCCATGGGCACAGAAAGCCGTTTTCGCCGGCTTTCAACCACAACTCGCGAGGCACCATGCCGTCTTTTTCCCACTTTTCGTGGTACGGCTTTATCTCCTTCTCGATGAACTTCCGGAAGGTGTCGCGGAGCAGATTGTGTTCCTCAGTAAACGGAAGCTTGCTCTTGAGCATCAAGAATCCCTCCAGTTGTGAAGCGCACTTATTCGGGGACACGATGGGGCATCGTGTCCCCGAATAAGTGTCAGCTTCTTAAGCGAAGAATCATCGGACGTCGGTCGCGAGCAACGGGTATTACGCATTCAGCGTGACGGCGGCGTTGGTAATCACGTCGAGCCCGCGTTCCGCAGTCTTAGCCTTGAGAATTATCTGGTCGCCTTCCTTCCACATCTCGGTCACGATCGTTTCGCCCGGAAATACGTGGCTCGCGAAGCGCACCTTGATGCTCCTAAACTTGGCCGGGTCGTTGCCGCAAAACTCCTTCAATACCGCGCGGCCCACGAAACCGAAGGTGCAGAGCCCATGCAGAATCGGTTTCTCGAAACCCGCAATTGCCGCCATATTCGGGTCGGCGTGCAATGGGTTGCGGTCACCGCACAATCGATAAATGAGCGCCTGTTGCGGAAGCGTCTTCTCCTCGACGACCTTGTCGGGCTCCCGGCTGGGCGACAAATTGCCCGGTTTCGGGCCCGATTCGCCGCCGAAACCGCCCTCTCCTCGAATGAATACGGAAAACGTGTTGAAAAAGACCTCGGCGCCACTCTCATCGGTCGTCACTGCGTCGAGCAGCACGAGCGCGCCCTTACCCTTGTCATAAATCGCGGCGATCTTCGGATGCGTCGTCAGTGTCCCGCTCGTCGGGATCGGATGCTTCCTTATCTCGAGATACTGCTCGCCATGTAACAACATCATGGGATTGAACTCCATCCCCGGCGCATTCATGAGACCCACAAGCGAAGGAAACGGCGGAATCACTCCGAAGGTGGGCAACACCTTAAGGTCGCCCTCGTAACAGAATTGCAGTTGCTGCTCATCCGTCGGGGGAACTCCCGCGCCAACTCCCAAAGCATACAGCATGACTTCGTGATCGCTATACTCATACGGCAGCGACTGTAACTTTGCGCCAAGAGCTTTTTTGGGGTCGATAGGCATGGCTTTCTCTCCTTGTTCAGTTTTTGGTTTCTACACAAGATTTGGAATGAAGAAGGTGGAACCCTTATCATGCGGCGCTATTATATACTATCTTTGCGCAGTCACACTGTTTTCACATCTCTCCTTTCGAATTCTTTTCCCTTTCCGCCTTGCTATTCACTTCCGAGTTTCCATTTTCGACTTCCGGACTTCTCTAGTTCCCTTCGCCTTTCGCCTCCTCCTTTTAGCCCGGTTTCATACCGCGAAGGCAAAAGCGGATTATCTCTTCCTCGATCTCGTCCGCATTCTCCGGCGACTGTGGCGAAAGGAGCCAACGCCCCATCACGACCGAGATGCCCATTATCACCGTCGCCAACACGGCAGGCTCTATTTCGCTCACGCGCCTCGCTTCTATGCCGTCTTTCAAGAGCGCGTTCAGCTCGGCGCCGATTCCGGAGTGAAGCCGCATCGTGTATTCGGCATCGACAGGCGGCCCTTCGATAAGTATGAGCCGCGCAAGGTCGGCGTTGTCCCGAAAGTAATCAAAACTCGCCCGAAGCGCAGCCACCACCTGCTCCTCCACCGACATCTCGGGCCTTCGCGCGTCGATCCAGCGACGGTGCATCTCGCGGTTGGCCCGGCGCACAAGCGCGTCGTATACGTCGCGTTTGTCCCGGAAGTAGACATAAAACGTGCCTGCGCCGAGGTCCGCCCGCTCGGTGATCTCGCGGGTTGTGGCGTCATCATATCCCTTCTCGAGAAAAATGGCTTCAGCTGCGTTCAGAAGCTTTTCGCGAGTCTCGCGGCTGCGGCGCTCCGAGCGGCTCTCTGTTGGATTCGAGTCTTGAAGCTTTGCTCTGGGGCCACAATAGTTCGATGGGGTTCCCTCGCGCTTGCGGGGCGGGACAGGGCTTTTCCTCTTTCGAGACGATCGGACGCGTTTAACGGTCATTGTCATTGTGCTCAGACAGAGCGTGGGAAAGATTCTTGACATTTATTCAATACTGAGATATGCTCAATTATACGAACGCTTTGGCGCTTTGTCAAGCAATTGCGACTGCGGTCCCTAATTCGCAGACCGGCGCGAATCAGGCGCTGCCTTGCGGTCTCGGCGTATTTGCGTTAAAATCGCCATCGTCCGTTCTCAACCTTTCGTGCAATTCATCCGAATTCGTTATTCGTGATCCAGTTTTCAAAAGGGGGAAGCCATGGCCGAACCATTCGGAATCCAGAAGGAGTTTGTAAGAGGCGCCTTCACAAAGCCGTTGTCACCCGACAGCAGGCTTTTGGCGTCGAAGTGCAAGAAGTGCGGCAAGCTCCATTTCCCGCCTCAGCGACTTTGCTCGCAATGCTATAGTTGGGAAGAAATGGAGGAGACACCTTTGAGCCGACGCGGCAAGATTTTTTCGTGGACGGTGGCCTACCTCATGGGCGAACATCCCATCGGATATGTTGACCTGCCAGAGGGCATTCGGCTGTTCTCCATATTCACGGGGCTCGGAGAAAACCCTGTGAAGGCGCTTGACATCGGCAGGGAGGTTGAACTCGTCGTGACGACTATGCGCGAAATGGAGTTCGGAATGGAAGTGGGCGCGATCGAGTTCATCGGCTATAAGTTCAAGCCAGTCAAGAAATAAGAGGGTGAAATCGGGGAAAAGTCAAAAGGGGAAAAGGAGATTCCCATGAGAGAGGTTTGCGTAGTTGGTGTGGGGATGACGAAGTTCGGGAAATACCTCGATAAAGAACCCGGCTGGTTGGCCGAGGAAGCGGTGTACAGGGCGGTAACAGATGCCGGAATCAGGCACAAAGAGATCGAGGTCGCATATGTCGGCAACGTTGGCGCGGGAGCATTCTGTAAGCAGGGGTTCACTATTTTCGGCGAAATCGTGCTCGCGCCCACGGGCCTGTGCGGGATTCCTATTACCACGGTAAGTAATGCGTGCGCGAGCGCCAGCGCGGCGTTTCGCGAGGCCGTGCTGGCGGTGGCAAGCGGTCACCACGACGTTGCGCTCGCCCTCGGAGTCGAAAAAATGCAGCTCGACCGCGCCGAGTTATTGGCGGACGAACGCAGGCGCGCAAAGGTCATGGGCATGGGCGGAAACGGAGCCGACGCCGCGCTCGAAGGCCAGTTCGGCATCAGCTTCCCTGGGTTTTTCGGGATGGCGGCTAACCGTCACATGAAACTGTATGGCACCACGCCCGAACACCTTGCGATGGTATCCGTCAAGAACCGAAAGAACGCCGCAAAGAACCCTTACGCGCAGTTCCAGCAGCCGATATCGATGGACGAAGTGCTTGAATCACGAATGGTCGCGTATCCACTCACGTTTCTTATGTGCTGCCCGACCACAGACGGCGCCGCTGCCGCAATCGTGATGTCAAGGGAGAAAGCCCGTAAAATCTGCTCGAAACCCGTGGACATCGCGGCCAGCGTGCTGAAGACTGCCACGTTCGAGCCAAGTGAACATGACCTCGACACGATGCGCCCCACAATCCGGGCCGGGCAGGACGCTTATAAGCAGGCTGGAACCGAGTCCAAAGACATCGGTGTGGCCCTGGTGCATGACTGCTTCTCGATCTCGGGGTTAATCCATTATGAAGACCTCGGCTTCTGTAAGAAAGGCGACGCCAAGAATATGATTGAGAAGGGAGAGACCGAAATAGGAGGGCGAATCCCCGTAAATCCGTGCGGCGGCCTTCTATCGAAAGGTCATCCTGTAGGCGCGACAGGAATCGCGCAAGTGTGCGAGGTTACATGGCAGTTGCGCGGAGAAGCGGGCGACCGGCAGGTCGAGGGCGTGAAGACAGGCCTCACGCACACGCTTGGCGGCCTTTCACATTCCGAAGGCGTCGCCTGCGGCGTGAATATCCTCAGGCGAGGCTGGTAAGCGCTCCGCTTCACCGGGCGCGCCGCGATAATTGATTTTCGCCAAACCGGATGACATAGTGAATTAAAACTCTGGCCACAGGCGAGGAGAATACGGTCACCCACGTGAATGCGGGAGAGACAATACCATGAAAAGAGTTTTTGCCAATGCTCACGACCTGGAATGGGTTGATGGCCCTTACCCGAACGTCAAAATGAAAGTCTTCCCTTCGGAAATAGAAAGTGGCACTTACTCTATTTTGCTCGATATACCCCCTGGCGCAACGCTGGAAAGCCATGATGAGCCGCTGAACGAGGTCTTCTACATTATCAAAGGCACGATGAGCATTGAAGGAAAGCAATACGCAGAGGGAACGTACTATTTCACGCCTGCGGGCATGTCACATGGCCCGTTTGAAAGTCAGGATGGGTGCCTCGTCTTTGTCACAAAGTTCTCAAGATAACGACATTATCGGGGACACCATGCCGCATGGTGTCCCCGATAATACTGCGATTCTCCCTGATCAAGCCTTCACGTTGCGCGCGACACGAAAGAGCCCAATGATGACCAGGATGATGGACAGGCGCGCCGCATAACTGATGAAATACACTGTCGTTGTGCTGTCGAGAACGCCGACCTTCGCCAAAGCGCTGAAAAAGCTGCCCGTGAAACCCGGGCCGGCGAATGCAAGCATGCCGTAAATGCCATAAATCAGAAATCCGATCGCGAGAATATCAGCGCCTGGCACTGTCTTTGACTGTTTGAGATTGACATATGCGCCGTATGCGCAAGCGAGAAATATGACGACGTATGAGCCATTTTCAATTACGAGACTAAGGATAACTCCAGCAGTCATGCCTCCCCTCCCGTTTTTCCACTTGCCCGCGAGATGAATGTCTTGCTCACCAGCACGAAGAGAATCGCCGCCACGGCTTCAAAAACGTTCCCCAATTGGGCCATATTTCTGATGAAAATTACCTTGTTCGCAGTTCCGGGCGGGGCCTTTCCCAAAAGCTCGCCCCCGGAGGCAATCTCGTATAATTTCCAGACCTTCATACAGAACCAGAAAACCCCATTTGCGAAAATAATCAGTACGAAAGCAACAATCAGAAGATTCCTGGCTCGTTTGTTCGGAACAAACTTAAACACAAGAAAAATCGAGAGCAGACATACTACTGCCAAAATGAGATTCACTCCTTTGAACAGAGCCACCGATGTTAACATCCGACCCTCCCTTCGATGCTTCCGATTTGCGCTTGCCGGCGATCACTATTGAATTTGTGCGTATTGGCGCATGATTCTTTGTAGGGGCGTCCCGCCTCGGCGGGACTGCGCCCTACACAAACCGTCAGAAACGATTTGACACGTCACTACTCGCAAACGCCGAAAAGCGCAAGTCCCCCTGCCTCGCGGCTTCCACCCGAATAGAGTCCGGTTTCACCAGAAAGCCCGGAACACAACAAACTTAAGAATCTGTATCAAAATGAGAGCTATAATAGGCGAGATATCTATCGCGCCCCCGATCGGAGGCACGACCTTTTGAATCGGCGCGAGAACAGGGTCGGTCACCGAATACAGCATCCGCACAAGCTGATTCCTTGGATCGATTCTTACCCACGACATCACGGCTCGTACAATAATGAGAAGAGAATAGAGTTGAAGAATGTCGATGATGAGCTTGCCGATTATCACTGCCGTGGGAGCCCCGTTCTGACCCGGATAGTCGACTCACTGATAAGGGCGGGTCAGAATGCCTTCTGCACCTTGCCGGCTTTCAGACAACTCGCGCACACACGCGCCGTTCGAACACCGCCACCCTGCACGATTTTCGTGGTCTGCAGGTTCGGGTTCCATCGCCGCTTGGTCCTATTGTGCGCGTGGCTGACGTTACAGCCGACGACCGGCTTCTTGCCGCATATATCACAAACCCTGGCCACCTGGGTCACCTCCGGACAAGTAGTTCCTGGTTTCTAGTTGAAAACTGCCAAAAGGCGCATTGCCGCCGCTCTCTTGCTGTTCCCGCGAAGAGCCCCCTCGACTTGACCGGGGGTGAAGACCCACTTCAATCGCAGAAATTCTTTACTTTCCGCATTCGTTTATGCTATACTCCCGCAACGGCCATTTAGGATAGCATAATTCCTGTAGTTATGCAAGCAAATTCGTAATCCTGAACGCCCCTGCGGGCGTAATTCTTGTTTATTATGAAGATCACCAAAGATATGAAAATAGCCGACGTCATGAAACGGTTCCCCTCGAGCCAGAAGATATTTACGAAACATCTTCCCGCCTGCGCCAAGTGCGGCGGGTCATCGGCTGACACTATCGAGCGCGGCGCCCGGATGCATGGGATCGACCCCGACGCGCTCGTCGCGGAACTCAACAGCGCCGCGAGACCGCGCACAAAAGACGATGTCTAGGACGACCATCTCGGCCCTGCGCGGAATGTATGACCTCCTTCCCGACATCATCCCGCAGTGGCATCACATCGAGACATCCGCGCGCCATCTGTTTCAGCGATATGGGTATTCCGAAATCCGAACCCCTATCGTCGAGGATACTCAACTGTTCGCGCGGGGAATCGGCGAAACGACCGATATCGTAACAAAAGAGATGTACACGTTTCCCGACCGAAAAGGCCGCAGCTTGACTCTTCGTCCCGAAGGTACGGCCTCCGTCGTAAGAGCCTACGTCGAACACAAAATGTACGCGCGGCAACCTTTCGCAAAGCTTTATTACATCGGGCCGATGTTCCGGTACGAGCGTCCTCAGACAGGCCGTAACAGGCAGTTCTTCCAGATCGGGGCGGAGGCCATCGGCTCCTCGAGCCCCTTGGTTGATTTTGAAATCATTGAAATAGCGCACTCATTCTTCCGGAAACTCGTCTTCCAGAGACTCACGCTTATCTTGAACAGCCTCGGCTGTGCGAACGATCGTCCCCGCTTCGCTGAGTCGCTGCGAGCCTACTTCAAGGACAAACTGCCCATGCTCTGCCCCGACTGCCGCGGACGGCTCGACCGAAACCCGCTGCGCGTGCTTGACTGTAAAGTCGAGAACTGCAAGCGGCTTGCCGCGGGAGCGCCGACCACGGAGCAGCATCTCTGCGATGATTGCAGAAGTCATTTGCAAACAGTGCGCGAGCTTTTGAAGCGCGGCGAGATCGAGCACGTTCTTGATGCGCGTCTCGTTCGCGGACTAGACTACTACACGCGAACGGTGTTCGAGATTCAATATCAGGGGCTCGGCGCCCGGAGCGCTGTATGCGGCGGCGGGAGGTATGATAACCTCGTTGAAGAAATCGGCGGACCACCGACACCCGCGGCTGGCTTCTCCATCGGCATGGAAGCAACGCTTATAGCCATGGAGAGAGAAGGATTACAGGCGCCAACCGCCCCGATGCCCATCGCGTTTATCTGCTCGGTCAGCGAAGCAACCTCCATCGAGGCCGCGCTCCTTGCGACCAAACTCAGAAACTCCGGGCTTTCGGTCGAGATGGACTACGAAGGAAAAAGCCTCAAGGCGCAAATGAAACTCGCCAACAAGTCGGGCGTCAGGTTCGCCATAATACTTGGAGAAGCAGAGTTGGCGCAGCGATCCGCCCGCCTGCGCGAAATGGCCTCCGGCGAAGAATCGGTTGTGCCGCTGGCAGACCTTGCATCATGGCTTGAAGCCAGACAGCAGTAGGCCGGCTATGAACGGAGATCACAATTGACAGTCTCATATAAACGCACCAACTACTGCGGCGAGCTCAGAGCTGAGCACGCCGAAAAAACCGTGACGCTCGCGGGCTGGGTGCAACGCCGGCGCGACCACGGAAACCTTGTATTCATTGACCTTCGCGACCGAACTGGCATCGTGCAGGTGGTCTTCAACCCACAAGTTGAGGCGGCTGCCCATGAGCTCGCGCAGAAACTTCGGAACGAATTCGTTGTGGCGTTGACCGGCGCCGTGCAGCTACGGCCAATGGGGGCGGTCAACCGGAGACTTGCAACCGGAGAGGTTGAAGTGTTCGCTCAATCGCTCGACATTTTGAGCCAGGCGGAGACGCCGCCCTTCCTGATAGAAGATGAGATTGATGCCAGTGAAGATATCCGCCTGAAGTATCGCTTTCTCGATTTGCGCCGGGCGCCCATTCAGAAGAATTTCTTTATCCGGCACCGGGCGACCATGGCAGTCAGAAATTATTTCGACAGGCTCGGGTTTCTCGAAATCGAAACACCGTTTCTTACCAAGAGCACGCCCGAGGGAGCGCGTGATTTTCTTGTCCCCAGCCGCCTGAGCCGCGGCGAGTTCTACGCGCTGCCGCAATCGCCTCAGCTTTTCAAACAAATCCTGATGGTCGCGGGCATGGACAAGTATTTCCAAATCGTGAAATGCTTCCGCGACGAGGACCTTCGCGCCGACCGCCAACCCGAATTCACCCAGATTGACGTAGAGATGTCCTTCATCACACGCGAGGATATTATCGCGCTCACCGAGGGAATGATGGTGGAAATATTTCGCGCAACTTTGGGTGTCGAGTTGCCTACGCCCATACCCCGGCTGTCGTACGCCGAGGCCATGTCGCGTTTCGGGAAGGATGCGCCCGATATCCGATTCGGAATGGAATTGAAAGACGTGTCGGATCTTGCTGCAAGAAGCGAATTCAAGGTGTTCAAGAGCGCGCTCGAATCAGGTGGCTGCGTAAAAGCAATCAGTGCGCCCGGCATGAAGGAGTTCCCGCGAAAACGCCAGGACGAATTGGTGGAATACGTGAAAGTCTTCGGAGCAAAAGGGCTCGCGTGGTTCCATCGCACCCCGGAGGGGCTTTCGTCTCCGATCGCGAAATTCTTCGACCCGGCTACATTGCAAGCCATTTCTGAACGAGTCGGCTCGAACGTCGGTGACTATATTATGTTTGTCGCCGACAAACAGAAAGTAACGCACGACGCGCTCGGAAATCTGCGCCTGAAACTTGCTCGCGAACTCGGAATTGTGCCCGAAGGCAAACGGGCGTTCACGTGGGTGCTCGACTTTCCCCTCCTCCACTACAACGACGAAGAACAGCGGCTTGAATCAGAGCATCACCCGTTCACCTCTCCCCTGCCCGAGGACTTGCCACTGCTGGATAAAGACCCTCTGAAAGTGCGGGCGCAGGCGTATGACCTCGTCCTCAACGGAACCGAAATCGGCGGAGGGAGCATTCGTATCCACGACACAAATCTTCAAACAAAGATATTCGGTTTGCTCAACATCGGGGAGACAGACGCGCGTCAAAAATTCGGTTTCCTGCTCGATGCGCTTTCGTACGGCGCGCCACCGCATGGCGGCATCGCGATGGGATTCGATCGCATCATCATGCTGATTTGCGGCGCTTCATCAATTCGCGACGTCATCGGTTTCCCGAAGACTCAAAAGGGCGTCTGCGCCATGACCAACGCCCCCTCCCCCGTCGACGAAAAGCAACTCAAGGAATTGGGCATGAAGATCGATCTCGGCTGAGCCCCTAGTACGTATCCCCGAATGCCGCTTCTTTGCCGGTGACTTTTCCCTTGAACAAGTTGTACACCCATGCCTGATATAGTATGACAATCGGCACCGCCGTGAGTGCAACTCCGAGCATGATCTTGAGCGTCAGAGGACTCGACGCGGAGTTGTGAATCGTCATGCTGAAGGCGGGGCTCAAGCTCGACGGCAGCAGGTTCGGGTAGAGTCCGGCAACACCGAAAAAGGTGGCCGAAACGATTGTCAGACTCGAGGCGAACCACGCCCGCCACCATGCCTGCTTGCCGATGGACAACCTGGTCATCAGTAAACCTGCGACAGCGAGAACGGGAATTATGAACAAGATCGGCGCGCTCATATAGTTGTCATAAAGCCTCGTCGAAAACCATGTGGTAACGAGAAATACAACGGCGGAGGATAGGAGCACGGGCCAAAGCGTTGCGGCGGCAGCGCCGGCTCGCTTTTGAAGCTCTCCTTCCGACTTCGCGGCAAGCCAGACCGAACCGTGCACGAGGAACAAAAGAAGAAAGAGGATGCCCCCGATAATCCCATAAGGATTCAATAGCGTAAACAGCGTGCCGTGGTAGACGCCGTCGGCATCTATCGGAATACCGCGAAAGATATTTGCGAACGCTACACCCAACAAGAGAGCGGGCAGAAAGCTTCCGATGACCATGCTCGCGTCCCAGACGGCTTTCCATGCGCGATTTTCCACTTTTCCCCTGAACTCCAATGACACTCCGCGAAGGATGAGCGCAAACAAAACCAACATCAGCGCCGAGTATAGCGCGCTGAACATGACCGCGTACGTGGCGGGGAACGCCGCAAACGTGACGCCGCCCGCCGTGAGCAGCCATACCTCGTTCCCATCCCAGAACGGGCCAATTGAATTGTAAATGATGCGCTTTTCGGAGTCGTTCTTTGCCAGAACGGGCATTAGAGCTCCAAGGCCCAGATCAAAGCCGTCGAGCATGAAGTAGACCGCCCAAAGCAGCCCCCACAATACAAACCAGATAGTCTCAAGCATGGTTCACGCACCTCTCTTTTCTTCGATGCCAACTGGAGCGAACTCAGGCCCTTTTCGTGCATATGTGAACATAAGATATATATTGGCTAATCCCAAAAGCGAATAGAGCGCCGTCAGCGCCACAAGCGACACCATCACCTGCGATGACGCAATCGGCGACACCGCCTCGCTCGTTCGCATGAGCCCGTAAACGATCCACGGTTGTCGGCCCACCTCGGCGACAGTCCAGCCCGCCAGTCCCGCAATGAACGGCAGCGGGATGGCATACAGCATTGCCTTCAGGAGGAGCGGGCTCGATTCGAGCTTGTTGCGTTTAAGCCATCCTATCGCAGTCAACAGAACAAAAAAGAACCCAAGGCCGACCATCACTCTGAACGCCATGAACGTTATCGCCACCGGGGGTCTCTCATCTGCAGGAAAGTCCTTGAGCCCCTTCACTACGGCGCTCGACGAGTGAAACGCAAGCATGCTCAGCCCCCCGGGAATGGGGCCTATCTCGAAACTGTTGCGCTCATTCTTCGGGTCCGGCACTGCGAATAAGTGGATTGGCGCGGCTGCATTGGTCTCCCAATGAGATTCCATCGCGGCCATTTTTGCGGGCTGCTTCTCGGCGACCATAGCGCCGTGGAAATGCCCCTGGACAACTTCAACGACGGAGAAGATCAACGCAAATGTCAACGCTATTCTGAACGATTTCGCGAACAAGGCGGTATTCTGTTTCCGAAGAATGTGGTATGCGCTGACACCCATGACGAAGAACCCCGCAAGCATGTACGCTGCGCCGAATGTATGAATGATCTCAAGGATGGCGAGTTTCTGCGTGACGACTGCGAAGAAATCCGTCAATTTTTCGGCCCGGCCGTTGCGAATCGTGTATCCGACCGGGTGCTGCATCCACGCATTCGCAATCAGAATCCAGGTCGCGGAAATATTCGAGGCAAGCGCTACAATCCAAATGCTGGCTGTATGCGCTTTCGGCGACAGCTTTTTCCAGCCGAATGCCCATACCGCCACGAAAGTTGACTCGAGAAAAAACGCGACCGATGCCTCGATTGCAAGCAGCGAACCGAATATGTCGCCCACATACTTCGAGTACCGCGCCCAGTTCGTGCCGAATTGGAACTCGAGCGTAATACCGGTCACGATTCCGATGACGAAGTTGATGAGGAACATTTTGCCCCAGAACTTCGCCATCCTCCTGTAGTCTTCATCACCGGTTCTGACATATATGGTTTCCATAATGGCGATCAAAACTGAGAGTCCTAATGTCAGAGGGACAAAGAGAAAATGGAAAAATGTCGCCATCGCAAACTGAAGCCGCGACAGTAGTAAGACGTCCATACTTGTCTCCTTAATTAAACTGTGGTTGAAGCTAACGCGGTATCCCGCTCACGCGATGCGGCGGAAGTTCTCGCTACTGCTCCTGCAAACCGGGCATTCGTCGGGCAAGTCACGGTTGAACACGTAACCGCATACCCCGCAAACGTAGTAGTCCGGCTTTTCCTCCGTCACCATGGCGTTCAAAGCCTCTTTGTAAAGAACCGAATGCCTCTCCTCTACGTCTCTTGCGCGGATGAAACTCCACGCGACGTCTTCGCGCCTCAGCGCCATGGCCTGTTTGATGAGCGGCGGATAAATCTGCGTATTGGCCTTGATCTCGTTCTCGAAGGCGGCCTTCAGGTTGTCCTCGGTGTCGCCGACGACGCCTTCAAGATATTTGAGATACTCTGCCGCGTGGATTTTCTCGGCCTCGGCGACGGCTCGAAAAAGCTTGGCAATCTGGTCAAAGCCATCCTTCTCGGCCTTCTTTGCAAACGCCGTGTTCCTCACAAACGCTTTCGATTCGCCGGCAAGCGCCTCTCTCAGGCTCTTATCCAGTTCATCCGGCACTTTCTCGTAGAGTATGAACTGGTACATATGAGCGCGGCACGATGGACACTGCTCCGGCGGTTTCTCATCTTCATGAATATATCCGCACACCGTGCATATCCATTTTTTCTCCATGAGGCCTCCCGTCAAGCCTGCGGCGCCTGAGCCGGGGGCGTAAACACGCGTAGCGCCAGCTCGCGATCGAGCATGAACAGGCCGCCGCCGTCACCCACCAACTTCAGCTTCTGCACCACGTCATTGGCCGACGCTTCCTCTTCCACCTGCTCGTTCACAAACCACTGCAGAAAAGTGTTCGTTGCGTGATCTCGCTCTTCGATTGCCAGATTGACGAGACTGTTGATCCGTCCCGTGACCTTCTGTTCATGCTCCAGAGCGTGCTCAAATGCTGCGAGCGGCGACTTCCATTTGCACGGCGGCCCCTCGACCTCGCCCAGAACGACCCTTCCGTTTCGTCCATTGACAAAATCGTAGAATTTGACCGCGTGCACCAGCTCTTCCTGGGCCTGTACGCGCATCCAGTTTGCGAAGCCGCTTAAATTGATAGAGTGGAAATATGCCGACATCGATAAATAGAGGTAAGAGGAGTAAAACTCGGCATTAGTCTGCGCATTCAGCGCTTCCTGCATTTTCTCGCTCAGCATACGATTCCTCCTCACCTGAGCAACCCCCTTTGAGACTGTCCGGCAATTACATGTTTCGGTCAGGGAGTAGGTGCGAATTTATTCGCATCCCGCTACAGGCGGGATTTCCGGACTCGATTTGTCTCGCGTGTGCTAGTAAATGGTCCGCCTACATAAAATTCCCTTCCCCTTTGCTAAAGGTTAGGAGACTGTCCCGTAATTTCAATAATCGGGGCAGAGCAATGTAGGTGCGAATTTATTCGCATTGTGGCGCCGGCCTATTTTCGCCCGGCTTGTGCGAACAGATTCACACCCACAGAATTTCGGGAGAGGGAATTTCCCCACTTAGTAATTCTCCGCCAGCATTTCAAAATGTGCCTGCGGGTGCGCGCACGCCGGACACTCGTTCGGAGCGGCCACACCCTCGAGCAGATAGCCGCAGTTGCGGCACCTCCACACGACCGGATTGCTCTTCCTGAACACCGTTCCGTTTTCGATGTTCGCCGCCAGCCCGCGATAGCGTTTTTCGTGCTGTTTCTCGGCCACAGCGATGCACTCGAATATTCTGGCGATATCAGCAAAACCTTCCTGCTTCGCGGTCCTTGCAAACGACGGATACATCTCCTTCCACTCGTAATTCTCACCGCCGGCCGCCGCCTTGAGGTTTGCCGATGTCGTGCCTATAACGCCGGCCGGGAAGGCCGCCTGAATTTCAACGTCGCTGCCTTGGAGCAGTTTGAACAGTCGCTTGGCGTGCTCCTTCTCCTGACTCGCAGTTTCCTCGAAGATAGCCGATACCTGCTCGAAACCCTCTTCTTTCGCCTGACTCGCGAAGTACGTGTAGCGATTGCGCGCCTGCGACTCCCCGGCAAACGCAGTCAAGATATTCTTCTCGGTGTTCGATCCCTTAAGCCCCATCTCTTTTCTCCTTCCTTATGCTTTTGTGAGACCCCCTGCTTGAGCCTGTCACTCTTCCCATGCAACCGGGACACAATCCCATAAATTCCAGCCGATGCCCGACTATGTCATAATCGGTCATGCGGCGAAATGCCTCCTCAAGGCTGCGCGCCGGCGCAGCCGCAATGTCGCCGACCCTTCCGCACCGCACACAACGGACGTGATAGTGATCTTGCGCGTTGCCGTCAAACCGCATCTGTGAACCGGCCAACTCCAGTTTCTGTATTTCGCCTGATTCGGAAAGAATTTCGAGATTACGGTAGACGGTGCCGAGGCTGATGTGTGGCAGCCGTCGCCGAACCATCTCATAAACTTCGTCCGCGGACGGGTGCGAATCGACTTTTCTCAATTCATCAAGAATAGTTTTCCGCTGACGCGTCATCCTGAATGGCTGGGAGCCCACTCTATCTCTCCTTTGCTAGAAATAGTAATCATTACTAATATGACAATCGAACCTGTCTTCCGCAAGAGGAAGAAACGCCATATCGAAAATTTTTTTTGGTAGAGCGTGAGGAGTGATTGATTGTGCGTGTGAAAGAAACAGCCCTTAATTCGGGGACACGATGCCGCATCGTGTCCCCGAATTAAGGGAGATAATCCGTGGTTTCTTGCGAGCGTTCGATCATCCCTGTGACGTGGTTAATGTTGGAAGGAAGGCAAAGCGTGGGAAGCAGAGACGAGACTGTTTACTTTTCTTGGTGGTTTCCTTCGCGTTGTTCCATTCGTCTTTTCACTTTCACGGGAGCGGGGCGAGAAAAAAATTAGGGGCTCCGCAAAACGCGAAGCCCCTAACGCATAAAATTAACCCGGCAGCGTGCTACTCTCCCACGCAGCTGCCCACGCAGTACCATCGCCGCTGGAGGGCTTATCTTCTGTGTTCGGAATGGGAACAGGTGTGGCCCCTCCGCTATAACTACCGGGAAAAAATATCAAGTGAGCCAAGGCTGGGCAAAACCACAACATATGCGACCGAGTGCAAAAGCCTCTTGGGTTGATGCCCAATCGGAAAATAAATCCAATTGGTCAAGCCGCACGGCCTATTAGTACCGGTTAGCTTAACGGATTACTCCGCTTCCACATCCGGCCTATCAACCTTGTTGTCTTCAAGGGGCCTTTAGTCCTCTTTCGAGGAGGGATACCTTATCTTGGGGTGGGCTTGGCGCTTAGATGCTTTCAGCGCTTATCCCTTCCGAACGTAGCTACCCAGCGATGCCCCTGGCGGAACAACTGGAACACCATAGGTGCGTCCATCCCGGTCCTCTCGTACTAGGGACAGCTCCCCTCAAGTATCCTACGCCCACGGCGGATAAGGACCGAACTGTCTCACGACGTTCTAAACCCAACTCGCGTACCACTTTAATCGGCGAACAGCCGAACCCTTGGGACCTGCTTCAGCCCCAGGATGTGATGGGCCGACATCGAGGTGCCAAACCTCCTCGTCGATGTGAACTCTTGGAGGAGATAAG
>CAYVDS010000102.1:0-18545 GCA_964450145.1 uncultured bacterium
CTGCCTTATGTAAAAGATGAGAAGGCGATAGCGTTGTTCAAGGAAAGCCAGAACCGGGTCTTCTCGATGGCGCTTATCCATGAAAAATTATACCAGTCCGAGTCTCTGACAAAGATCAATCTTCCCGACTACATCCAAAAAATCATGGCCAACCTATTCCTCTCGTATGGGATAAGTCAGAGAGTCATAAAGCCGAAAATAAATATTGAAGACGTTTCACTTGACATTAATATGGTGATTCCTTGCGCTCTGATCATCAACGAACTCGTCTCAAATTCACTGAAGTACGCCTTCCCGAACTCTTCGGCCCGGGCTGAGATAAAAGGCGAGGTCTGTGTCGGCCTTCGTCGTGATGTCGATAATAAATTCATACTGACCGTCAGCGACAATGGCGTAGGCCTGCCCGACGGTTTCGAGATACAGAATTCCGAATCATTGGGGCTTCAACTGGTGAGAGTGCTGGCAAAACAACTCAACGGCAGCATTCAGCTCGGAGCAAAAGGCGGGACCGAATTCATGATTACGTTTGAGCCTGCGAGGTAGAACTGCGTAACACCCGATACGCTGCACGTAATACGAGCGAATAGGAGGTTTTCGTAATGCCTGACGCAAAGATACTGATTGTTGAGGACGAAGGCATTGAGGCCCTTGACATGAAACAGCGGCTGAAATCTCTGGGATATACTGTCTCGGATATTGCCTCTGCCGGAGAAGAGGCTGTCAAGAAAGCAGTGGAGACACGCCCCGATCTGGTTCTGATGGATATAATGCTTCAGGGGAAAATCGACGGAGTGACAGCCGCCGAACAGATTCATGGTCGCTTCGATATTCCGGTTGTATACCTCACCGCCTTTGCGGACGACGACACATTCCAGCGCGCAAAAATAACAGAACCGTACGGATATATTGTCAAACCTTTCCACGAGAGGGAGTTGCACATCACGATCGAGACGGCGCTCTACAAGCATAAAATGGAAAGGAAACTAATAGAGAGCGAAAGGTGGCTGGCGACTTCGCTCAGAAGCATCGGGGATGCTGTGATCGCCACCGATAAGGACGGCCTGATAACGTTCATGAACCCGGTCGCAGAAGGTTTGATGGGCTGGAAAATCGATGAGGCTTTTAACAAAAGGCTAACAGAAGTGTTTAACATAGTAAACATGGACACACGTCAGCCTGTCGAGAATCCGGTAGCAGCGGTAATACAACATGGCGCCATTGTTGGTCTGGCAAACCATACACTATTGATAGCCAGGGACGGGACCGAAATACCCATAGACGACAGCGCGGCGCCCATCAGAGACGATAGGGGAAACATTATCGGCGTGATTCTAGTATTCCGCGACGTAACAGAGCGCGTTAAGGCAGAGTCGCAACTGCAAAGGGCGAACGATGAACTGGAGATGCGAGTTCAGGAGCGCACCAGAGAGCTCAGAGAAGCGAATACGCTATTACAGGCTGAGATATCTTCCCGCAGGCGGGCCGAACAGGCCGCGAAAGGCGAACGGAAACGGTTCCTTGACGTGCTGGAAACTCTGCCGGCTTACGTCGTGCTCCTGTCAGCGGATTATCATGTGCCGTTTGATAACCGCTTCTTCCGCGAGCGTTTCGGTGAATCGCACGGCCGCCGCTGTTTCGAGTATCTATTTAATCGTACCAAGCCCTGCGAAATCTGTGAAACTTACACGGTTATGAAAACGATGGCGCCTCATGAGTGGGAATGGACCGGGCCGGACGGCCGCAATTACTATATCTACGACTTCCCCTTCGTCGATACGGACGGCTCTACTCTTATCCTCGAGATGGGCATCGATATCACCGAGCAAAAGCAGGCGCATGAAGCTCTGCAGAAGCTGAACGAGACTCTCGAGCAACGCGTCACCGAACGCACGACGACGCTGCGCGACAGCGAAGACCGCTACCGCCGGCTCGCAGAAAACCTGGAAGTGACAGTCAAGAAACAGGTGGCGGAATTACGCCAGGCTCAGACCCTCGCGGCCCTGGGCCAAATGATATCAGTCGTGGCCCACGAAATCAGGAATCCTCTCCACACGATAAACATGGGAATCGACACCCTCCAAAAAGCGATACAGCGAGCCCTGCAAAAGCCGGATATCCCGGAAGTCTCGGAAATCATCGAGGAAATCGCATACGGTTCGAAGATGATGAACAATGTAATCGATGAGTTGTTATACTATGCGAGACCTGTTACATTGGAGCCTTCATGGCAGGCCGTCCGGGATGTTGTTGATTCGGCGTTGGGCCTGACGAGTCACAAGCTCGAAAATATATCGGTTCACGTGAGTCTCGACCAAACTAAGATATTAGTTGATTCGGAGAGAATGACTAGAGTGCTTATGAACCTAATATCAAACGCCGCGGACGCAATGTCCGATGGGGGCAAGCTGCATATCTACACGCACAGGCGCGAAACCGATGATGCGGGCGTCCTCAGGCTATGCGTTTCCGATACCGGCTGCGGAATCAGTGAAGAAAACATGGAGAAGATATACGAGCCTTTCTTTACCACAAAAACGAAGGGCGCAGGTCTCGGCATCCCTATCTGTAAAAAGCTGATCGAGGCGCACGACGGCGCCCTGACTATCACAAGCAAGCTCGGCGAGGGAACAACAGCCGAAATCGCATTGCCACTATAAAAGAGGCAAAAGGGCAAAGGCGAAAAGGGAAGCGATATACTTGCGGTCGACTTTTCATTCCCGCCTTCCCGGGAATGACGCAGGGGGCTTCGGCTTCGGTAGTTAACCATGAACCATGAACCCTAAACCATGAACCGTTTTCTCAGGAGCGCTTGACCACGGTGGCACGTGGTTAATTGTGAAAGAAAGGTGAAGCTTGACATCCATCATGTCATTCTGAGCGAAGCGAAGAATCTCTCTTTTGTTTCTTTTGACCTTGAACCTTTGACCTTGAACTTTGAACCTACTTTCTTAGGAGCGAAGCGAAGGTGAGGCGTAACAAGCGAATCTTTCTTTTGCTCGTCATTATGGCGGCCGTTTCGATCGGAGTCGGAGGAATCGTGCTTACCTCTTTGTACCGAACTTCGGTTGAGCAACAACGTCGCCGTTTGATCGAGATGGTGAAGAGCCAGGCACGACTGATCGAAGCAATGGCTCGATTCGACGCCTCACGTTACGCTGGGAGCGACCCCGAAGCCGCTCTCGCCTTCACTTTCGAGGAACTCAAAGACGCACATGGACATTTTGGGGGCCTCGGGGAAACCGGCGAATTCGTCGTGGCCGGGCTCGAGGGCGACCAAATAGCCTTTCTTCTACGGAACCGACACGGTGATTCTGCTAATCCGCTGCCCGTGCCCTTCTCGTCGAAAGTGGCTGAGCCCATGCGAAGAGTATTGTCCGGCGAATCGGGTTCGATCATCGGTCTCGATTATAGGGGAGTGCGAGTGCTCGCAGCGTATGAGCCAGTGGCGGAGCTTAACTTGGGGCTAGTCGCGAAGATCGACATGACGGAGATTCGGGCGCCTTTCATCAAGGCCGGCTTGCTGGCCGGCGCATGCGGCCTCGTTCTCATCTTTCTTGGAGCTGCTTTGTTCCTCCGGGTCAGCAACCCCATAATTCAGCGGCTTGAAGAGAGCCGGGAGGACCTGAACCGCGCCCAGGCTGTGGCTCGCACCGGAAGCTGGCGATTGAACGTCCACGTCAATGAATTACGCTGGTCCCGAGAGGCGCACCGGATATTCGGGATTCCGCAGGGAAGGCCGCTGACCTATGAGACGTTCCTGGCCACCGTTCATCCCGATGACCGCGAATACGTGGACAGGAAATGGAAGGCAGCCCTGCGGGGGGAACCCTATGATATCGAGCACCGAATTGTTGTTGGCGATGCTATCATGTGGGTCCGTGAACGGGCTGAATTGGAATTCGGCAAGGATGGAACAGTGCTGGGCGGCTTCGGCACGACCCAGGACATTACCGAGCGCAAGTGGATGGAGGAGAGGCTGCGATTGTCCCATCGTTTCCTGCAAATTTCCTTCCGGCATAGTAGGATGCATCCTTTGCTTGACGAATACGTGCGCGAGATACAGGCGCTTACCAATTGCGGCGCAATCGGAGTACGTATATTGGATGACGAAGGGAATATCCCATACGAAGCTTACGTGGGCTTCAGCGACAAATTCTATCGGTCGGAAAGCCCTCTCTCCATCAAATCGGACAAGTGTATGTGCATCAATGTCATCAAGGGCAGCATCGACCCGACTCTTTCGTTTTACACGAAAGGCGGGTCTTTCTGTATGAACGGCGCCACGCGCTTCCTCGCAACGGTTTCTGAGAAAGAAAAGGGGACAACGCGAAACACATGCAATCAACATGGATATGAGTCCGTGGCGCTTGTTCCGATCCGTACCGGAGAAGGAGTTCTCGGTTTGATCCATCTGGCTGACCATAGAGAAAATATGGTTCCACTTTTCATCGTGGAAGTTCTTGAGGCCGCCGCCTCACAACTTGGCACCGCAATCGAGCGCGTACGAGCGGAAGAAGAGTTGGCGAAAAGTGAAAGCCGCTACCGGCATCTTTCCGAAAGCCTCGAGGAGACAGTTAAAAAACAAGTGGCGGAACTGCGTCAGGCGCAAACTCTCGCCGCCCTGGGGCAAATGGTGTCGGTCGTGGCCCACGAAATAAGGAATCCATTGCATACAATAAATCTGGGAATTGACAGTCTTCAGAAGGCGGTGGGAGAAGTAAAAGAAAAGTCGGAAGTTGCGGATATCGTTGAGGAGATTGCCTACGGCTCCAAATGGATGAATAGCGTAATCGAAGAGTTATTGTACTATGCGAGACCTGTCACACTGGCGCATTCGTGGCAGCCGGTCCGCGATATTATCGACGGGGCGTTGAGCCTGACAGGGCATAGACTCCAGAATATATCGGTCCATGTGGATGTCGATCAAACGAAAATATTTGTAGATGCTGAAAGAATGGCCAGAGTGCTCGTGAATCTCATCTCAAATGCGGCAGACGCAATGCCAGATGGTGGGAAACTGAAAATATATACGCAAAGGCGCGAGACCGACGACGCTGGCATCCTGCGACTTTGTGTTTCCGACAGCGGCTGCGGAATGAGCGAAGAGACTCTGGAGAAAATTTACGAGCCTTTCTTTACCACGAAGATCAGGGGCGCAGGTCTCGGCATCCCTATCTGCAAGAAGCTCATCGAAGCCCATGACGGCGCTCTAACCATCATAAGCAAAGTCGGCCAGGGAACCACCGCCGAAATCACTCTACCCCTCACCGCCTGAAACCCGCAGCACCCTCCGCGCTGAGTCTTTATCCTCATTCGTCCCGCGTTTCGCGCATTCGGGTCATTGCGCCGTAGAATCGGGACTGTCCCCGAAGCTCAAATGTAAAGAAGCGTTGGAGACACTACACTAGCTATCCAGCGTCTCGCGAACTTTGGCGGCCAACATTTCCAGCGAAAACGGTTTTTGGACAAAGTGCACGCCTTCCTCAAGGACACCCCGGTGTGCGATAACGTTGGCCGTGTAGCCGGACATATACAGGCATTTCAGACCCGGCTTGATGGCACTGAGCCGTTCGGCCAACTCCCGGCCGTTCATCTCCGGCATCACCACGTCGGTGATCAGCAGGTGGATGTCCCCCGTCCGCTCGCCTGCGAGACGAATCGCATGGCTCGGCGCGCGGGCCGCCAACACCGTATATCCCAGTCCGTTGAGAATGGCCTCGCCGAGTTTCAAAATCGCACCCTCATCCTCGACCAACAGCACCGTCTCCGTTCCCCCTCGCGGTTTTATCTCCGGGCGCCTCGCCGCGACCTGAACGGGTTCGACCTCGAAACGGGGCAGGTATATCTTGAATGTGGTCCCCTGCCCCGGTTCGCTGTACACGTTGATGAAGCCGTCGTTCTGCTTGACGATGCCGTAAACGGTCGCGAGCCCAAGGCCGGTGCCCTTGCCGACGCCTTTGGTGGTAAAGAAGGGCTCGAAGATGTGTTCGAGGATATCCTTGCTCATTCCCGCTCCATCGTCGCTCACGGCCAGTTGCGCATACTCGCCGGGAATGAATCCCGCGCGGTCGGCGCAATATGGTTCATCGAACACCGCGTTGGCGGTATCGATGGTGAGCTTGCCCACGCCGGCAATAGCGTCACGGGCATTGACCGTTAGGTTGGCCAGAATCTGATCGACCTGAGAGGGATCAATCCTCACCTTCCATAGGTCATGCCCCGGCATCCAGGCCAGGTCAATGTCCTCGCCAATGAGGCGGCGGAGCATCTTCAACATGCCCGAGACAGCGTCGTTCAGGTCCAGCACCTCGGGGCTGACGGTCTGCTTTCGGGCGAAAGCAAGCAACTGGCGGGTGAGATCGGCGGAGCGCTGCGCGGCTTTCTGAATTTCAGTGAGGCTGTTGTGAAGTGAGCTGTCCGGCTGGGCCTTCTCGAGTTCCAGAGCGCTGTACCCGAGGATCGCCGTGAGCATGTTGTTAAAATCGTGGGCCACTCCGCCGGCCAGACGCCCCACCGACTCCATCTTCTGGGCCTGAACCAATTGCGCCTGCAGTTTCTCCTTTTCATCATGCAGGCGTAAATGCTCGGTCATGTCTCGCTTGACGGCGACGTAGTTCGTAATGGCCCCATCATTGCCGTGCACGGGTGAAATCGTGGCGTCCTCGGTGTAGCGCGCACCGTCCTTCTTCTTGTTAACGAAGCGCCCCTCCCACGTCTTTCCGCTGGTTATGGTCTCCCACAGCTTTTGGTAAAAAACCTCGTCCTGCTCGCCGCTTTTGAGAAGGCGTGGGTTCTGGCCAATGACCCCTTCGCGCGTGTAGCCGGTGACGGTTTCAAATGCCGGGTTCACGTACTGGATAGTTCCTTCCGCGTCGGTTATGACAATCATCTCGGCGGCCTGCTCGATGGCCGATGCCAGCCGCTCGCGCTCGGCCTCCGCTCGCTTACGCTCGGTTATATCAAGCGACAGGATGAAGATGCCTTCGGGCGCCGGCCGAAACCCAATTTGAAAGCAGCCATTGGCGCCATTAGGATATATGAATTCATTCTCCATCTGTTCCGGAAGCCTTTCCTTCATGCAACGTTTGAGAGCGGCGAACATCTTTGTGGTTTCAATGCCGGGGTAAGCATCCATCATCGTACGTCCCACGAGTTCCTCCCGTGAACGGCGACCGTGCCGGGCGGCGACCTCATTAACATACAGGTAGCGCCAATCGAAACCGATAATCTGACACCCTTCCATCATGTTGTCCAGGGTGCCTCTGAACCGCTCTTCTGATTGCCGCAGCACTTCCTCCGCCCGCTTGCGAACCGTAATGTCGTGCGCAATGCCCTCTGCGGCGACCACATTTCCTTGAGCGTCAAATATCGGCGCCTCCTTCACCTCCAGCCAGTGGGCGCTGCCATTCTTATGGTAGATTTCCACTTCGTAGGATGGCTGTTGGACTCCTTGAATGCTTAACGCGGTATGTTTTTCAACCTCGAAATTGATGGGGTCGTCAGTCAGATACGTGCTGAAATGCGCCAAAAACTCTTCGACGGAATAGCCGAGGACGTTGCTTATGGAAGGGCTGACGTAAGTGAAGACGCCGTCCACTCCATGGCGGTAGAAGAAGTATTCCTCTTTGAGGGATTCAACCAGGTGCCGGTATTTCTCCTCACTCTCGCGCAGTTCGTCTTGTCCCTTACGTTGCGCCAGGGAAATGGCAATCTGGTCGGCGACGTTTTCCATGAAGGCGATGGATTCGGCTGTGAACCGGCCTCTGGCGCGGTCATTCAGTTGCAACAAACCGAGCGTTTCCTCTCCGCTGCGCAGGCGAATCAGGGCTACGGATTCATAGCCTTCGCCGTTGCAGCGGTTACGAGTGCGCGCTTGACGGTCGGCCTCGGTAGTGCTCGCTAACAGTTCGGTGGTGCAATTGGTCCAGAAACTGCCCCTCGCCGAGAAGAATGACAGCGCAGGATTGAAACGTCCGCAGATAATGTTGCCGCACATGCATTCGAGCACGGGATAGCCCTGACTGTCTCGGACCAACTGACCGTCAGGATCGCGCGCGCACAGGCTATTCTCCGCCTGCACAAATTTGGGGGGAAAGCCCCGCGTCTCGAAATACGGAAAATCATCCGCGTCCTTCAACCGCACGCCCACGGCCTCGCAACCGGACCATTCATGCAGAAATCCGGTGACCGCTTCAATCAGTTCGTGTTTCCCGCTCTGACTGCAGAGCAAGCTCAGCAGTTTCACCGTGCCCTCGCGCTCCTTGGAATAGCGTCGCTCCTCCGTTTGATCGCGGAAGACTAGAACCGCGCCGGTGATAGCGCCCTGCTCGGCCCGGAGGGGTGCGCCGCTGTCAGCAATGGGACGTTCCGCGCCGTCTTTGCAGACAAGCACCGTGTGATTGGCCAGTCCTACTACGAGACCTTCGCGCATCACCCGCTGCACGGGGTTTTCCACCGGCTGGTGCGTTTCTTCGTTAAAGATGCGAAACACCTCTTTCAGCGGTTTGCCGCATGCTTCTTCCTGCCGCCATCCGGTGAGCGCCTCGGCCACCGGGTTCAGCAGTTCCACGCGCCCCTCGGCGTCGGTGGTAATCACCCCATCACCCACGCTCATGAGCGTGATCCGATGGCGTTCCTCGCTCTCGCGCCGCGCTTCTTCCGCCCGTAACAGGGTCTGGAAGTGAGATTTGGCGTTACGCTGCCACACCATACCCACGCCGGCAGACCCGGCCGCGACCAGCACCACAAACAACGACAGGAGTAGGATAGATTCGCGCCGCAAGACCGAGAAGGCTTCCGCCGCGTCGACCTTGGCCACCATGAACCACGGTGAGTCCGGCACAGGTATGAGAACCGACAGAACCTCAACCCCGCGGTAGTCCTCCCCTTGCACAACGCCTTCCCCTCCCAGAACTGCTATCACCGCGGGCACGTCCTTCTGGCTCAGGGGAATACGCAACTTGAGCGCTGTGCCCTGCTTGTGGCGCAGTTCATTCAGGAACAGGACCGCGTCGCCGTCACGCCGGACAAGCAGGGTTTCAGCGCTTCGACTAGGCGTGGGCCATGACTGGATCAGGGGATACAGAAACTGCCGGGCGTCACTCTGAAGAATGATCGCGCCGATAGCCTCGGCCGCCTGCCCATTTTGGGCGAACAACGGCCCGATGACGTCGATGTGAGGCGGTAGATCATCCGGACCTGCGTGCAGGTCGGTAAGCACGGGACGCCGCTCGCGGAAAGCGGCCGCCATCGCCTGAACCGCGTCATTGTGAATCGAGCCAGGACGGCCTATGAGACTCAGCCGCACCTTGCCGCCGGTATCAACCAGGAGGACATCGTGATAGTGATAGTGTTTCTGCAAAGATCGGAATCGTGTGAGCAACTGTTCGGTGACCCCGGCCTGCGGGTTTGCCATCCATCCCGCCACCGCTTCGATGAGGAAAGGGCTTTCTATCCAAACGGCGGCGTCACCCAGCCTCTCGGCCCGCCATGCGACTATCTGGTCCACCTTCAACCGAGCGATTGCCTGGATATTTGCTTCCGTCTCTTGCCGCAAACGTTTCTCCTGCTTGCGGTACAACCAGACGCCCCCAACCACCAGAACCAGCATCGCCAGCGAAAAGACTGTCATTAACCAGCGTGGGAATTTGCTCATCTCCGTGCCCCCGTCAAGAGTGCCTGGCCCCGCCCGTCATCTCTCCCTATAGTGACGCCGGTGATTCTTGCCCATTGAAGACCAGCATTACCAGCGCGGGAATCTGTTCATTTCGCGTGCCTCTGTCAAAAAGTGCCCGGTGCCCCGTCATGCTAGTGTGGTGTCTCCGAAATGACTTAAAGCGCTGAACGGGACTGTCCCAGATTTACGGGCGCTTTGCGCCGTAGAATCGGGACTGTCCCCGAAGCCAAATAGAAAGAAGCGTTAGAGACACTACACCACTTGCTTTAACCTTATATCACACTATTTCTCCATAGTCAATAGATTTCCTGAATATCAAAACGTGTGTTACTTAACAGCATAGCAATATTTTGTCAGCGCAGCAACATGGAGGGAATCATTCCCGGAACATGGAAACGCGGGGGCCCGTTTCGTCTTTTTCCTTCCAGAATTCTTTGTCCTTGACAACTTCCGGTGCATCGCATGGGAGTGAAACGCAAATTCAGGCAGCACAAGAGAGAGGATTGGCAGGATTAATATGATTAACGTGATTGAAGAAATCCTGTGAGTCCCTGTAAATCATGTCTGAGTCGAATATGACCGGCGAAAATCCTGTAAATCCTGTAAATCTTGTCCAAGAATCTTCTTTTGTATCCGTGTGCCTTGTCCCGCGCGTTGCGGGAGGCCCCATTGTTTCTTTTTTTCTACCTCCGTGATCTGGGTGCCTCTGTGGTTTAAGCTCTTATTCCGCAATGTGTTCCATGATTCGCACGATTTTTAACAAAAACTTCGTTGACCAACTGTCCGCCCAACCGTAAACTGTATAGTAGATGTCAGCAAAAAGACTGTCTCCCACGCTCACAAAGGGAAGGAAGACGACTGATATGTTCACAAGGAAGATGACCGGAGCAGCAACCCGGCTCAAGTGCAAACCAACTGCAATACCTTCTTTGTTCGCTGACTGGTCGGTCGATAAATACGTTGGCAAGGAAAAGTTCTCATTCGTGCCCTCCGCCAGAATTCGCGCCATTCGTGCTCCCCTTCTTCCTTCTCTGACCAGAAACGAGGAACCAGGAACTCGGAACCCTGCGCCTTGCGCGGCCGGCGTTCATCGGCGGTTCCCTCATCTTGGCCCAAAATCTCTTGGACAATATCAGTCCAAAAATTTTTCAAACGAACCGCGATTTCTTGTGTCATTTGCGTCATATGCGTCATATTTCTTCAAAAACCAGCGCCAACTTGTCCATCCGTCCACTCCAGAAGTCCTTGTCATCATTCATCATTCATCACTCATCATTCCTTCTCTCTTCACCCTTCACCCCTCACTCTTCCTTCTCGACTTTGCGTCATGCTTGCGTCATTTGCGTCATATCCCTCTCCGCCAAAGATTTACGAAGCAGAACAGGACAATGGAAGCGAAATTCCACCCTCAAAACTCACGTCGAAGCTTCGCACGATCCGCAGACAGCCCTGGTTTCGACTCGAAACTCGGAACTCCGCGCCTTGCCCGGTTCGGGTCATTTGTGTTCCCTCCTTTTCTTTTCTCCTCTTCGCTTCTTCCCCGTTTCCCCTCGGGCCTGCGGCCCTTTTCCCCCGGCGGCGTTGGCCGCCCTTCACCTATCGCCTATATTTTCCCCTTAAAGGGATTTGCTGTACAGACGGGTCTTTTGCGTCACTTGCGTCACAGCCTTGTGCCACAAAGACTTACAAGGAAACAATGGAGAAGACACCAATGAATTCGAGCCATTCGCCAAAATTCGCCCCATTCGTGTTCCCGCTTCTTCACCCGCGTTCATCGGCGTTCGTCGGCGGTTTCAGGTTTTTTCCTTTTCTTTGCGCGCTTTGCGACTTTGCGGTGAATATGGTATCTTATCCGTGTCAATTGCCCCGCCGCGCGAAGGCCATCAGCGCTGCTCACGTTTCAGAATCTTGAAATCTTGTCATGATCTTCAAGAATGCATGCGTATAACGCATTGTCTTAGAATGGATTCCCGCCTTCGCGGGAATGATAAGAAAGAGGCTGTTTGTTCGTGTGATTTGCGTAATTCGTGTTCCAAGGCTTCTTCTTTTTCTTTCTGCGCTGGAATGACGCTGAGGAAGCTGCATTCGTGTCATTCGTTGAATTCGTGACATTCGTGATCCCATGCTTCTTCTTTTCCATTCGCATAATTCGTCTCGCGCCTTGTGTGCTTCGTGGAATTCGTGTTCCAGAAAGGTTTTCTCATGTCTCAGAAGAAACTCTTCGTTGACCGGTGGGATGAGCCCATTGAGATTTCCGTCCCGCAATCGGCCGTCGTAATCCAGGCCGAGCCGAAGCCCGACTATCCCGCTCTCGACGATCCCGCTGCCGCCATCCGCCATGCGCTCGCCACCCCCCTCGGCATGCCCCCTTTGCGCGAACTCGTCAGCAAGAAGAGCAAAGTCGTCATCGCTTTCGATGATCCGCTAAAATTCGGCCCGAAGTATCTGGCCGTGCCCATCCTAATCGAAGAACTCGAACGCGCAGGCGCGCAGCGCGAAAATATCACGCTCGTGAGCGCCAACGGCACGCACGACAAGCCGCCGAAGGAAGATTTCAAGGGCTTCTATCGCGGCCAGTATCCTGTGGTGCCGGACGAAATAGTTGACGAGTTCTGGTCCGACCGCTTCATCAACCACGACGCGCACAATCCCGAGAATCTGGTAGACATGGGCAAATCGCGCATGGGCGATGTCGTCGAGCATAATCGCATTATCGTTGACTCCGACCTCACCATCTACACCGGCTCGGTCATGCCCCTCATTTGGGGCGGCTACAGTGGCGACGGCGCAGTCATCGGACTCGCGAGCGCGCGAAGCATTTACTCACATCACAAATATGAAGTGATCGGTGCGCCCGATTCGGTCCACAGCGATCCCAGAGCAAATGCGTTCCGGCGCCACAAGGACGCCATCATGGACCGCATCGAGGAGTTCACCGGCAAGAAGATCTTCTATCTGAACGGTGTGCCCGACCCGGTCGGCAACTGGGCCGGCTTTTTCGCGGGCCACTACAAAGAGATTCAAGAACCGGCGTGGGAATGCGCCGACCGGCAGCATCTTCACGGCGTCGCCCAAGCAGACATAATCATCGCCGGTCTCCCCCATTATGTCTGGTATGCCGACACGCGAAATCCCATCATTAATATTGTGGCGGCGACCACTATCTTGCGAAGTTGGCGAAATAAGCCGCTGCTCAGGCCGGGTGGCGTATTGATTCTCGTGAGCAAATGCGACGGATATATCGACGCGGCAAAGCATCCATCATACCGCCGGGCTCTCGATCTTTTCCAAAAGACACATTCTGCGCGCGCTCTGGAACAATAGCACTGTTAATCCCTATATTCCGATTCGAGTCTCGAAGACCTCTATCATAATCACAACGCATATCATCCCTTGCATCCGATATGGCTCTTCAACGAGAATCAGTATGCAATCGAGCACGCTGGCAAAATTATCATAGCCACCGCCGAGAATTCGGACGCTCCCGCATCTGTGGGCGCCGACCATTCCCCCACTGTCGAGAACGCAATGAGCCGCGCGCTCGAATTGACCGGCCCCGATTCGCGCGTGCTCGTATTGCCGAACTATTTTTCTTACATTCCGATGGTATTCCTTGTGGAGTAATCAATGAGTGTCTAATGTGAGACGTAGGGGCGAACCTTGTGTTCGCCCGAGTTGCAATGCATAAGAACTGGGCGAACACAAGGTTCGCCCCTACAAACGCTCAAATTGCATGAGATGACCAGCGCGCCGACCGTGGACTGTAAACTGTAAACCTATGTTTCTTGGGAACGTGTAACCCCTCTGCGCGGGGTTGCTTTTGTGAGATGAGGGAATCAGTAGCCTTTTGTGGTAGTTGACTCGGCACTCGGAACTCGAGACTCGGAACTTGGTTTATTAGGAGGAATTTTTCATGGACCTTAAAGGCAAATGCGCCCTCGTAACCGGCGCGGCAAGAGGAATTGGACGCGCGATAGCGGTCGCGCTCGCTGCTGAAGGCGTCAGCGTCGCTGTCGCGGACATTGGCAGCAAGGGCAAGCATGCGCCCGATTACGAGCTTGCCAAACAAGATGAGCTTGCGGCGACAGCGCAGATGGTGGCTGACCATGGCGTCAAATCCGCTGCTATCCGCGCCGATGTCGCCAATTCTGCACAAGTAACGGAGATGGTCGAACAGGCCGTCAAAAGCCTCGGCGGCTTGCATATCCTCGTGAATAATGCGGGCATCATCGTGGCAGCGCCCGTGCTCGCGCTCGAAGAATCGCAGTGGGACGCTGTGCTCAATGTGAACCTCAAAGGCGTGTTTTTGTGCTGCAAGGCGGTCGCGGCTCACATGATCGACCAGAAACTCGGGCGGATCATAAACATTTCCTCAATCGCGGGAAAACGCGGCCACGGAGGCATCTCGGCATACGCGGCGTCGAAAGCGGGCGTGATTTCGCTTACCCAATCTCTCGCCGAGGAACTTGGGCCGTTCAATGTGACGGTGAACGCTGTCTGCCCCGGCTTCGTCGACACGGCCATGTGGTCAGGCTGCCTCTCGCCCGGCCTCTCCGCTCTGCTCGGAGTCGAAGTCGAGCAGGCTTTCGACGAGAACGTCAAGCGCAATACGCCGCTGGGACGCCCACAGACGCCCGAAGACGTGGGCGAAGGTGTTGTCTTCCTTTGCAAGGCCGAGAACATCACCGGCATCGCCCTGAACATTGCCGGCGGCGCAGAGGTGATCTAACCACAAAAAGAGCCCCGCCAGGGGCGACGCGCTCGTAGACTTTGGATTTTCGGAAAGTTCGTATCGGCATCACTGTCGCGATAAGAGGCAAAAACGAAGGGGCAAAGGCAAAAAGAACCCTTTGGATTTTGCATTAGACCCGTAAATAAACACCTACGCCAATCTGGGGATTCCCAGTGTGGTGTCTCCGAAATAACTTAAAGCGCTGCGAAGGGGACTGTCCCAGATTTACGGGCGCTTTGCGCCGTAGAATCGGGACTGTCCCCGAAGCTCAAATGTAAAGAAGCGTTAGAGACACTACACTAGGGTGTTTTTTGCGCCCTTGCCGTTTCCGTTTTCTTTCAATCCAAAATCCAAAATCTAAAATCCAAAATCGATGTGAACTGGTTGCATTTGGAAAATTCGTATGCTAGACTAGGCAAAGTTGACTTTCGAAAGCCCCCGACAGAGATGCTTTTACATTGCCGGCGGGACACAAGATTACTGAAAACTCAGCGCGGCTTAGCATCAACCAAAATACTGTCATTGCGAGGGCTAAAATATTGTCATTGCGAGGAACGAAGTGACGAGGCAATCTCTGTATGACCTTACGACTGTCATGCAGATTCTTCGGTCATTCTGAGTAGTACAGGGACTTGAATGCCTCCGGCAAAAAGTAAATTTCCGCCGTGGATCAAGAAACGATTGCCCGCGAGTCCTCGGGCCGACTTGACACGGCGCATATTAGAACAGTACGAACTCAATACCGTATGCCGCAGCGCCCATTGTCCCAATATCGGCGATTGTTTTGCCCGCGGAACGGCTACGTTCATGATCATGGGCAATGTGTGTATGCGGTCGTGCCGGTTCTGCGCCGTGAAAGCGGGCAAGCCGTTGCCGCTTGAAGCCTCGGAGCCGCAACGCATCGCGATGGCGGTCAAGGAAATGGGATTACGCCATGTCGTCGTGACTTCCGTGACGAGGGACGACATCCCGGACGGCGGGGCGGCTCATTTCGCGAACGTCATTCGAGCCCTGAGAAAGCTCAATCTGCAAATAACAGTTGAAGTGCTTGTTCCCGATTTTAAGGGGCGCGAGGAGTCGGTGCGGATGGTTGTTGACGCTCAGCCGGACGTGTTCAACCACAACGTCGAGACCGTGCCGTCGCTGTACTCGGTCGTGCGGCCAGAGGCCGATTATCGCGTCTCGCTGGGAGTGCTGCGACTCGCAAAGCAAATTGAGCCATTTATGCTGACAAAATCTGGGCTGATGTTGGGCCTTGGCGAAAAACGAGACGACGTCGTGAGCGTTTTACGCGATCTCCGGGGTGCGGATTGCGACATCCTTACGATCGGACAGTATCTGCGCCCGTCGCCGGAACACCTTCCGGTGGTCGAGTTCGTCGAGCCAGCCAAGTTCGAACGCTATCTGGAACTCGGAAAACAAATGGGCTTCAGGGCCGTCGCATCGAGCCCGTTTGTGCGTAGTTCCTACAACGCAATGGAAATGAAAGATGAGGCTCAAAATCTAAAGACAGACCCGAAGTCGGGGTCTGTCCCTGACAAATAGGCGGAGGTGGAATAATGTACGAAATCAAGCTTCCCAACTTGGGCGAGGATGCCGGAGACGAGGCCACTGTGTCCTTCTGGCATTTCGACGAGGGCGACGAAGTGCGGGAGGGCGACGACCTTGTTGAAATGACGACCGACAAGGCAACCTTTAACGTGCCGAGCCCGCGGTCAGGCATCCTTTCAGAAATAGTAGCCGACGAGGGCGACACAGTCAAAGTTGGGGAAGTGCTTGCGATTCTGGAACAGGAATAGCTTCACAAGAAGTGGATTCTGTGGGTGCGAATTCATTCGCACGATTGGTTGTACAAAAAGTGAAATACCGACAATTATAGAAAAGGGGTAGTTGTAAAGTGCGTTTCATCTCAAAACACATGGAGAAGCTTCCTCCATACATGTTTGCGCGCATCAATCAAATGAAGCTGGACGCGCGCAGGGTAGGAAAAGACGTCATTGATTTGGGCATGGGGAATCCGGACCATCCGACTCCGCAGCATGTGATAGATAAGCTGTGCGAGGTAGTGCGTGACCCCAAGTCGCATCGGTACTCGGCCTCCAAGGGTATCCCGCACCTAAGACGCGCCATCACGGAATGGTATGAGAGGCGTTTCGGCGTCACACTCGATCCGGAAACAGAAGCCATCGCCGTCATTGGCTCAAAGGAGGGAATCTGCCACCTTTTCCCGGCCGTGCTCGACGAAGGCGACCTGGTCCTGGTCCCGAGTCCAAGCTACCCGATACATTATTATAGCGTGGTGATCGCGGGCGGTCACCTGCACGCTGTGCCGCTCACGGCAGAAGGAAATTTCGTGCCGGACCTCTCGAAGGTCACTCATGAGGTGTATCCGCGGCCCAAAATCCTGATCCTCAGCTATCCGAACAACCCGACTACGCAGGTTGTCGACCTCGCGTTTTTCGAGGAAGTAGTCAAGTTTGCGAAGCGCGAGGAAATCCTGATAGTTCACGACCTCGCGTACAGCGAGATATGTTTTGACGGCTATAAAGCGCCGAGCTTCTTGCAGGCCAAAGGGGCAAAGGACGTCGGAATAGAGTTCTACTCGATGTCGAAGACGTATAACATGGCAGGCTGGCGCGTCGGTTTCGCTCTCGGGAACCGGCACGTGATAGCCGCGCTCGCCAAACTTAAGAGCTATTACGATTACGGCATCTTCACTCCGATACAGGTCGCGGCGATATCCGCCTTGCGCGGCGACCAGTCGTGCGTGCAAGAAGTGAACGCGATCTATCAACACCGTCGCGACGTGCTGGTAAGCGGACTCAACAATCTGGGATGGAACGTCCCGCTGCCAAAAGCAACCATGTACGTGTGGGCGCCCGTTCCGGAGAAATTCCGGCCTCTGGGTTCGATGAGATTCTCCGAACTACTCCTTGAGAAAGCGCTCGTTGCTACCTCGCCGGGAATCGGATTCGGGGCAGCGGGAGAAGGATATTTGAGACTCGCGCTCGTCGAAAACGAGCTTCGCATAAAGCAGGCGCTGCGCGGAATCCGGAAGTTGATGGAAAACACCAAGGCAAATGAAGTTTCCGCATCCGCAAAGAAAAGCGCTAAAGGATAGAGAGGAACGAACGCATGGGGCTATCTGAAAGGGCACGCTGTTTGAAGCCGTCTTCCACTCTCGCGATTACCGCAAAAGCAAAAGCGATGAAGGCGGAAGGCATCGACGTAATTGGATTCGGAGCAGGCGAACCGGATTTCGACACGCCCGACCACATAAAAGCGGCGGCGATCGAGGCAATACGGAACGGGTTCACGAAGTATACCGACGCATCCGGTATGCCCGAACTCAAGGATGCCGTCGCCAGAAAATTCAAGCGGGACAATGGAATCGATTACGACCGCAATGAGATCAGCATCGGATGCGGCGCCAAACAGATTATCTACAATATATTTCAGGTTGTCTGCGACCACGGCGACGAGGTTCTCATTCCTGCCCCGTTCTGGGTAAGCTATCCGGAACAGGTTTGCCTTGCAAACGGCGCGCCCAAGATCGTGGAAACAACCGACTTTAAAATGTCGGCCGAACAGTTCGAAGCGGCCGTCACGCCGAAGACGAAGATGCTCGTTCTCAACAGTCCATCGAATCCCACGGGCGCCGTTTACAGCAGGAGAGAGCTGGAGGCCATCGCTGAAGTGGCGCTGAAGCACCGGATACTCATTCTCTCCGACGAGTGTTATGAGAAAATTCTTTACGACGGAAACGAGCACCACAGCGTAGCCTCGTTCGACAAGGGACTCAAAGAGCTGACGTTCACGGTCAATGCGGTCTCGAAAACGTATTCTATGACGGGCTGGCGCATAGGTTGGGTCTGTGGCAATCGAGATATCATTGTCGCTTTATCTCAGGTTAAATCGAACATCGACTCTGGCATCTTTCAGGCTATTCAGGTTGCGGGAATTTCTGCCCTCAAAACTTCTCCTGAGCATCTCCAAAATCTAGTTAGGCTATATCAGCAAAGACGAGATATCCTTTGCCAGGGCTTAAATGGATTGGGCTGGAAAGTCGCCAAACCCAGAGCTACTTTTTATATTTGTGTAAGGTTACCTCAAGGCTATTCAGATTCGCTAAAGTTT
>CAYVDS010000103.1:0-1663 GCA_964450145.1 uncultured bacterium
CAGACCCCGAAGTGCTCCAAACCGGGCGGAGGTATGCGTTCTGCGCTGTCGCGTTCGCACATATTAATGAACAGCCCGCTCCGGTCGAGCCGGTGAAACATGATTTGTCCTCGCTGTCCGTAATCGACTGTCTCGCGCAGCCGTTCGCGATCAGCGGTTCCGTTTTCGGCCATTGGGATAAGGCGGATGACAAGGCGGTTTCCGCATGGATAATAGTCAATCATTCGAGGCTCAGTCGAAATCAGTTCCGGGCACATTCCGAAGAGCGTGTTGCCAAATCCCGAAACATGGACGGCATTGGGAAACATTTCTCGCCGGAATCTGTCGTACTCACCTCGCGTCAGCGCAACGCCCCCATAATGAACTCCTCGAATTCGGAGGCGCTGCGAGTCCGCCATTCGCTCTCCGAGGTGCGTCAATATGGCCGGCGTCGTGAACAGTATCCCGATGTCCTGAGTCTGCAGCACGGAAAGGGCTTGCTCGGCCACGTGTTCGAGATATCTCTGGTAGCCCATCGACCCATGGTGCATCTTCTTCACCCAACGCGGGTCGAAGTCGACGGCAAACGGGTCCATGCTTTTTAATCTCATGGCGCACGCCCGCGCGGCTTTCCCGATAATATGCGGCCCGGACGGGCCAACGAAGAGCCAATTCTCTTCCTGGGGAAACTGCATCGTTTCAGCCGCAATGGCAAACGGTTCGACGAAGGCGGCTTGAAAATCCTCCTCCGAATACGCCGTAGTCTTGGGAATTCCCGTCGAGCCGCCCGTATCTCCCAAGATCAACCTGTGCTTTTGAGGCCACAACGCCCGCGGGATGATTTCCTCAACGGTGACACCTCGCAACGATGTTTCGTCCATGGGGCCCAGTTTATAAAGGTCTTCCAGCCCGCTGATTTCGTTGAGTACTCTTATTCCGAGCCGTCTCTCCCGCCTGAGCCAATAGGGGCTTCCCATCTCCGGATGGAAATGCAATGCCAGCGTTCGGCGCAAATGGCTCTCCAGATCGTTCACATGCTGAACTCGAATGTACTCACCGATTTTTTCTTGATTGCTCCATCTCATCTTTAAGCCTTTTCCATTCATATGCCGTGAGTTGGAAGTTGTGGGCGCCGATCTTTTCGGTTTCAGCCGCGCTGCGGGCGAAGTATTCGTGCTTATCGGGTGGCAAATCCCCATTTTCTTCGGCAGAGTGAAGGAGGTTCCCGACTTCGCGTTTGCTTCGGAACCAGTCTTTCATCCAATCGAGCAGGAGCGTGCCGTACCATATGTTATGACATCCGGCGCATTTCTCCTGGTAGAGCGCAAGGGGCTGGCGAACCATGCTCGTATCGTGGCACTGATCACAGCGGATGCGGTTCCAATGGGGGTCAGCCTTGAATGAAATTCCCGTTTCGTCCGTATGGCCCGACATGATCCGCTCGTAATCCGCATGACAATTTACGCAGTCGCCGGCCATAGGCTTATAGCGTCTGTCTTTGTGGCATTTCTCGCACGCGATCATGTTGTGCGCCGCATCCGGCCTATAGACGGATTGCGTGTTATGGTCAAAATGACTGTATTGACCTTTCCAGCCGGATTCGCTGTGGCACTGCTGGCACTGTTTGGAGAGTTGTCCCTTGTGTTCGTCCGCGTGGCACTGCGAGCAGTCGGTCTTGAGAGCA
>CAYVDS010000103.1:1673-18332 GCA_964450145.1 uncultured bacterium
CGATGCCGGAGCGCGCGACGCAGCAGCAGCAGCCCGAGGAGGGCGCCGGCGCCCCTCAGGGCTTGTGGCATTTGTCGCAGTTCGCCTCGAAATGCTTTCCGCGAAGCTTGTACTTCGAATCGCGAGCGTGCGAATACCGAAGCTCGAGTCCTGTCCAGCCGCCCGTCGTGTGGCATTCCAAACAGTTCGCGCTCATACTCTGTCCATGCGGGTTCTCATGACAGATGACGCAAGCATCGTATTTGACGCCGATGTATCGACGGCCTTCCATCTTGTTCTGCTTTTTCAGCGCATGGCATTTATCGCAACCGGTTTCGGCATGTTTTCCGGTCAAGGGATAGTTGGACAAACCGTGGTTGAAACCCTCGGGGGTGAACTTGATGATTTTTTCTTGGCGGCCTTTATGCTCCGTGTGGCAGGCCTGGCAACGCCCCGCTAATTTACCGTGATATCCGCTGTGCGAGTCGAATCTCTCCTTGATAACCTTGTGGCACTTGAGACAAAGAGCATCATCTATCCCTTCGGTCAGGGTATGGCAGGCGTAACAGTCCCGCAGATTCGGCTCGCTGGCGTGGGATTGCGTGAGTTCGCCGGGCGAAATGAATCTCGTGAGTTTGATCAGAGGTCCCTCCGCCTGGGCCGCGCTCTGCAAAAGAAGCAAACACAACACTGAGAGAACCGCCCAGACTGCCCAGTTTCTCTTCGAGGGGCTACGGCTATTCATTTTCTGCCTCTGCGACATTAGGGTTAACCAAGTCCTTTACCCATCCCGGATGATGGTGACGGGCCCAATCCCAATCTACGTGGCCGGTGATAATGGCCCAAAAGGAGGGCCGTGTAGCCGGGTGTAAAATAGCCATGTATATATGGCCCAAGACCAGCGGCACGGCCGCGACGAACAGGCCGGCGTGGACAAGCCTCGCAATCAGCAAGGTTTTCGAAACCCAGATGAGCAGACCCGTAAGCGCAAAGACGTGCCCCATAGTTATCACTATCAGGATGTTGAGTTTCTGGCCCGGATTAAACTTGCCGGCCTCCGGCGCCTTCACCGACGGCCAGAATATCTTTGCAAAGGGAAGGTAGAACCAGCGCAGGTCATTTCGGTTCCAGCTTAACGCAAGACGAACGTTTTCGAGGATGTCTTTCCGGTTTCCATTCGCAAATACCAGCAAGGGTAGGAGTATGAAACAGATGCCGGCAAATTTGTGGTACATAATCACGCGACTTTCGAGACCGCCTATGCCGGACTTTGGGGAGACGGTAAGTAACCATCCCCCTGTCACCATAAGAACAAATGGGCGCGCGGCGCACGACCAATGCAGCCGGCGCTCCGCCTGTGTGAATCGGCGCACTCTACCTGGCCGCTTCGGGTTTGATAAAGGCTGCGGTCGCAATAATGAATCGTCTCGTTTCATCATCGCCCTCCCTCAACAACGTAACTTCGATTCGCGTAGCTTCGATCGGAAGCGAAAAGCCGAATACGCGCTCTTCCATCGGAACAAGAGCAGTCTTCGTTTCTTTGTAGAGTTCAAACTCTTCCGTGGCTACAGTGTCGCCGCTTTCCGTTTTTCCCTTCAGGAGCAACAAGCCTTTCCGAAAGCCGAACTCGCCCGTGGGAATCATGTGTGGCAGCTTGTTAACCACGGCAACGTCCGCAAAACATCTTTCTTTTTCAGAACGCCAGCGCGCCTGCAACGAAACCGCGCCTGAGCGCCCGGCTTCCTCGTAGTCGAATGTGTGTCGCTTGAGCCGATGTTCATCTTCCATGCTTACGAGGATTCTTGAAGTGAAGCCCGTGGCCTGAGTCACTTTTCTGTTCGCCTCCGGCATGTGGCAATCTTGACAAGTCTTCTTGTCCGGGACTTCGGTCCCCTTCCATTCCGCGAAAGTTCCTTGGTGACAAGTTCCGCAAAGGTCGCTGCTTTTGAACAGAGCCGTTTCATTTGAGACCTAGTGGGGGACTATGGCGGCAGTCGGATCAATGGGCGCCTTCAGTTTTCCTTCGCTCAAATGACACACTACGCAGCTCACTCCCTCGGCGCGCAGTGGCTCTCTCGCCTTTGGCCCCTCGGCGCCGTGGATTGAGACGGGCGCATGACAACCAATGCAATCATCAAAGGCGTAACCGTTCGTAGCTCTCTGGAAGGTCTCGCTTGAATAGCTGACAGAATGGGCGGATTGATTCCACTCTTTGTAAATCTCGACATGACATTCAGCGCAGTCCGAGGCGCTCGGATAGTGTTGCTCTACGGAGGTGAGCATGCGAAAGTGAGTTGAGGCGCAACCTGTCACGAGCATTAGTGCAAACACCGCTAAGCAAGCCCGACCCACGACCCTGGGACTGGCTCGCCTTGTAATGTGCATCCAGTTATCCTTCGCTTCCTCGATCATATGGCCTTCTTTTTGTATTACAATAGCCGTGCCATTAAAGACGGATCGCGTGAAAGAAGAAAGCGGAAGTGGCGCGATGACAATGGGTTTCATGCCGAGAAAAAGAGAGAGCGGCAGGGTAAGAAAAGGCTGGATATGCGATGAACCGTGTAAGAGTTACACGATCCCCTTGTGTAAGTTCTACAAAGAAAACGTCCCCGGGAGGAAAAACATATGTCCTATCTCATCACCGACACAATCAATGAATTGAACTTCGCCCTTCGCACAAAATTATTTCTGAATAGCGGGGCAATAGACTCCATCGGGGAAATAGCCTCTGATCTGGGCATCAGAAGGGTCCTGATCGTGACCGGCCCTGTGACCGGAAAATCACAAGCTCTTGAAAAGGCGGCGCAGAATCTCCGGGCCGACGGAATAGAGCGCGTCGTGTGGGATCAAGTGAGTCCCGAGCCGGATGAAAGCGTCGTTGAGGCGTGTGCCCATGCGTTTTATCATGATACCTGCGACGGAATCATCGGCATAGGCGGCGGAAGCTCGATGGATACAGCGAAGCTGGCGGCTTGCCTGGTAAGCGGAGGAGGCGCAATCAGTGAGTACGACTCCTTGGTGCAGGAAAGACGTGTTCCCGCAGACCTGCCACCGCTTATTTGCGCCCCGACCACGGCGGGCACGGGCAGCGAAGTGACTTGTATGGCGGCCTTCACTCGAAGCGACGATCAATCCAAACGCGTTGTGGCTGACCCCAATCTTTACCCGCACGCGGCGCTGGTGGACCCTGTCCTGTCGTGGTCGATGCCGCCGGAACTGACTGCCTGTACTGGTATGGATGCATTCAGCCACGCGGTCGAGGCGTATCTTTCGACGATGGCGAATCCCATAAGCGACGCGCTCGCGCTTTACGCAATGGAACTGGTGGCGGAGTTTCTTCCCCGGGCAGTGAAAAACGGCCGCGACCACGAGGCAAGATTGAAGATGTCCGTCGCTGCCTCGATGGCCGGAATTGCCATCAACCACGCCCTGCCCCACTTCGCGCACGCCATCGGACATGTTCTTGGCCCTCGGTTCGGGCTTGCGCACGGAATGGCTTGCGGCATGGTTCTTCCAGCGGGGCTGCGCGCGCTGCGTGATGTGCTGCCGGATAAGTTTGGGAAAATCGCGCGCGTCTTTGGTCTCGAGCCCGATGCGTTCGCCACTCCAGAAGACGTGGCCGAGGCGGCGATTGGCGCCATCGAGAAAATGACAATGGAAATCGGTCTTCCAAGAATCTCTGACGTTATCAATGGTCAGAAGGACAAGCTGCATGAGATTGCCGCGCTCGCTTCTGCCGAGCCGGCGATGATGTTTTCGCCTCAACCTCTCTTTGAAGAGGAGATACTTCGGATTCTCGTCTCGTAGGAAATGAAACGCTATGACGGGGATGTTATTGAGGGGTTGCCTTTCTCTTGAACCCGACGGCGCATCAGAACGCAAATTCGGGACACCATGCGGCATCGTGTCCCGAATTTGCGGTTATCGCGCGGCGTCAGCCGTCTCGCCGCCGCAATTCCATCACATGGAATGGCTGCAAAGTATCAATATCCGAGAGCGGCTGGGGCGGTTTCCAACCATAGAACTTGATGGTTATCTTCTCAGGAGTAAAATCTACAATAACGAAGCCATTCTTCTCGACACACGGCAGGTCTTCCACGAGCTTCAAATCGGTCGCTGGTTGCGCAATCATCTTGCGGAGGTCACCCGATGGAAAGCCCCTCGCGCCGGTTCCGAGTGACCCGGACAGTACGATTGTCACAGGATTGTCCGCCAAATCCAACTCGCCGCTCCGGAGAACTTTTCCCGCAGCTTGACTGTGAAGGTCGCCACAAATGAACAGCGGAACGCTCCGCTTCATACCAGATGCCGCCTGAAGCAAACGGTTATGCTGCGCAAGCCAGCCTTTATGCCACTGATATTTGGGCTCGCGCGTCGTGAGGTTGCGGTCCTCACCCCTGACGTCCGGATACCACTCCAACCATTTGCCTGCGCTCCATCCGAAGGCGACCGCCGCCATGTTCACCACATGGAGCGCCTCTTCAGCGCGCATGCGGTCTATCAACCACGCTTCCGCCGGGGATGGAATGAAAACGGCGTCATCGCCCGTGAGCGTGATATAGCGGCGGCTTTCATAGAGAAGCGCTTCGACGAGATTACCGTACCGCAGGGTTCCGTAGCATTCCGACGTTCCTTCGGGCCTGTCGGCAGCGCCGGAGCCGGGCAGATTTGCCGGCCTTGTATCATCGGGCAGAAACTCAGGCAGGTAGAGTTTCTGCACTGCCCGCCCGAGTTCGAGTACGAAGGCCTCCGGCGGAAACGACACGCCGGCTTTGACGACAGGGGAGCGCCACCCAAGAAACAAGTCCTTCAAATAGTATTCATCCTTCTCGCGGGCCTCATCGTTCTCAAAATAGTCATGATCATCAAGCAGGAAGAAAGTCGGGACAGAACGGCAAGAGACGCCATAGAGATACGCGATCTGAGGGTCAACCGCTTTCTTGAGGACCTCCTCATTGGCGGAGCCAAGCGCAGGAAGCGAGCGGTCGAATTCTCCCGCGTACGCGATTGATTCGGGCGCCTGCCCCATGTATTTGGGGCTTCTCCCGTATGTCAAATCATAATAGACATGGTCGCCGCTGGAAATGACCGCGTCCGGCTCGAGTGAAAGCGCCTTTTTCAAAATACGCCTTCGCACGTCCAGAGGCAGCGGCCCAGTCTTGCGCCATGTGATATGGGCGTCGTGGCCGCCCGCCCCCGTATAAATCAATAGGCGCAGCCGCTCGGGCCTCGCATCCGGCGCGGGGAAAGTCTTGAGCGGCCAGGGGTCGCAGAGTTTCTCTCCCGCTGAAGTCTTGAGATGCATCTGATACATGGTCTCCGGCTGCAAGTTTGGAGCGTCGAAACACCAGAAGCGCCCCGCCGTATCCATTCGCCAGCCTTCGAACGAGTGTTCCTCGATGTGCAGATAAGGCGGCTGAGCAAGGGGATTCGTAAGCGAGACCTTTATGAGAATGCGGTTGTGGCTCACGGTCGGGAGCACATGCGCCACGGAACCGGAATTCCAATTCGGGTCGAGAGGAGGCGGCTTGACTTCGAAAATCGTGTGTCTGTCATAGTAAATCAATACCACAACGAGTATGACGAAGACGATAGGGAATCCGATCAGATATCGTTTCATGATCAGCTCCTGGTTCGGGGCATAGCAATACAACTACAATCGGCAAACACTACCAAAAACAATCAGTTCTTGTCAAGGACTGACAAAAACGAAAAGGCTCCGGATTTGCCGGAGCCTTTTGATAGTTTTTCAACCGGAACCAATATGTTTCCGACATCAATAGCTTTTTTGAAGTGCTACTTCCTCCTCCCGGATTGCTGCACCCTGAATGTTTTTCCGCCCACAGTGATGGTCCCGTTGCGGGTCGAGCCGGTATTCGCGGAAACACTATAGGCGAATGAGCCGTTGCCCTGGCCGTTTGCGGTGGGAGGGTCAACGGTGATCCATGAAGCGTTGCTAATGGCTGTCCATAAGCAACCGGCGCCCGCGTAAACATTTACTGTCCCGGAGCCGCCGGCGGACTTGTACTTGGCGCTCGTGGGGGATATTGAATAGCTGCAAGGCGGCGGAGGCGTCGTCGCGCTCGCGGTATTCGAGTAGTCGGAATCGCCCACTGTGTTGTAAGCGAGCACTCTATATGTGAAGCTCGTATTCGCTGTCAGGCCCGTATTGTTATAAGTTGTAGAATTCGCTGCTGCCGTGGCGATTTGCGCAAAGGCGGTGCAGTCGGCGCCTGTGCAGCGCTCGATCGCAAAACCATCCTCGTTGCCGGAGTTATCGGTCCATGCGAGATTTATCTGGCTGCTGGAAACCGCATTTGCCGTCAGGCCGCTCGGCGCCGCCGGAATCGAAGGCGGAGAGGGCGCTTGATATGCGATAGACCACTCACCGAAATACACGGGCGAGCCAATCTCCGCGTAAGCAATCTTGAAATAACCGGATTGCCCCCAGCCAGCCCCCCAACTATTTTTTACGATGAAATAGCCGCCGCCGTTATACTGCGCATCGTCCGTGTATCCCACAATCAAAATGGCGTGCCCGCCCTGATACGTCCCGTAGGCATATTCATATACGCCGCTCGAATAATAGTAGAAGTCGGTGTAGACGTCCATCGTCGTGACCAGAGGCCCATAAGCATACACCGCGTTCTTGACCGCGCTTGTCGACGCCGGACTCGTAGTGACCCAATACCACAAAGCGATCTGGTACGCGTCGTTCTCCCATCCCGAGGACGGGTTGCAAGGCGCATTGGCTGCCGTGTAAGGGAAGTACGATTCGTGTGGCAGCCCCGTATTTCGAATGTAATCGGATGCCGTGCTGATATATCCGCCGCCGCAGCTGCCAGCCCCGCTGCACGAAAGAAGAATCTGCTCTGCGCGGTCGTCGTTTATGCCCGGAAGGCTGTCTTTGATTAAGATATAAGACTCAAGAGCAGCCGTCGTCGCGAAGGCCCAACAACTGCCGCAATTGCCCTGGTTCCTCACCGGCGTCACGTAATTGCCGCCGTTGGCCGTCCAATCAAGACTCGGAGGCAGCACAGTGAGAGGCCCTTCAGGAGAAAGGACTGCCTCATCGCCCGTTCGTTCGGGCTTGAAGAGCCCTACGTGAAGCTTCCTGTCATGGTCCGACAATTTCGATACCGATGTCTCGTCCGCAGTCCACTTCTTTCCTTTAGCCCTGATCGCCGCCCGGACGTCGTCCACCTGCGCGGCATAAGAAAATGCTCCGGTCAATAGAATCACGGATACAACGACCGCAATTGATAAGAAAAGCTTCTTCCACTCGTTTGTTCTCACGCCCTAACCTCCTTTAGCTGGAACTCCAACGAAAAATCACACGCTTCCCGGCTAAGCGTGTGTAGCGCTTCGCAGGTCACCCAAGGGACTTCGTGCCCAAATGAAATTCTGGTCGGGGTGAATCCCGCGCCACGCGGGATTCGCCCCTACAGACATGCCCGCCGTGCTTACCTCGCTTCTTTCCCGCAGGGGATGCCAGCGTGGTCTGGCACAGCAAAAAGTCAAGGCATTTTCTGTGCCAAGGGTTTGCCTCGCAGTCTCGGTTTGCATCTGAGCCTCACAAACCCCCATATATACGTATATTTCTGCAGACTTACTCAGGGGGGAAAGAAGAGACAAGACATTTTCTCGAAGTGCCGTTTATTGTCACCGATGCGACAAAATGCCGCCAAGAAAACAAGCGCCGAACTCTTGTGCTTCGAGTCCGGGGAGTTTGTGTTATCCTACGGCGCTAATCGCGTCCGAGAAACTCATTCACTAGTCAAAGACAGCGAAAATCGGGGACACGATGCGGCATCATGTCCCCGATTTTTCGGCTAGCCTTAGCGGTAATAACCGTAGGGATTGTAGTACGGGTAGTAAACCGGCGGAGGCGGCGGAGCAACATACACAGGCGCGGGTGCATAGTAATAGTACGGCGGCGGGACCACATACGCTACCCTTGGCCCGTAATAGGGACGTGCATAGGGAGTGCGATAGACCACTCCTCCGTGCCATCTGCCGTGACCCCATCCAACGCCGACCGCGACCCCTGCGTTCGCGCTCGATGCCATCCCTGCTACCAACGCGAGAGCCAGAACAGCAGCCACAAGACCTTTCCTCATCGTGCTTCCCTCCTTCATCTTGCTGATTCACTCGTTTTCCTTCGTGATGCGCCTTTCGTTTTCTGCCATTATAGACGAACAAAGGCGCCGAATATTCAGCCTGCGCCAAAATTAATCTACCTTATTATATCACGACTTCTCCTTCCTGAGAATGTCCCCCTAGCCTCCGAAATGCGTTCCGCCTCTGAGATTTTCCAACAACTGCTCGACTTGAGCTTCCAATTCTGATGCGGGCTCTGGAGCGCTTGCAAAAGTTCATGCGTAGTGCTATTCTAAATAGCGTAAAACTGCTCGTATTCTGCGTGACCGAGGGCGGCGGAAGGGAAGCTCGGGAAGGAGCGATAAATCTTTTTCTTTCTTGAGTTTTTTCTTTCGTCTTGTTCCTTCCGTCTTTCCACTTTTATTGAGGGAGGTAATGCAATATGAGAAAAGGGTTCCTGCTGGTGAGTTTGATTAGTGTCTGTTCGCTGTTATTGCTTCCCTGTCAGGCTTCGGCCCAAAAACGGGGCGGCGGGAAGGCCGCCGGAGGCGGTTCGAGATTTCAGGCATTGATCACGAGCCTTGAAAGTAGCAAGAACCCCCAGGCGGACATATTAGCGAAGAAGATGAGATTCTTTGCCAAGGAACTGAAGAAGGACGGCAAGGAAGTAAAGGGGCTTCAGCCCTACGTTCAAAAGATGGAAACGGCGGTCAATGCGGGAGATATAGACGCCGCAGAACGCGCCCTCATGGACGCAATAGGGCAAGCATACAATGTGGAGTTCTGGAAAGAGGTTACGTTCCCGAGTGTCGACGGCTTCAAAGTGTACGCCTACCTTTCCGAACCTACAGGAGGTGGGAAACACCCGATTATCGTGCTCGTGCACGGGGGCGAGCACGGCTCGTCCACGTCGTTCCAGCGCCATGCTTTCTTGTTTTCAAAGTCAGGTTTTGCGACCCTCGCGGTTGACTACCGCTCGAGCACCAAGCATGGCGAGGAATATAAGGCAGCCTCCGACCCGGCCGGGAAGGAAATAGATGACGTGATCGCGGCGGTCGAGTATGCCGCCAAGCTTCCGTCAACCAATAAGGTCGGCTTGATGGGCTCCAGTCATGGCGCTTTTCTTGGCGGCAATGTGATCACGCGCTCCTCGATCCCCGTCGCCGCAAACCTGAACTTCGGGGCGTATAACTATGAGAGCATCCTGAAGTCGTGGAGCGACTCCAATGACCCTGTTGCGCAAAAGAAACTGGAATATTGGGGGCCATTTCTTGGGGATCCACCGGACTACGGGAAGGCGCGCTCTGTGTCCCCCGCGCTGAATGTCGACAAAATCAACATCCCCGTCTTGCTCGTTCATGGAAAGAAGGATGAGTTGATTCCTTACGCGGAGTCAGTCAATTTTGCAGATCAGCTCAAAAAGGAGAAAAAGAAGGTCACCCTCAAATTATTCACTGATGGGCCGCATGGGTTCATCTTCAGGCAATCGAGCGAGTCCGAGAGCGCCTTTAATACGACGAACGACTTCTTCAAGAGGAATCTTAAATAGTCGAAGGCCGGCAAGGAGAGGTGACGTATCCGGTAAACTCTATGCGGGCAATTCGCGAGTCGCCCCTACAAAATACGTCACAGGAATTAGGAAACTCAGTACTTGGCGAGTAAAGGGGGTGCGCAGTAACAGTGCTGCGCGCCCCCAAAATGTTTGAGTCCCTGACCATTTGTCATTCTGAGCGAGGCGAAGAATCTCTGCTCATAAGCGCAAATTTGTGAGAAGAATGAAAGATTCTTCGTCGCTCGGGTCTGCGACCCTTCGCTCCTCAGAATGACAATTCTGGCGGAAGCACAAGGCGAAGGCTCATTTGGGCAATAGGCCGTTAAGAGAAGGCCCACTCCGTGGACTTATCAATCTTCCCCGTTATTCTTTACGGATCGATTGCGCGAAGCTGAAAACAGCGCCGCGAGCGGCGTAAGATACCGCTTAATTTGTTTTGGACTCCGGAGCGCAAGCAGTTTCCGCAACATGAATCTTGGCCGGAAGTAAATCTGCCGGTATGCCTGGGCAAGCATCCTATCGAGGTCATCGGTACTATAGTCCTTACCCGGGAGGCGAAGCCCGCGAGTATCTATGCTGGCGATCTTACCCAGCGCGTATTCCCGCCACACGTCTTGCTTTAATATTCCGCGTTCGAGCGCCTCAAAATACAGGTCGGTTCCGGGCAATACCGTGGTAATAAAAATGTTCAGGTGGTCAGGGTCGAGCTCTTTTATGAATTTGACGGTTTTGTCATACGTTTCCCTGCTCTCGTCGATATAGCCGATCATAAAATTAGCCGTCACGGAGAGCCCGTGCTTTTTCGTTAGAGCGACTATGTCGCGAACCTGCTCCAGAGTCATCTTGCGGTTCATCTTATCGAGCACCTCTTGGACACCCGATTCTACGCCGTAGTGGATTCGGTAACATCCGGAGTCTTTGAGGGCTCTGATTATTTCCTCATCTATGCGGTCAATTCTTGTGCGAACGGCATAAGGGAGCCGGATACCCTCTTCCTTGAATCGCTGACAGAAAAGGAGCGTCCTCCTCTTGTCGAACGTAAATGTTTCGTCCCAGATGGAGAGCTGCTTGAGGCCGTAACGTTCCTTCAAGAACTTGATGTAATCCATGGTGTAGTCAATTGAATGCGCCCGGTAGACCCTACCCCGGCTGTTGAAACAGTGCCGGCACCTGTATGGACAGCCTCGCGCTGAGTAAATGTATATGAAGGCGCCGGCCTGTTCTATTTCCGAGTAATATCTATCCATTGGGAGATCGGAGAAATCCGGGTAGGGCAAGCTGTCAAGGTTGCTGACGGGAGGCCGCGGTCCGGTGAAAACAATTTCCTTGCTGTCCCGGTACACAATTCCCTTTATCTTCCCCGGAGACTCGGCCCCGGCGCGAATGACGTCCAAAAGTTCAACCGCAGTCTCCTCACCCTCGCCAACCACGCCGTAATCAATAAATTCAGCCCGCTCGAGACATTCTGAAGGATACACGTCAAGGTGGGGGCCTCCGACCGCCGCGATGACACCGGGGAGCCGTTGTTTAATCTTCTCGAGAATGGAAAGCTCGTCGTTAAGATTGGTTGTCCAAAGGGTGCAGCCGACAAGGTTCGGTTTGTATGCTTCGACCGCTTCCAGAAGCGCAGTTTCAGAAAGCTCTTCAGCCCACGCATCGATGATCTTGACCTGCGTATAACCTGCGTTCTTTAGCACCCCGGCTAAATAAGCCAACCCGAGGGGCGGAAACAACGACAGTCTCTTTGCGCAGTACGCCCCTATTTTCGGGTTCGACTCCGCCTTTGACCTCACGTATGGATGATACCGGAACAGCAGTATTCTGAAATCAGCCCTTTCCATCTAGCGCGCCTCCAGACACCATAAAGATTCCTTGCCTACAGTAGAATCATTGGGCAAAATTCCGCACGAAATCATCTATTTGACAAAATATCTTATATCCACGACGCTCTTGATTTCTTTGTCGATGCTGCTGGTATCATTGACGCCATAGTCCTCGACGGTGGTAGAGTGGACAGGCGTTATCTGGAAGATACCAGTCCTGACTTCGGAGATCGACCCTAATTCGAAATTTCCCTTTTCCGCAACGATTCGGGCTCGTTCCTTTGCGTTATTGGTGGCTCTGCCAATCATCTCTATTTTCAGGTCATCAAGCTTTGTGTAAATGTAACTAGGCTGAGTGATCGAGACTTTCACGCCCTCCTTGAGGATGTCCACAATACCGACGGACAATTTCGCTATCAGGTCAACGTCGTTGCTCTGTATCTCGAAACTCTGACGCAAAACGTATCTTTGGAGCTCGTTTGTGGCGTTCCCTTTTTCGTCAATCTTGTAGACTTCTCCCAAGTGCGCCGGTTGGAATCGAATCTGCTCCTCCGGAATCTCGTAGCGCTCTTTCAAAAACGTCTTCGCCTTCTTCGTGCTGTCGGCGAGGTTCGCATAGCAAGTTTTCAGGTCGGGGGCCTCGGCGATGATGGCGGCGTCGAAAATGCCGAGGTCGGACCGAATTTGTTGTGTGGCAAACCCCTTGACGGTGACATAGCCATTAGTTTTTATGGCCAGGGCCGTGTCGGCCAGCATGTGCGCGACCAGCACAATCGCCACCGCGACAATAAGCGCCACGAGGATCGGCGTTATTCCCTTACCCACAATCCACCACCTTTCCTTCCATAGAAGAGCTATGCCGCATTCGCGAGGTTCTTTGACGGCACGGGACTCAGGTATTTTCTTTCAAATAAAGAGATATTATCCCGCCTCGGCGCGCAAGTCAAGGGGAACGAAGGTCTTTCGTCTAAAAATGGTTTCAGGTTTCAGGTTTCAAGTCAAAAGAACGGCGCGTTGCCCAAATGAATTCCAATAGATTTTCTGTCCGAACAGACCGCAGTATCCAAGAAATTCGTGAGTTTTTCATCATTCATCATTCATCATTCTTTCTTAGCTCCCTTGGCATCCTTATTTGCTCTTCAGCGGCGTTTGCATCTTTTTCATCGAGTCCATCACCATCTGGGTATCATCCATCACCTGCACGCCTGCCGGAGGCTTAAACTGGAACTCAGACTCGTTAATCGGCACGTTTATCTTGTAGTTCGAGTAGATGTGCGTCATCATGAGCGCGTTGTTTTTGGCGTAGATTAGCATCTTGTTCGGCAGGCCGGTTTCTGAATTTATCCACACGGCCATCTTGGAAGGCGTGTCTTGAGGCCCCATTTGTCCGCCTGACATCTGAGCCGATAATTCCGCGATGTCTCCCTCAAACACATAGACTGGCTGGCCGTCGACGGTTTTCTTTTCGACGAATTTTATCTTGTTCTTGAGAAATGCCTCAAAGGGCTTTGTCGGGTCTTCAGTTTTCCCGGTTGGCGCTTGCGGGAACTGCTTCTTGACCTTCGCCATATCAACCTTGCGCGCCATGTTCATCGCCGGCATATATGTCCAGAGGGTATCGCCGGTGCTGTATGTATCTTGCTTCATATTCGACATGCCGGGCGGCATATTGGGCATCGAGGGCATGGCGGTAGTAGTGACCATGTGCATCTTGTCGGGCATTTTGAAGGCCATTGTGCCGCTTGTAACCATCTTCTGGCCCTCCATCGAAGTCTCCATCTTTACGTCGACCCTGTAACTGTTGACAGCTTTGACCTTTTGCGTCACCTCATCCATCATTTGCTGCGTCTTCGCGTCTGTCTGCGCCAGTGCGACCGATGCAAAAACGAGAACGAACGCCACCGTCAACGCCTTCCGCAAAGTCTTCATCTTGTCCTCCCGATTTTGGAATCGCCCATCCGTTCATCTCTTCTCAACTCGGAACTTGGAACTCGAAACCCCGCGTCTCGCGCGGTGCGTTCCATCTTACAACCTGCATTGGCCTTTTTCAACCCTCGAAGCCGAGTCCGCAACAATCCGGCCGCCAATCGTCGAAGAACACAAAGGAAATATGAACCACCGGGTGCGCTGGGAGTCACGGGGGAATGGGAGACGAAAGGAAGTCGCACAATAGACGCTTTCTCGATAAATTGACTTTTCCGCCCGGAACGATTAGACTAGTTTAAGACCAGCTTAAAGGAGGATCTCATGAAAACCGTAGGCGCATATGAGGCAAAAACCCATCTTCCCAGACTCCTCGATCGCGTGGCCAAGGGGGAACGGATAACCATAACAAAACATGGCGTTCCCGTCGCGACTCTGCAACCCGCAGACGCCGCTAAGAAGAAACCCGCGCGTGAAATCATCGAGCAGTTGAAGCGGTTCCGTAGCGAACATCGCATCGACGGCCTGTCGATACGGAAGATGATTGAGGAGGGGCGACGCTGATGGCCGCAAGATTTGTCGTTGACACAACGGTCGCAATGGCGTGGTGTTTCGAAGATGAGGGAAATGCTTATGCCGATGCCGTTCTCGAAACCCTCGAAACTTGTGAGGCGGTCGTACCGTCAATCTGGCCCTTGGAGGTCGGAAATGTCCTGCTTGTGGCGGAACGGAAAAAGCGTGTGGGCGAAGCCGATGTCGTCCGTTTTCTCGCCCTGCTGAGCAGCCTGCCGATCACGGTCGAACAGGAGACGCCTGAAAGAATGCTCAAGGAAATCGTGGGCCTCGCGAGAGAACAACGGCTTTCCACTTACGACGCTTCGTATTTGGACCTCGCCATGAGGCTCGGCCTCCCGATTGCCACACAGGACGCCTCCCTCGCCGCAGCCTCCAAGAAATGCCGGACGCCCGTCTTCAATCCGGCAACCGTCCGAAAGGCGAAGAAGAAATGACAGTGATAAAGGGGAACCACAGCGGATTTCACTGATTACACGGATTTTGGGAAAAGAAGAAGAAGAAGAAGGAAAAGAAGATGCAACCTTGACCACAGCGCGACCAAGGCGGCAACCAAAACCATTAGCCGCAGAGCGCACAGAGATCACCGAGTCATAACAAAAAACCAAAGAAACTCTTGGAACACAAATGCCACGAATCGCAAAAGGTAGAATCTTTGATCACGGATGCCACGAATTTTACGGATTGCATCACAAATGGACAGCCTTTTTTCTTATCATTCCCGCGAAAGCGGGAATCCGAAATCGTATTGGTATCTGTCATGAAACTTCTGGCGCCATCGCTAAGAGTTCCCGGTTGAGTAATTTTCATGGCTAACTACACTCGCAATCTTCGGCTGTCGCAAGCTCCTTCGCGCTAAAGGCGCTACCAGGCTCCCCAAATGTTGTCAATCAAAGCATATTCGCGAGAAAGCAAATCTGATATTCTCTTCATTGCATCGCTTTCAGGCAACTCAGAATATAGCCTAAAATGTATTTCCCTCATACGGCCTTATCCAACACATTCAAGGACGCATGCTCTTGTGGACTGTTTCCTCAATTGCGCCGGCCCACGGTCAACCAATGGGACCGCTCCGGTCGGCAGAACTGCACCCGTCGTGATTACGATCAGTCAAGAAATGAATTAATTTTGCTTCCATGGAGGTTCACTTCTTGCAGATTCACTTACTCATGGCTCTGTCAGTGTGTAGACCTGCTCCCTTCGTTTTCTAACATCGCAGATAGGCGCCGGCCGTAAGCCGTCCGCCGGATTATTTTGTTCGCCTTCTTTCCTTAACTGGTTTCTCCAAAAGCATATGGATTGCTCTCTCCAATGAGCGGTTGAATTCTTCCGGACGGTCCATCATTAAGAAGTGATCCGCTTTCTTCAGGACAATGGCGTCGTAGGAAAACATATGCCGCCGGTTTGCTTCATAGTTGATAGGCCATAGATCCCCATTCACGGTTATGACGGGAATGCGGATTTGTTCAAATACCTTTGCCGCTTCACCTGTGATGTATTGCTCCATCATTTCGTTCATGGCGCTTAAGGCAACAGCAGGCGGCGCAGCCGAGATATCTGAGAGAATCCATTCGCGAAGCTGTGGATCGGTGTCGGGTGAAATCATCTCGCCTACAAACTCCCGACTTCCCATTCGGAAATCTGTCTGCAAGGGAGCGATCATCTTTTTGAGTTCTTCGCGAGTCATCGGGTACTCTATGTTGTCAAGCGTATCTATTCCGATCAGGCCGATGACGCGACCAGGCATGAGCTGGGCCGCTTCTGCAATCACCGAGCCACCCATGGAATGGCCTATCAGAATAGCGCTGCGAATTTCAACGGCTTCTGCCACCGCTCGCACATCCTCTCCGAAAGCGCCCATCGTATACCTCGTACGTGACATTCCTGAATGGCCATGGCCTGCAAGATCAAGAACAACAACGCGATGCTTTTTTGAGAAATGCGGAGTCTGTGCGCGCCAGTAACGGGAATCGCAGCTCCAACCATGTACAAATACCAGAGTCGGTTCTCCCGCACCTGAGACCTGATAGGAAATGGGCGTGCCATCTTTGGATAGGACGACATGGGGCCATTTTGCTCGCCCTTGTTTCTCTCCAAAGGCCAAATTCAGCAACACTAAGCAAACAATCAGGCTCAGAAAATGTTTTGTTTCTATTCTGCAAAGAAGCCTGCCATTTCTCCGAACGATTCTTGTATTGACTTTCATCATCTGGTTCCCCCTGTACTGCTAACGTTTGAAATCCTGAATTCCTGTCGCGATTCCCTATATCCATTTCTGTGGGGCCGAATTCATTCGGCCAGTTTGGTTGCGGCTTCGCCGCGCTGAGCATTCTCCATTCGGGCGGGCATAAAATTGTGGGAATTCCCTGGCTCTTATCATTCCCGCGCAGAGCCTGCCCTCGACCTGATCGGGGGCGGGAATCCATTCTTCTTGTAGCTCAAGCGCCTTTTGACTTCGTATCATCGTCTTCTTGGCGCGGTAAGTAGCGCTCTGTCGCGTTGCCCACGCTTTCTTTGCAGCCTTTGTTCTGGCATTCATATTGCTTGTAGTCGGGTGCTCGTCCCTTTCTGACCGCTTTGTTTTCTGCTTAGACCGTTAGTGAATTTATATGACGCTAGGCATAACGACCCGTCGCGGTGTCTGCTCGGGGTCAGGTCCTAATACTGTTCACTTAATCATTACCACGCTTGGTTGCCTGACACTCGCTT
>CAYVDS010000104.1:0-5851 GCA_964450145.1 uncultured bacterium
CTTCGTAGTCTTTCTTCGGTATAATCCCCTTGGGCTCTCTGCCCTCCACGTTCATGAAGATGCGGCTGTAATACCCGCCCTCGCCCCACGCCTTCGTTCTGCTCCAGTCAACCATATCGATCTTGAATTTCTTCTGCTCGGCCGGCTTTTCCTTAAGCGTGAGGTAGCCCTCGCGCTGAAGCCATTCATTGATGCAGATCGCGCCCACCATCGTCTTTGCGCCGTGGTCCGAAACGATCATGACGGATGTGTCGGAAGGCAGAATCTCGAGTGTTTTTCCGATTTCGGCGTCGACGCTCACGTAGTAGTCGTGTATGGCGTTCTCATACTTGTTTCCGGGCTCGTAAAGGCGGTGCGATTTGTCGAAGTATCTCCAGAAGCCGTGGTGGATGCGGTCAATCCCCATCTCGACAATCATGGCAAAGTCGTAAGAGTCCTTGCGATAGAAATGGCGAAACGCCTTGAAGCGGCGTTCCGTCATCACGTAAATGGCTTTCAACAGGTCATCTTTGCGGTCGGTCCGGAAATCATCAACGTCGATGATATAGTCGCCGTCAGCGGCGCGGTCGAGTTCACTTTTGATTTCATCCGGGTATGTGTACGACGCATTCTTGTCAGGGGTCAGAAAGCATCCGACGAGCACTCCGTTGAGCGGGCTTGGCGGGTACGTTTGAGGGACGCCGAAGACGAGCGAGCGCATCCGGTTTCGCGAGAGATGATTCCAAAGAGTTTTCGCCTTGACGTATTTCGCGTTGGCGAAATACAGGTCTTCGTAATCGTAGCTGCGCCGGTTGCGAAAACCGTAGAACCCGAGCATGCCGGGGTCGTACGAGGTCATCATCGCAGTCCACGCAGGCACGGTAATCGGAGGCAGCGTTGACTTAAGGGGGCCATGAAGCCCGTTCTGGGCAAGCTGCCTGATATTTGGAAGGTCGTTTATCCATCTATTGAAGACGAGGTCAGGTTCCGCGCAATCGAGACCGAATATCACGAGTTTTTTCACTCACTAACTCCTATGTTTCCCTTTTCATCGCTTCCATCAAGAGTTCCGCCACTTCCGGCCGCGTGAATTCCGGCGGTGGCATCTGTCCGTTTCGCAACATTTCGCGCACTTTTGTGCCGCTAAGAACAATATGGTCCGGCCCGCTGTGCGGGCACGTCTTTGTCGACGCCATTCCGCCGCATTTCCTGCAAAAAAACGCGTTGTCAAAGAAAAGTGGAGTTATCCCAAGCTCTTCGGGCTCGAAATCGCGAAAGATGCGATGCGCATCAAAGGGGCCGTAATAAGACCCGACGCCTGCATGATCCCTCCCCACAATGAAATGGGTGCATCCGTAATTCTTCCGGACAAGGGCGTGAAATATCGCTTCCCGCGGGCCTGCATACCGCATGGCGGCGGGAAACACGGAAAGCGCCACGCGCGTGCGCGGATAGTATTTCTCGAGGAGTATCTCGTAGCATTTCATTCTGACGTCGGGCGGTATATCGTCGCCCTTGGTCTGCCCCACAAGCGGGTGGATCAAGATGGCGTCAACGATTTCGAGCGCGCATTTCTGCAAATATTCATGCGCCCTGTGAATCGGGTTGCGCGTCTGAAACGCCGCCACTTGATGCCATCCTTTTGACTTGAAGAGGACGCGGGTCTCTTTTGGGTCGAGCCGGTAATTGTTGAAGAGTTGGTGTTTGGGCCGGTGCAGGAGGCTTATCTTTCCGCCTAAACAGAAATCGCCTATACTCTGGAGATACTGGTTGCCCGGATGGGCGGTGTCCATCGTTCGTAAGACAACAAGCGCCTCTCGCTCCTTATCGATCTCGAATTTATCTTTGAGGTGAAGAACCCCGAGCACGTTTTGTTCCCCATCGACAAGAGCAATATCCGAGTCGATTTTGTATTGCTCCCCGCCGCCTTCTTTGACAGCGAGAGTGACGGGTATTGTCCATGGAAGTCCGTTAGGGAGTCTCATGAGATCGAGGATGCAGTCATATTCTTCATGCGTCATGAAGCCTTCAAGCGGGCTCATAGCGCCGATAGCAATCATTTCGAGGTCGCAAACTTCACGAGCGTTCAGGGTGATGCGGGGCATATTCAAGACCCGCTCTTCAAGGCTCTCTCGTTCCAGTCCCTCAACTATTCGGTTAACCAGTTGTCCGCCATGTGGTTTGATCATATGAAGATATCCCGGCAAACAGACGGGAATGCCATCCCTTCCGCAATAATCGCAAGAATATTTATTCTAGTTGCGGTGACCCTTTCCTGTCAAGCTTCCCACACGAAGAAGGAGTTCCCCATCGATGCGCACCCTTGAATCGGCGGAAGCAGAATTCATTTTAGACACTGAAGATATGCAAGGGAAATGCCAAGAGCGCGGATTGGCGACAAAATCCTGACAAGGGTAAGGAGATGTGGACTGAGCGCCACTCAATCCAGAATGCGCGTGGCGCTGTTGTGGGTCGTTGATCCCTCCCGCCTTATCTCATGAAATCATCCGAGGAACAATGACCTTCTCTTCTTCAACAGCGAATCCACCATATCCTGTATTGTTGTGCGGAGTTGCCTGTTGAGACGGATAATAATGACGTTGTCCTTCAGGGCGGATTCATCATATTCATCGTATCTGATGATCTCTCCGATGTTGATAAACCACTTGGTAGGCAGCGGAACGAATCCGAGCGGTCCGAGCCACGGGAACGTCAGGCTGATGGGGAACAGCGGCATTCCGAAGAATTTGCCGAGCCAGTTTGCGTAGCCGAGGATTACATAAATCTCTTCGGCGCCGACAACGGCTGTCGGTACCACGGGCGAGCGAGTTCTGATGGCGAGTCTGACCACGCCGCCCCGGCCGAAACGCGCCAGATTATAGCGGTTTCTGAATCCTTTTGCCATCCCTTTTATTCCCTCAGGGAACACGCCTACCAGTTCATCCCGCCTGAGAAGCCGTTCCGCATTTTCCTGGCAGGCTCTCACCTGGCCGACCGCGTTCATGAAAGCCGTCGCAAAGGGGAGCTGCCCGAACCAATCCTCAATCATGAACCGCGCGTAACGATGGGTCTTATGATATTTGAAGATTGCGGTTGCAATCATGGCGCCGTCAAAAGGAATTACGCCGGAATGGTTTGCGACAATGAGAGTGCGTCCCTTATTGGGGATATTCTCAAGCCCTGTAGTCTCAACCCGCCAGTAGTTCTTGTACAGGAACATCATGAGCTTCTCGAGGACGCTGCTCTCTATCTCGCGGTCGGAAAACTTGCCGAATTCGTCCATGTGATCGAGCATTTCGATCAATTGCTCGTAATCTCGAGGGCGCTGGCCGGGCAGAAGCGATAGAAAGGCGTCGAGAACACGCCCTTTCTCCTGTTGCGGTCGCCTGGTCGCAATCTGGGAAGGCGCAGAAGCGGCTTTGCGTCTGGTCTTTACCGGCGTCTCTTCAGAGCCGTTGTCACTTTGTATTTCGTCCGATTTCCTGGCTTCGGGCCGAGTTTTCTTAGCCGACTGGATTCTCTCCTTGAGTTTCTCCTCGAGTCCGGCAAGGCGTTCCTCGAGTCTCTTTTCGATTCTCGCCGCAACGTCGTCGCTGGTCGTCGGGGCTTTGGTCGCCGTGGCGCTCTCGTTTTCGGGAGTGAGGTCAAGTTCTTCGCCGTTGGCTCCGCCATTGGACGAATCAACTTCAACCTTTCTCTTTTTCCGGGTTTCCGTAGTCATGACTGTTCGCCCCCCATTGAACAAACTCTTTGAGATGGTAGATTATTCCGTTTCTGTAACGCCTGCCAATTCGGCTATGTCCTCTTCTGCCGATTCTTCAGGCTGCCTGAAATGTCGAACGCGCCCGAGGCGCTTTGCTTCTAAGAAATCCTCGAGGGCCTCCCAAGCCGTCTTCTTCGCCTCAAACCCCATCACTTCTTTTGCCCTGGAACCATCCGCGAGACAGTGGTATCTCAGGAAATCAAGGTGCTCGGGCGGGAAGGGCCCCATATTGGTTATCCAAAGCGCAGTGAAAAGAGCCTCAGCCGCCGGATAGAGCAAGGGCAAGCGGGGCTTGTTTGCGAGTTTCAGAATCATGCTGAGAGGAATCGCGCGTTTGCCGACGATGTTGAACACGCCGTGGAAGTCTTCGTCCATTGCGTGCTTGAAAGCGTCGATAACGTCTTCCTCTGAAATGAATTGGATCAGAGGATTGTACCCGAGCACGGTCGGACAAACCGGCATCGAGAGATAATGAGTCCAGCAGTTCTCAACGGTCGGCCCCATGATGCTGCAATGCCTCAACACGGCGACAAGTGTGTTCGGGTTGTTGTTCCAGAAGCGGAGCAATTGCTGTTCCACCTCGACTTTATCCAACTGGAACTCGTAGTCCATCCTCGGCCGGGGACGGTAATCCTCCACCATGTAGTGAGGATTGTCGAAATGGGCGCCGTACACCAGCGTTCGGCTCGCAGATACTATCTTGCGAACCGGGACTTCCGCGCAGGCCGAAAGAAGGTGCATTGTTCCGATCGAGTTGAGCTCATGCGCATACGTGGTGTCCTCGATCGGCCTCTGGAAGAAACCGGCATTTACTACGGTATCGGGTTTTTCTTCGTTCAGGACTTCGATGAGCATCTCGTCGGCGCGGGGATTCGTCAGGTCCACCTTATAGAATTTCATCTTCGAGAATTTGAAGGGCGGCTTGTGTATGTCGACTGCAATCACTCGTTCATACCGCTTGTCCGCTTTCAAGCGTTTGAGCAGGCAACTGCCAGTGAATCCCGATGCCCCCGTCAGCAAGACCCGCCGGTTTCCCGGATTTCCTTCCGGCCCGTTTTCGTGTATATCCTTCTTGTGGGCTCTCGCCATCTTTGAATCCCCCCTGTCACAGCAATTGAGAGAAATATTGTCTCATTTCCAAGGATGTAAGTCAAGGCCTCAGGCTTCTCAGATGTCGGGAGTGAAAGTCGAAGCCTTTAACACAAATAATTTATCACGTTAGAGACTTTCAGGCAAGAGGTTTACAGGAAAAAAATATGAAGGGTTTTCCTGACAGAAAGGGAGAGAACGGGGAAAACAATCGAACTTTTTCCCCTCGGTGACTCGATCCGCCGATTTAATTAAATCTATATCTTAGCCTTCTCTTTAACTTTCTGCAGTTCAGCCTCGATACCGGTCCTGTTCTGGCGAGCCTGCGCCGCATGGCTCTCGGCGTCGCCGACGGTTTCTCGCGCCACCGCGATTTCGGAGTCCAGTTTTTCCATCTCGACTTTAGCGCGCATCACTTCGCGCTGGGCCGCGTCACGTGCGGGCAGGGTTTCCTGATACATGGTAAGCAGATTCTTGTGCTTTTCTTTCAGGGCCGCCAGTTCCGCCTCGGTCTTATCTATCTGCTCCTTGGTCTCCTGACTTGAGCGTTGGCGCTCCTCGCTTGCCGCCTGCGCTTCGGCCACTCGAGTGGCAAGGACCGCGAGTTGCCGCTCCCGCTCGACCATCTCGTCTTTGAGATGCCTGAAGGTTTCCTGTGATTCGGCTTCGTCGCGCATCGCCCTTTCGAGTTCGGCTCGGAGAAGCTTCGCTTTTTTCCTCGCCTCTTCGGTCTCGAGTTTGGAAATCAGCTCGGCCGCCTTAAGCGCGAGTTCCTTGGCGCTCGCGCCGTCGCCGGAGAGCAAGGCCTCCTGGGCCTTTTGCAGCAGTTCTTTCGGGTCGATTTGTACGGTTTCGGGCATTTCCTCTCCCTCCTGCATATTTGAAGCTGAACCGTTGGAAGGCGCGGACAAGGATTCTATTGAAGCAATCTGTTCATAGGAGCACTCCCCGTTCGCAGGCGGCCGCGAAGGCGACTCTGCCTTCCAGCTCGCCCGCCATTCGTCCAATCCGGTGAGGGCA
>CAYVDS010000104.1:5861-8408 GCA_964450145.1 uncultured bacterium
TGAGGGCAATCTTGCCCTCGTCCAGAGATTCCTTCACAAGCCCCGCCAGCCTAGATGTCAGACTCCAAAAGCGCTCTTCGAAGTCAGTTTTCCCCTTTGCCGCCGACACAAGATGGTTCTTCACCTCGACACAGACCGGCTCGAACGGGTCGAGAGATTCGTATCGGACCACATCCAGAAGTGAATCGACGATTTCGATGAAATGCTTGATGATTTTTTTCGGATCGACTTTCCCTTTCCTCCATGAGTTTTCGAGAACGCGCAAGTCTTCCCTCAGGTTCTCAAGAAGGTCGGCTTCTCTCCGATATTTGCTCCCACTCTTGAAATATATCACTCTCTCACCCTCCCAATCCTTGGGTCATTTCACAAGCCGAGCGTTGCCGGCGCTTTGACATTAGAGCAATATCTGTACCAAAGCAAGATGCTCATAGGCGAAGCGACAACTGGGCACTTGAACGATTGGAGCGTCCACATGAGGGGCAAGCCCAAAAACCGCGAATACTTGACATGCTAACATCTTACAGCACAATCGCTTAGGTCCCTGTGTCATCAAAAGAGACTTGGGATATTGTCGCCCCGGCGAAGAACGCGAGCGACTCTGCGCATATGCGCTGCGAGACGCATGTTGAGAGGAACAATGTGCTTAGCCGAAGTACAAAAATGATCAGTTTGGGAGCTGGCTTATTCGGGGGAACCGAGTGGCACGGTGTCCGCGAATTACATGGGCCTGTGGCAGAGCCGCCTTTCGTGTCTCATGCGCCTTTTGTCAAGAATTTTCTGGAATTTTCGCGAGGTTTCTGGTAAACTATCGCTGCCCAAATTGGACCGGCAAAACCCCGAAACAGAATGCTTGTCCGGACCCACGCGTGTCGGACTGCGGAACCGGTTCGATCTCCCAGCGAACAAAACTACTGTGTTCTGGTAAGCCTGCGAAGCGGGCCTCCAAAAGGAGAGACGTAGATGGGGAACAACTACTATCGGGTTAACAAGCGTGATGTTGATTTTGTCCTTAATGAGCAGCTCAATATCGAGCAGATTTGCGAGCTTGAGAAGTTCAAGGATTTCTCGCGCGATGACTTCGACATGATTATCGGCGAATCGATCAAGTTCGCCCAGGAAGTACTCGGCCCCTTGAACCAGGATGCGGATCGGGAGGGCGCTCATTTCGAGAACGGCAACGTCAAGGTGCCGGCCGCTTTCCACAAGGCTTATAAGCTCGCCTGCGAGAACGGCTGGATTGCGATGTCAAACAGCCAGGAATGGGGCGGCCAGGGGCTCCCGACGGCGATCGCGATGGCGGCGGGCGAGATATTCAGCGGCGCGTGCACTGGCTTCATGTTGTACTTCCCCGGTCCGGGCGTCGGACACATGGTCGAGAACTTCGGCACCGAAGCTCTTCGGAATCTCTTCTGTGAGAAACTGTACACCGGCCAATGGGGCGGCACAATGTGTCTGACCGAGCCTCAAGCGGGCAGCGCCGTCGGCGACATCAGGACCACTGCCAAGAAGGACGGTGACACCTATCTAATCACGGGTACCAAGTGTTTCATCACTTCCGGCAATCACGACCTTACTGATAACATCATTCACGGCGTTCTGGCGCGCGTCGAAGGCGCTCCGCCCGGAACCAAGGGAATAAGCCAGTTCATCGTTCCGAAGTATTGGGTCGATAAGGATGGCTCCGTCGGCAAGTTCAATAACGTCACCTGCGCGGGCATCGAGCACAAGATGGGCATCAAAGCCTCGGCCACATGTACTTTGAACTTCGGCGAAGACGGCCCTTGCCGCGGCTACCTGCTGGGAGATAAAGAAAACCAGGGCATGAAGCAGATGTTCCAGATGATGAACGAAGCGCGTATCACGACTGGTTTGCAGGGCATAGCGCTAGCGGCGGCCGCATACGAGAACTCCGTCCAATACACGCAGGAAAGAATTCAGGGCGTCGACGTTAAGGCGATGAAGGACCCCAACGCCCCGCGCGTGCCTATCATAAAGCATTCGGATGTCCGCAGAATGTTGCTGCATCAGAAATCCATGGTCGAAGGGATGAGAGCTTTCGCATACAGGCTTGCGATGTTCGAGGACCTGGCCCACTCGCATCCGGACGAGGAGAAGCGCAAGTTCTATCAGGGATTTGTTGACCTCATGACTCCCATCATCAAAGCTTATTGTTCGGACATGGGCTTCGAGATGACTTCTGTCGCGATGCAGTGTTATGGCGGGTATGGTTACTGCCAGGAATATCCGGTGGAACAGTACTGTCGCGACGCGCGGATAGCGATGATCTTCGAGGGCACCAACTTCATTCAGGCCGCCGACCTTATCGGGCGCAAGCTCAACATCGGCGGTGGCGCGCTCATGCAGAGCTACATGGCATACCTCGACGAGTTTATCGGCAACGTGCGCGCCAACGGGAAAGTGGGAGCTCTTGCGGAGAAACTCGACAATGCGAAATCGATCCTGCTTGACTCCACGATGAAGATTGCCGGCTTCGCGATGGAAGGCGACCTCTACTATGTGAGGTCCATTGCGCCCCGCTATCTCCAC
>CAYVDS010000104.1:8418-16740 GCA_964450145.1 uncultured bacterium
AGTCATAGCGCGCGAGCTCATCGAACAGGCTGCGATCGCGTCGGAAAAAATGAAAAGCATTGCCGCCGACAGCGCGGATTATGCCTTCTATTCAGGGAAGATTCACGCGGCCACGTTCTTCGCGAACAATATCCTGCCGGGCGTCGAAATGAAGGCCAAGATCATCGAGAATCGGGACCGAAGCTGCATCGAGATACCCGACAACGGTTTCAGCGCGTAATTGCATTTGGAATAATCGGGGGCGCCATGCCGCATGGGGCCCCCGATTATTATTTTCAGCAAGCGGAAATTAGGGACAGACCCGTCGCATAGGGGCTGTCCCTAATTTGCAAGGGAATTTATTTTTTCGGCAATCTCACGGGGCCGTACGGGGTTTGAATTGAACCCGTCGCCGCGATCTCCGGCTTGGTCGTAACCCCGCTCATGAGCAGTTTGATCAGGCCATTCGAAGCCGACACGTCTCCTGAGAGATCGAATTGCTGCGTCTGCCCCACACCGACAGAGCCAATTGATGACGCGGTGAGATCGCCCACTTGTACGTCTCCCAGATCAAGCGTGTATTGAAGGTTCCGGATGCCGAGAGGGAAAACATTCGGGTTCTTGATTTCAGAGTCGACTATAATCTTTGCTTTACTCAGTGAGACATCGGCGAGCCGAACTCTGACGGCAGTCAGAGAAGGCGGTCGGAGGATCGGGATGGCGCCAGAATGCTCCGCGGGAACCTCGAACGACCGCCCGAGACCTGAAAGGACGATGGCGCCATGAAGTTTATAACGGACTTCGGAGGAATCGCTGAGGTTCTGATAGGTGCGCCACAAGTCGTGATACGACGCACGAATGGGAAGAGCGACTGTCCCCACTCCGTTCGCCGGGATTTCCACTGGAGTGTTCAGTTCAGAACTGATGAAATCGGACCCCTGAATCTGAATCCCGTAGCGAAACTGGCGACCTGATAGAGGGACAGGAAGAGGATTGTTAACGTCGACGTCGAAGGTCATGTTGACGCCGCTAAAATCGATGGCGGTGATTCGTGGATGAACTTCCTGAATCTCCGGCTGCATCGCCACCGGCAGGGTTGAGCATCCAAGAATCAATGCGCTCAGCAATAATCCAATAACAAACACTCGCACAGTCAGCATTTTGATTTCCATGAAAGCTATTGCGTGTTCCGTGTTCCTTTGTGCTCCATCATACACTAAGAACAGACCGTACTGCAATAGGCTATTCGTGCTCTCTCATAATCCCCTTCATACCAATGTGTTAGATTAGCTCTATGAAACTGTATCATTTTGAAGCAATTTTGTCTATTAAGGTCTGTCACGCCTAATCCCAGGCGTATAATATATTGATGCCATTATAGTTATATCTGTGCTAGGAGTTGGCATCCAGATTGCACTTGCTAAAAGCGCGATGTACTCAACTTTATTGTCATTTAACCAGAAACCATGAACTCGAAACCATAAAGCGTTTCTTGCGAGGAGACATTAATCTGTGCGACTCGAAAAGTTAACAATAAAAGCGCAAGAGGCCGTACAAGACGCTCAGCAGATTGCTGAGCAATATAGTCAACAGGCGATGGAGCCCGAGCACTTGCTGTTGGCTTTGCTTCGTCAGCCAGAGGGTATCGTCGCTCCGATCCTTCAGAAGCTTGAGGTCGACCCGAAGCTGGTGGATAGCCGACTCGAAGAGATTGTACGTCAAATGCCTAAAGTCTATGGCGAGGGGGGCGGGCAAGTTCACATCTCGAATGCGTTGTCGCGTGTGTTTAACCGCGCACAGGCGGAAGCGCAACAGCTCAAAGACGAATACATCAGTACGGAACACCTGCTTATCGCAATAGCCGAGGGCGAGAAGGCGAGTGAGGCGGCGCGGTTGCTCCGCGAGCACGGCGTCACGAGGGATAACGTATACAAGGTACTCGTTGAAATAAGGGGAACCCAGCGCGTTACCGATCAGTCGCCCGAAGAAAAATATCAGGCGCTCAAGCGCTACAGCCGCGATCTCACTGAGCTTGCCCAGAAAGGGAAGCTCGATCCCGTCATCGGCCGCGACGACGAGATTCGGCGGCTGATGCAGGTGCTCTCGCGCCGCACGAAAAACAACCCCGTCCTCATCGGGGAGCCTGGCGTGGGGAAAACGGCGATTGTGGAGGGTCTTGCCCAGCGCATGGTTGCGGGAGATGTGCCCGAAGGATTGAAGGACAAACGTCTCGTTCAGCTTGATCTCGGCGCACTGATTGCGGGCTCAAAGTTCCGGGGTGAATTCGAGGAACGCCTTAAGGCTGTCCTACGCGAGATAGAGGATTCCGAGGGTAAGATCGTCCTCTTCATCGACGAGTTGCACACGCTCGTGGGCGCGGGCGCGGCGCAAGGCGCGGTTGACGCATCGAACATGCTGAAGCCGGCGCTTGCGCGCGGCGAGTTACGCTGCATTGGGGCGACCACGCTTGACGAGTACAGAAAATATATCGAGAAAGACGCAGCGCTGGAACGGCGGTTCCAGCCGGTTCTTGTCGAAGAGCCTTCCGCCGAAGACAGCATCGCGATTCTCCGCGGACTGAAGGAACGCTATGAAGTGCATCATGGCGTGCGCATCCAGGATGCGGCGCTCGTGGCGGCGGCAGTCCTTTCGCATCGCTATATTTCCGACCGGTTCCTGCCCGACAAAGCAATTGACCTGATAGACGAAGCCGCCTCGCGGCTCCGTATCGAAATCGACAGCATGCCGACCGAAATCGACGAGGTCGAGCGCCGGATCATGCAGCTCGAAATAGAAAAGCAGGCCCTGAAGAAGGAACGCGACAAGGCTTCGAAGGAACGGCTCGAAAAGCTCGAGAAAGAACTAGCCGGACTCAAAGGGCAGAGTTCGCAAATGAAGGCGAAGTGGCAACTGGAGAAAGAATCTATCAAGCACGTTCGCGAGATCAAGGAACAGATAGAGCGCGCCAGGACGGAGGAGCAGCGAGCGGAACGCGCGGGCGACCTCAACCGCGTCGCGGAAATACGCTATGGTCGGCTCATCGAACTCCAGAAACAGATGGAGGCCGAGAACAAGAAGCTGGCAGAGATCCAGAAAACGGGCAGCTTCCTGAAAGAGGAAGTCGATGCGGAGGACGTGGCCGAGATCGTGGCCAAATGGACAGGCATCCCGGTGGCGAAACTGCTCGAGGGCGAAATGGAAAAACTCGTTCACATGGACGAGCGCCTGCGCAAGCGCGTTGTGGGGCAGGACCACGCGATTCGTTCCGTCTCGGACGCCGTGCGCCGCGCACGGGCTGGTTTGCAGGACCCCAACCGGCCTATCGGCTCTTTCATTTTCCTCGGGCCCACCGGCGTGGGCAAGACCGAGTTGGCGCGCGCGCTCGCCGAGTTCCTTTTCGACGACGAATCCGCCATGATTCGCATCGACATGAGCGAGTATCAGGAGAGGCACACCGTCGCTCGCTTGATGGGGGCGCCTCCCGGCTACGTCGGCTACGAGGAGGGCGGCCAGCTCACCGAGGCAGTGCGGAGAAAACCGTACAGCGTCGTGTTATTTGACGAGATTGAGAAGGCGCATTCCGACGTCTTCAACGTGCTGCTGCAAATCCTCGACGACGGTCGTCTGACCGACGGTCAGGGGCGCACCGTCGATTTCAAGAATACAGTTGTCATCATGACATCGAACGTCGGCAGCCAGTACCTGGCGGAACTCAACGGAGATCCCGAAAAGGCGCGCGAGTTGATGGCGGAGGCCCTCAAGAGACAGTTCAGGCCTGAGTTTCTCAATCGTGTTGACGACATAATCGTGTTCAACAGCCTTGGCAGAGAAGAAATAAAACAGATTGTCGAAATCCAGATTGCCCACGTGAAGAAGCGGCTAAGCGAGAAAAGGGTGGATCTAAAGCTGACCGAAAGCGCGACGAAGCTGCTGGCGGAAGAAGGATTCGATCCGGCGTATGGCGCGCGTCCCCTGAAGAGGGCGATCCAGCGGATGGTTCTCGACCCGCTCGCGTTACGAATACTCAGAGGCGAATTTCACGAAGGCGACTCCATCGAGGTTGGCAGTCAGGACAGCCAGATAAGCTTCAGCAAGGTGGGTTCGGCCAAGGGGTGAAGAATGCCCGGACAGCCTCTGTATCGCGTCACGGTTCGGCGATTCAGTTGAGAAACGGGGACACGATGCGGCATCGTGTCCCCGATTTTCTACGCTCTTGCAAGTGGAGCAAGACATTCTCTTTTTTTCGTCAACTTTCCCCTGTTTCGTTACCGCTCCGAGCGAAAGATAAACTTCGATTTGCCCATTGCGATCTCGTCGCCATCGACGAGGAACGACGACTCGATCCGCGTTCCGTTAACGCGGGTGGGTGAGAGCACCGCGAGGTTGGTGAGCTGGAACCCTTTTTCCAGGCGGCTGAGTATGGCATGGCGGCGCGAAGCGAAGAACCCTTTGATCTTCACGTCACAGTCTTCCGCTTTCCCAAAAACAATATCGCTTTTCTCAAGAGGCATCATACCTTTGGGGTCTGAAACACCTTTCGTGAGCAAGTGCGCCCTTCCGGCAGTGGAGACTTTCTTCTGGATTCTCTGCATCTTCTCGGGCTCGACAAACATTGTCCCGCGCTCGGGTAAATCCATGTCGGGCAGCGCCCCTGCGACTGAAGATACCGGAGTCGTCTGCGCTTTCTTGACGCTGCTTTCGAAAACGAGGATGTGCTTGCCGACGCCTATCTCGTCGCCGAAGTTCAGCGCGGCAGGCTTCTCGATTCGCTGGCCGTTGACGAACGTGCCGTTATTGCTGTCAAGATCGTTGATCGTGAATACTCCTTCTTTCTTTTCGATCATGGCGTGATGACGAGATACCGCCAGATTGTCAATCACGACGTCGCAGTCCTCCGCCCTGCCGATAAGCATCTTGCCTTTGTCCATGTCATAGGTTTGCAGCACATCTCGCCCGAAAACAAGTTTCAGAACCGCCATAGCTCTCTCCTCTTGTAGTATGCGGCCGAGTTGCAGAAACCATTCACCGCCAAGTTGTTAGACGATTATACCAATCACGTCCGATTTTTTCAACAAATTATTAGGGCGTGTTGCCCAAATGGAAATAAGTGGAAATAAGTGGCGATTTGTCTTTTACCTATGGTTAGTGATAAGCTTTGTGTCCGGCGAACCACTTGACGAGACGAACTGGGCCGCGAACCGTAAACCGGGAACTGTAAATTTGCGAGAGGAGAACCCATGAGGATAGTCAAGATAGAGATTTTCACGGCTAAGCCGCCGCGCGCATGGATGAGCCCGGTCATGACGCGCATTCACACGGACGAAGGAACTACCGGCATAGGAGAAGTGGCGCTCGCGTACGGTCTCGGCGGTGAGGCCGGAGCGCGGATGGTGAAGGAAATCGCCGCCTTCCTGTTGCTTGGCGAGGACCCCTTCCGGATCGAATACATATGGGACAGAATGTTCCGCGACACTTTCTGGGGGCAGGGCGGCGGCCCGGTCGTGTACGGCGCAATGAGCGCCATCGACGAGGCTTTATATGACATAAAGGGTAAAGCATTGAAAGTCCCCGCCTATGAACTACTCGGTGGCAAGTGCCGCGACCGCATTCGCCTTTACGCAAACGGTTGGTACGTCGGCGCCGCAGAACCGCAGGAATATGCCGAGGCTGCCCGCAGGGTCGTTAACGACGGATATACCGCAATGAAATTCGACCCCTTCGCCATCAGGCCAGACGGCAGTTGGGGTTACCCGGGCCGCGTCATCGAGAAAGATATGGCGCAGTGCGTGTACAATCGCGTCAAAGCTGTTCGCGAGGCGGTTGGTTCAGACGTCGACATTCTCATAGAATGTCACGGCAACCTCGGAACCACGTCAGCCATTCAGGTGGGGAAACGACTCGAGGAACTCGCGCCGTTCTTCTATGAAGAGCCTGTTGACGCCCTTAACGTAGATTGCATGAAGAAAGTCTCCGAGAACATCAACGTTCCCATCGCGGCGGGCGAACGGCTTTACAGCCGCTACCATTTTCGCAAATACATCGAGGAGCAAGTGCTCGATTTCTTGCAGCCCGACATCGGCCTCGCCGGCGGATTGACTGAGACCAAGAAGATTGCGACATATGCCGAGACATATAACCTCGTAGTCGCCCCGCACAATTGCGCCGGACCGGTCGCGACCGCCGCAGCCGTCCAGCTCGATGCATGCATGACCAATTTCCTGATTCAGGAATGGTTCCCCTATTTCAGCGACGAACACTATTCGCTGGTCACAAAGCCACTTGAGAAAAAGGCCGTCAATGGTTACTTCGAGATTCCAGATACCCCCGGCCTCGGCGTCGAGCTGAACGAAGAAGCCGTTAAAGAGCTGGATTGCGTTGTCGTGGAATGAAGATGAAGCCCACCCACCAGGGCGCAAAGAAGGGAATTCCGGTTTCATACAGACCAATCGTGTAATCACCAGGGTCGAGACCAAATGCGCCGAACAAAAATAGTTGCAACAATTGGTCCCAGTTCGAGCGACGAGGGCGTGCTCCGCAAGATGATGGAAGCGGGCATGGACGTCGCCCGGCTTAACTTCTCGCACAGCAGCTATGCCGACCACGAGCGCAATTTCCGGAAAATCCGGCGACTGGGCGACAGGCTCGGCAAACCCGTCGGTATCATCGGCGACTTGCAGGGCCCGAAAATTCGAACTGGCGATCTGGCCGATGGGCCACTTAACCTACGGCAGGGAGGCGCTCTCGTCATAACAACCCGGAAGATAAAGGGAGCGGGTGACACCATCTCGACTACGTACCCAGAGCTCCATAAAGATGTCAAAGCGGGCGACCGGATTCTGCTCGATGACGGCTCGATGGAAGTTCGAGTCGTCAAAGTCGAGAACCGAGACATTCATTGCCGTGTCGTGTACGGCGGACTATTGCGCGCCCATAAGGGCATCAACCTTCCGGGCGTCAAGGTGTCAGCGCCGTCGCTTACTCCAAAAGACAAGGAGGACGTTCGGTTTGCGGTGCGTCTCGGGCTCGACTACCTCGCAATGAGCTTTGTGCGGCGGCCGGACGATATAAAGTTCCTGAAGAACATGCTGAGAAAACTGGGCGCCAAAATTCCCGTCATCGCAAAGATTGAAAAACCGGACGCGCTTACAAACATCGACGGCATTATCTCGGTCGCTGACGGCATCATGATTGCGCGAGGCGACCTCGGAGTCGAGATGGCGCCTGAGAAGGTTCCGCAAATCCAAAAGGACCTGATAATGCGATGCATCGAGGCGGGCAAGCCTGTGATAACAGCCACGCAGATGCTTGAATCGATGATACGGCAGCCGACCCCTACCCGGGCCGAGGCCTCCGACGTCGTCAACGCCATATACGACGGCACGGGAGCGGTCATGCTCTCGGGCGAGACGGCGGTGGGAGATTATCCGGTGCACGCGGTCAAGATGATGGCGCGCATAGCCGAGGAAGCGGATACGCGCGTGATCGAAATAGAGAAGAAAGTTTTCCGCCGCTCCGGCGTAATCGACAGTTTCGAAGACGCAATAGGCCAGGCGACCGACACAACGGCCCGGCACTTGCGCACGCGCTTCATTGTATGCTTCACTTCCTCCGGCTTCACGGCCCAGCAAGTATCGAGCTATCGGCCTGAAGCGCCCATAATTGCCGCTACCCATAACCCCGAGATATTGACGCGAATGAGCCTGTGCTGGGGAGTTCAGACCATCTGCGTTCGGAAGGCGAAAACGGTCGACTCGATGATCGCGAACATCGTTCAGGAACTTCGCAGGCGGAAAATGGTTCGAAACGGCGATAGCATAATCATTACCGCCGGGTATCCCCTGGGTGTGAGCGGCACAACAAACATGATGCAGCTCGTTAAGGTGGGGGAAAAGGGGAAACGGGGAAGGTGAAAAGGGAAACAATAGGCAAAGATGAATGATATTCAGATGTTTGTTTTCAACCAGGAACTAGGAACAAGGAACCGGGAACCGGTTTGTAATGAATCAGGCGCGTGAGCTGTTTGCTGACTACTGCAACGATTTTCATAAGCTTCGCCAGTTCTTCCGATACGATCCTCGCGACCTGGCAGCCGCTTTGCATGAATTGCGCGGAACGCAGCAGCGGCGTTTCAATGAAAGCCAGCTCAACGAGATTAAGCTTTATAACAAGCGGATGGATTGCAGTGACGAGACGATCGCGAATATCCAGAAACTCGGGTCGGACGGAGCGATGGCGATCGTCACCGGCCAGCAGCCGGGCATTTTCACGGGGCCTCTTTACACAATCTATAAAACGCTCACCGCGATAAAGAGAATATGCTGGCTGATAATAATAACCTTGGCT
>CAYVDS010000104.1:16750-18323 GCA_964450145.1 uncultured bacterium
GATAAAGCTCGCTCGGCACATCACGGACCACTTCGGCGTTAACGCCGTTCCCATTTTCTGGAACGCTTCCGAAGACCACGACTTTCAGGAAGCGCGTCACGTAGAGATCATCAACCGCGACAGCCGCGTGATCAGCCTTTTGTATGAGCCCAAGGCGGATGTCGAAGGCAAATCCATATTCGACATTCCTCTCGAGCCGCCAATCAATTTCCTCATCGACCTTATGGCGGGAGATACAAACGAGAGCGAGTTCAAACCGTACTTGGTGGGCTTGCTTCGCAATTCGCTAGGCCGGTGCTACTCGCTCGCCGACTGGTTCTCGCATCTCATACAGGCTCTGTTCAATCCTTACGGGTTAATTGTCTTCGACGCCCATCTGCCTCCGTGCCGCGAGCTCGCGCGGCCCGTGATAGGACGCGAGATAAAGATGCCACTGCGCTCTTCGCGTCTCATCAACGAGGCCGGCGCTCAGCTCAAGGCGCTCGGTTATCATCAGCAAATAGACCGCAAAGTGGACGACGTGAACTTCTTCTTCTATGCTCAGGGGCGGCGAAACAAAGTCCGCTTCAAGCAGGATAAATTCCTGATCGACCGTACCGGACTTGAGTACGATCAGACTGAGATGCTCGACATGCTCGCGGAGGAGCCGCAGCGCTTCAGCCCGAGCGCAGTATTGAGGCCGCTCGCGCAGGATCATATTCTCCCGACAATTGCCTACGTGGGCGGCCCGGGCGAGATAGCCTACTTCGCGCAGATGCGCAACACATATTCGTTCTTCGACCTCGTCATGCCGGTGATATATCCGAGGAGCCGCGTCGTGCTCGTCGAGCCGAAAATCGCCAAGATTCTTCAGAGGTATGGGCTCGGCATAGAGGACGCGCGCAAGGGCAGAAAAGAACTGCTCAAGGCGATTCCATCGAAAGGGACAGAGTCGCCCATCGTGCAATCCTGCGACCGAAAACTTGACAGCATACAAGTGATTCTCGATGAGTTCAGGCGCGAAGTGAGCAACGTCGATCCTACGCTTGTTGATCCGGTCGACAAACTTAAGAGGAAGATCGGCTACGATATGGACAAGCTTCGGGACCGGCTTGCGCAGGCGGAGGGAATCAACCCCGAAGTTGTCGAGCAGCAAGTCGAGAAGCTTAAGACGCACCTGTTGCCTGAGGGAAGAGAGCAGGAAAGAGCGCTCAATATTTTTCCCTACTTGTTTTCGTATGGCATACAGTTGATACCCAGATTGGAGAGGACGCTCGACATCGCTAACTTCGACATGCAGCCGATTTACTTATAGATAATGGGGGAAAAGGTGAAAAGGTGAAAGAAGAAGAGGCGGAACACGAATGGCACGAATGAAATAGTGAATAACACGAATGAAAAGCGAACATATTACGTTCTTGGGGCAGGTCATCGCAGGTGCGAATTTATTCGCGTGGTATTTCCGGCCTATTTTCGCCTCGCTTGTGCGAATAAATTCGCACCTACAAAAGCATGGGACAGTCTCATGAGGGAGATTAGTCCATTTAAGAATATTAACCCTGATTTCAGCAACTGAGCACTGGACATATTTTTC
>CAYVDS010000105.1:0-12762 GCA_964450145.1 uncultured bacterium
TCATGGTTAAAACCACAAACCTGAATATGTTGCGTCATTCCCGCGAAAGCGGGAATCCACTTAGTAAGCGGCCAACAACCAATCCGGAGTCCGGCCTTCGCGGGAATGATAAGGAGGTTGTGGCCTCGGGTTTCTTATCCAACCAACCCCGCGCAGTGGAGTAGGGCGCTCCTAATGCGGTTTCTGACACGTAAACTTATCCAAAAGAAATCCTGCATCTCGACAGAGGAACTTCCTTGCCGCCTAACCGATATTTGTACGGCTCGGTGCCTTTCAGGAAGTCGTACTTCTTACGGCCGAGCTTGATGCTGTGCTCGATACTGAGAATCTTGCAGAGCAACCCGACGCTCAACGAGCCGTATCGGGGATCATATCCGCTAATATAGAGATACATTGTTCCATAGTAGTCGAAACAGAGAACCGTCGCCGCGGGAGAGTCGTTCAGCTTGAGGAGAAAGAGTTTGATGATCCCTTCTTCGGACATGGCTCGTATCATCAACCGGAAAAAAGACTCCATCTGAGGGGTCATGAAAGCAGCCTTGTCCGTCCGGCTTTCGCGAAACATCTTGAGAAAGCAGTCTAACTGGTCCGTTATCTCGACAGGGTTCTCCATGATAACAAATCGCACGTCGGCCTTCTCGCTCAGCCTTCTTAACTTGCGCCTGATTTCGTGTCGCTGTTGTCCATTCAACATATTCAGGTATTCATTCCAGTCGCCGGGCAAATCCATTTCCAGCGACACTCCGTCCCGCTCGATGGAGCATACTCCACCTCGCTCTTGCACTATGGCCGCCAAATGGGACAACACGGTTGATTCCGGTCGCAGACATCTTAAATCAAGTTCTGTTATATGCCGTTCTTCCAGATTATCGAGAAGAGCGCTGTAGAATTCCTTTTCGTGTCCGGACTCCACGGCGAAATCCAAGTAGTCGCAAACATCGGCACAGCCTACGAATGAGGCCATTGTGCCATTGATAGACAGCGGGACAACGCCCATTACTTCATTGCCCATCCGAATCAAACACACATAGAGTTCATCATCCGGCTTGAAAGCCTGTCTCCATGTCTGCATCCAACGCGGCAACATAAAAACGCGCAACCTGTCTCGAAGGCTTCCAAGACAATTTGCACAAGCCTCGATACCGTCAAAACATTCCAAGGAGGCAGCGCTCGTCATCCCTTTCAACCCCGGTGTGCCGCTTCATTGACAACATACGACATAAGCATTGGAGAACCGTCCGCATGTGCGAATATAGTGGCGGCTGCAACGATGGGACATTCTCCTTTTCCCCTTTTTTCCCCTTTTCCCCCCAAAATCCTTTATTCCTCCTCATCATCATCGTCGTCAGGAACGAATTTCTTGATATAGCCGGTATGGATATCTCCTCGCTGAAACGCAGGGTCATCGAGAATTTTCACATACAAGGGGATTGTGGTTTTCACCGGCTGAATCACAAACTCCCGGAGAGCCTTCTTCAGAACGCGAATAGCCCCATCTCTTGTCAGGTCGTATCCGATGAGTTTGGCCACGAGGGAGTCATAATATATCGGCAGTTCATATCCCTGATAGAGGTGAGTGTCCAGTCTGACGCCGGAGCCACATGGAGGACGGTATTCTTTAATGGTTCCCGGTGAAGGCAAGAAGTTGAGGTCCGGATTCTCGGCGTTAATCCTGCACTCGATGGCCCAACCTCTCAGGCGTATGTCGTCGAAACTGTATTCCAGTTTACCGCCATTCGCCAGCCGAATCTGCTCTTTAACCAGGTCCACGCCGGTGACCATCTCCGTGACTGGATGTTCCACCTGGATGCGCGCGTTAATCTCCATGAAATAGAAGTTGCCTTCACGGTCGAGCAAGAATTCAACCGTGCCCGCATTAAAGTAATCCACGGCTTTTGCTGCTTTAATGGCAGCCTGCCCCATAGCCTCACGCAGTTCAGGTGTCATTGCCGTTGACGGCGCCTCTTCAATCAGTTTTTGGTAGCGCCTCTGAATCGAGCACTCCCTTTCCCCCAGATGGGTGACGTTGCCGAATTTATCGGCCAGAACTTGAAACTCAATGTGTCTCGGATCAACCAGACATTTTTCAATATACAACGAGTCGTCTCCGAAGGCCGCTTTCACTTCCGCCTTCGCCACCGGCAACTCTTCCCTCAAAGTGTCTTGATCCTGACACACGCGAATACCGCGGCCTCCGCCTCCGGCCGAGGCCTTCACCATTACCGGATAACCTACTTCGGAAGCGAACGCGACCGCTTCATCAATCGTTCTTACTCCGTCGGGACTTGATGGAACGATGGGCACACCGGCCCGGTTCACAACCGCTTTAGCCTTGATCTTATCACCAGACAGATTCAGGCTTTCCGGTGTCGGACCAATGAATACCAGACCAGCGTCTTTACAGGCGCAGGCAAATTCTCCGTTTTCGGCCAGATACCCGTAACCGGGATGAACCGCCTGCGCACCCGTTTGCTTTGCTGCCTTGATGATGGCCCCGATATTAAGATAACTCAGCGCACTCATGGGTGGACCGATACATACGCTCTCGTCGGCCTGGCGGACATGTAAACTGTTCCTATCGGCTTCCGAATACACCGCCACGCTGCGCAGGCCCATCTCTCTCGCGGCGCGTGCGACCCTGACGGCGATCTCGCCTCTATTGGCTATCAATATCTTGGATAACATCGGCTCCCGACCTCACAAGGTTTCAATAACCAATATCAGATCCCCGTCCGCCAGCGGTGATTCATTATCAACTACGATTTCGATGATCTTGCCGTCAGCCGGCGCCTTGATCTTCTGATAGACCTTCATTGTTTCGAGTAACGCAAGAACCTGCTTCTTTTTGATCGTGTCGCCAACCTCAACGTACGCCGGCTGATCGGGGGCCGGCCTTCTATAGAACACTCCGGACATCGGCGCACGTACTTCAATTCTCTTGTTCAAAACCTGTTTCCTCCTATCGTCCTTTCCACACGGGGTCGCGCTTCTCCATGAATGCGGCAATGCCTTCCATCAAGTCCTCCACCTGCGTATTAATAGTCAGTTGCGAATGGAGAAAGCCTAAGGCGTCACTCATGGTCATGTCCGCAATCTGGTAGAATGAGGATTTCCCGAGCCCCATAACGGCCGGACTGTATGATGACAGCTTCTTTGCCATCTCCAACACTTTTTCCCGAAACAAGTTCTCGGGCACACAATGGTTGATCATGCCGATGCGCTCCGCCTCGGCCGCCGGGATACGCTCTCCGGTCATGCACAATTCGGCCGCTTTTTTCCGGCCTACATTGCGGATGAGCGCGGCCGAGACCATATAAGGCCAGAGGCCCCGCTTGATTTCCGGCACGCCGAACTGAGCTTTCTCACTGGCGATGACCACATCGCTGGACAGGCAAAGCCCCATCCCTCCGGCCAGACAGTAACCCTCGATGGCCGCCAATATCGGCTTCTTGCACTTATTCATTTTAACTAAAAGATCAGCGTAATTTTTCCGGTCATAATGCATGTCAAGAAAGGACTGCTCGGCTTTGAAGCCACCGCCCAGGTCCGCGCCAGAGCAAAAATTACCACCAGCGCCGGTTAGAATGATTGCTGAAACGTTTGAGTCGGCGCCGGCCTGATCGAAATATTTGTCCAGACCTTCAATAACATTTGGATTCAGTGAATTGCGCCGTTCAGGCCGGTTAATGGTGACGGTTGCCACTCTATCCTTGACGTCATAAAGGACCTCTTGGTTTTCACTCATGCTCGTCTCTCCTCGTTCATAACGATCATCGCTTGGCTACCCGTTGCCCAAGCGTTGATAACCACGCGTCATTCTTGGCAGTCAACCCACGAATCTCACGTCATTGTGAGCGAAGCGAAGAATCTCTATTTGCAGACAACAGCCCGTCACCTCTTAAGTCCCAGAATCGCGCGCGCTTCCTCAGCCGTAGCGATCTCCCGCCCTACTTCGCGTGTGATCTTAGCCAGAGCCTCGACCAATTCCCCATTGCTCTTCGCTTTCTCGCCGGTGGGCAGGTAGAACGTGTCTTCCAACCCTGTGCGTACGTTGCCGCCTTCCTCCAGAGCCTTCCGCTGGAGGTCCCAGACTTCCTTCCGGCCGACGCAGATTACCTGCCAATGGCTGCCCGGCAGCATTTCATTTTTCAAAAGCGGCACCCATTCCGGTTTGGCCGGCTGTCCGCTGGCCACGCCCATAACCAACGATATGTGCGGGTCCCCTTGAAACATGCCGGCCTTCTTATATAAGGCCACACTACGCACGATGCCGGAATCGAAGCACTCGAACTCGGGAACGATGTCGTTGGCAGTCATAACATCAAGGAAAGCCTGCACCTTCTCCACAGGATTATCAAAAGCCATCGGCGGCCAGGCCCATGTGCCGTCCTCCTTGAGTTTGAGGTAGTTCAATGAACCGGCATTGCACGCAGCCATTTCCGGCTTCACCGCCTTCAGACACGCCACCGGTCCGGAAATATCGGGCCCGACTACGCCGGTGCTCTGGTTGATGATAATCCGAGGCACTCGCGCCTTGATTGCGTTGATGATCGATTTGACGACATCGACCTCCCAGGTTGGATACGCCCCCATGCCCGGCCTTTGGTCGCGAAAATGACAATGGACGATCGTGGCCCCCTGATTCCATGCCTGTTCCGCTGCATCGGCCATTTGTTCGGGAGTAACCGGAATATTGCCCATGTTGGGATTCGTGAGAACACCGGTAAGCGCGCACGTCAGTATGGCTTTATTAGTCATGCGATTCCTCCTAAGAAAGTCGAAAGTTGAAGGTCGAAAGTCAAAAGTCGACAACTGAATCGGCGATACCAAGAAAACGGTTTCTGGTTTCTCGTTTCCGGTTGCCGGTTAAATCCAAAGCAACCGAATGCCTCCCGTGAGAGCGGAAATCCATTTAGTAAGCGGCCGACAACCAATCTGGATTCCCGCCTTCGCGGGAATGATAAGAAGAATGTGGCCTCGCCTTTCTTCCAACCAACCCCGCGCAAATGGGTCAGGCGCTGCCAGCGCGGCTCATGTCGGAGAACAGCCGTGCTTCTTGGCTCTGGGCGGCCGCTTCTCCACCTTGTTCCTGGTAATATCCAGCGCTTGGATGATTTTCTTCCGCGTATCTTTAGGTTCGATGATCTCATCGACCACCTGAGCGGTCCATGAGTGAGCCGCATCAAAGACGTCCACTTTTTCACGCGATCCGCTCAAATAGGCTTCATACGCGTCTTCTTCGATCCCTTTCCCGTAGACCTCTTTATAGTTCATGTCGGAAACCTCAACCGCAAACCGCGCAATAGGCCATGCGTAAGTGAGGTCCGCGCCCAGCCCTTTAAGGCCGCTTAGTATCATGCTCCCGGAATCGGCATACGCCTCACGCAGAACCACGCCGATCTTGGGGATGGTGGCCGTGGCGTAAACGTTGACAATCTTGCCGATATGCCGGAGTAGTCCCCGGGCTTCCTCTTTCTCGCCGGGAACCGCAGCCGGTGTATCCACAAGATTGACAAGTGGCGTATTATAAGCGTCCAGCGCTTGCAAAAAGCGGTAGTATTTATCGCATGCGTTGACTTCATAGATGCTGCGGCCTTCGGCGGGGTTATTGGCCACTAGACCGACTACTTCACCATTAAAGCGACAATATCCCGTAATTAGCTGCTTTGCGTATTCGTCCTTGATCTCGAAAAAATCCCCGCCGTCAACTATTTCCCGAATGACGTCGTGCATATCGTATTTCTGCTCGAATTCGTCAGGTACGATTTCAACCAGGTTGCCTACTTCTCGTCCGGCATCGTCTTTCCGCTCCCATGCGGACGGTTTCTCACGATAGTTCTGAGGCAAATACCGGAGCAGTTCGCGGCACGCCAAAATGGTTTCTTTATCGTCCTTGCCCACAAGGTCGCATGTGCCGCTCAACTGCATGTGATAGTCGGCTCCTCCCACGTTGCGATCAATCTTTTCGGACGTAGCCGCAGCGGTTTGACGCGGACCGCCCAGCCACAGGTTGCCGGAGATTCGGCTGATGAACAGGAAGTCGCATAATGTCGGGATATATGCTCCGCCGGCGATGCACGGGCCCATCAGCACGGTAATCTGCGGAATGACGCCCGAATACAGAGACTCTAAGCGAAACATCCAATCCATCCCCGCAAGGGCCACGTCACGGTACCCCAGTCGCCCACCCGACGAATCAAGAAGGTTCACAATGGGAATGCCCCACAGAGCCGCTAATTCCAAACAGTGGGAGTATTTCATAATATGCTGAAGACCGGTCGAGCCGCCCAGAACGGTGAAGTCCGAGGCGTAGATCATAATCGTGCGGCCATGGACTTTCGCTGTCCCCACGACTGCCCCGTCGCAGGGCGCGTCGGTAAAGCGGCCGTCAATGCGAGCCCCCGTGGTGTTCACGCACGAACCTATCTCGCCGAAAGAGCCTGCGTCGATGAGAATCCCGATTCTTTCCCTTGCGGTCAGCTTGCCGCGGCCGTGCTGCCGTTCGATGTGCTCGATGCCGCCGCCAATTTGGTTCTTCTCCTGAATTTGTCTGTAGCGTTTAATCGCTTCTTCCATCCGTTTGCCCATGTCGCCAAAATCTCCTACGAGATTGTTCCTGGTTCCTCGTTCCTGGTTCCTCGTGAAAGCCAAAGAAACTGAATACTGTTACGTCATTCCCGCGAAGGCGGGAATGACAAAAGGAAGCTGATCATTCGCGTAATTCGTGTTCCAAGAAATCTTCTTTTTCTCCTTCTCTGAATCCGTGTAATCCGTGTAATCCGTAGGCTGAGTCCGCGAAGCCCCGCGCTTCGCGGGATTCCCTTTGCTTCTTCTTCCTACTCACGCCGGTTTAATATATCGCCTCTTCTCCGGCGTTTCCTCTCGTTTGTCGACCGATGCGCGGAGCGCCTTGATGATCCGTGAGCGTGAATCTCTCGGGTCGATGACTTCATGAACTGTATACCAGTGAGTGAATATCTTACCCATCGTCATGACACTGAACATTTCGCGAAGAATACTCACATAAAACTCGAATAGTTCATTGTAGTTGCCCTCTTCCTTGGCCTTGGCCAGTTCCTTGTCGAACACTGCGTGGACCATCATCTCAGTGCCGGTCGGGTCAAACTCAGTCGTGGGCCAACCATAAATAAAATCCGGCCCCATCTTGCTGCTGCCCATAACGATGTTCGACCCGCCATAGGACCGGCGCAGTACAAGAGTGATCTTCTGCGTCGTCAGGTTGGAATAGCCGTGGAGGTTCTTGGCGCCATGACGGATAACCCCCATGCGCTCCCACCGGTCGCCGGGAGGAAAAGCCGTGGTGTCGGACATGGTCAGCAAGGGAATGTTGAAGCAATCAAGAAACATCAAAAAGCGGTCATATTTGTCGGAGGAGTCCGGTTCCATAATGCCGCTCAGTTCATCGGGATTATTTGCGGCGATACCTGTAACCATGCCGTCGAACCGGGCAAAGCCGATTACCATGTTGGTGGCAAAGTCTTCCTGAAGCTCAAAGAATCTTCCGTCGTCCACGATCAGGTCGATGATCTCATGAACGTCATACGTGAACCGAACTTGATTGGGCATCACATCGAGCAGACGTTCTTCCCGGCGGTTGGGATCATCGCCGGACTCGATCGCCTTCGGCCTCTCCCAACAGTTCTGGGGCATGAACTCCAGGAGTTGTTTGCAGAGGTCTATCGCCCCCTCGTCGCTGTCGGCCACCAGATGGCACTGTCCGGACTTGCTCATATGGAAATCGGCCGAGCCCGCATCTTCAGACTCGATCGGCCCCCCCAACCATAGGAATCCGGTCTTACTGTTCATGATTAGAAAATCCGACAATATCGGGACCTTGGCCATCGGACCGGTGCATGGGCCCAATACCAAAGCGATTCGGGGAATTATTCCGGAGTAAAGACAGTAGTTCTTCAGAACGCGGGCAATTCCGAATTGCCCCACGAATCCCTTCTTCATGCTGACACGGCTTCCTGCGGAATCGAAGATGCCGATAAGCGGCATCTGTTCCTGCCCAGCCATCTGGGCCAGCTCAGCGATCTTCCATACGCCCTGGTCACCGAATGAGCCCGACATCACCGTGAAATCCATCGAATAGACCATCACCGGTCGGCCATTCACCTTCGCCATGCCCATGACCACGCCGTCCCCGGGGCTCGGTCTGTCGCTCGATTCCTGAGGCGGTCGAAATTCCCGGACTATGGAACCGATTTCCTCAAAAGTGCCCGGGTCGGCCAAACGCTCGATGCGTTCTCGCGCCGTGAGCTTACCTAGCCTGTGCTGCACTTCGACACGCTCAGCCCCGCCGCCCGCAAGATTCTCTTGCCGGCAAGTTTCAAGCTTTGCCAAATACCCATCCATCCACTCGCCCACTAAAACTATCTCCTTTCTTCCTTATTCCTTTTCTTCTCCCGGTGTACCTTCGTGGACTGTATCTCCTTCTTGCTTCTTCTTCTGGTAATCTGCGGATTCCTGATTTTGACAGACGCCTATTCTAGCATTTGAGAAGGGTTCATTCAAAACGAAATCAACCCACAAGTCTTTTCAGAATTCAGTGAACCATTCTGTCCTTGCCGTTCCGGGCCGCGCGCCCGCATACCGCGATGTGTGGCGCCGTTTCGCAACGCAGCCGCACATCTATTCGCTGACCAGGAACCGCGAGATAACGAAGCGCTGGATTTCAGAGGTACCCTCGACTATCCGAAGCACACGGACCTCGCGGAAAATACGCTCGATCGGAAACTCCCGCATGTAACCCATACCACCGTGAATCTGAACAGCACGGTCGGCAACGCGATTGACCATCTCGGTCGCGTTCAACTTAACCATTGAGGTTTCCATAACGACATTTTCGCCCCGGTCAGCCTTCCATGCGGCGTTATACAGCATCATCCGAGCCCCATATATTTCAGTGGCAGTGTCTGCCAGCATCCACTGGATGGCTTGCCTGCTTGCAATCGGCTTTCCGAACTGCACACGCTGCTTGGCGTAGTCAACTGACATCTTCAGCAATAGCTCGGACAACCCCACACACATGGCTCCGATGATCAGGCGGCCGTGGCCGATCCACTGCATCGCGAGTAGGAATCCCTGCCCGATCTCGCCGAGGATGTTTTTTGCCGGAACAACGCAGTCCTGGAACGCAAGCTCGGCCTGCAAATCGTCACCGGCCATTGTCTTCTGGACCCGGGCGACCAAAAATCCGGGGGTTCCTTTTTCCACCAGAAAACATGTAACGCCGCCTCGGGCTCCCAATTTCCTGTCTGTGACCGCAAACACCATCGCAAAGTCGGCGTATGGGCCGTTCGTGATGAAATGTTTGACTCCGTTGAGAACGTAATTGTCGCCATCCTTGACGGCAGATGTCTGAATTGCGGCCGCGTCCGAGCCGGCGCCGGGCTCGGTAAGCGCGAAACAGTTGGTCTTTTCTCCGCGCATGACGGGCGTCAAGAAGCGTTCTTTTTGTTGCTCATCACATGCGAGCAGGATAGGCGTGGGCCCGCCGTGGGCTCCGAGTGCAAAGCGGGCTAGCCGAGAGCCCTGCCTGGCTATATCTTCAAACACAATGACCGCTGTCATGAGAGGGATTCCGCCACCGCCGACCTCTTCCGGCATGTACATCCCATAAAAGCCTGCGGCGACGCTTCGCCGTCTGGCTTCAGTGATAATATCAATGGGTATGGCATCCTCACCTTTGACCTGTTCGTCGAGGGGAATAATCTCGCGTTCGACAAACCGTCTTACAGCGTCGCGCAACTGCCGGGTTTCCTCTGGAATTTCGAAGTCCATAGAGCGTTTCCTTTCAAGCGGTGGCACACTCGCCGTTCGCGTTCGTGAAAAGCGAAGACAATGTTTTCATCTGGCAAGAGCCTTCTCGCCCAGCGCCCTCACAATTTCCACCACGTGGTCTAGCGGCACGCCGGAGGGAAACACTTCGGCCACGCCCAATTCCTTTAACTTTGGGATATCTTCGTCGAGAATTATTCCCCCGACGACAACTATCTTATCCCCTGCGCCGCTGTCGCGCAGTTTTCCTATCACCTTTTCAGAGAGACCCAAATGCGCCCCTGACAGGATACTCAGGCCGATGATATGAACGTCTTCCTGGATCGCAGCAGCAACGATCTGGTTCGGCGTTTGCTTCAGGCCCGTATATATGACCTCCATTCCCGAGTCGCGTAATACGCGGCAGACCATTCGAGCTCCCTTGTCGTGGCCGTCGAGACCGGGCTTTGCGACGAGCACTCGGATCGGAACCGACATGTCGTATCACCTCCATCACGAATTAATTCGTTCACCGAATGGTTCGAGGTTCCCGGTATTCGCCGAATACTTCTTTCAGCACGCCCACGATCTCACCCAGCGTGGCGTACGTTTTCACGGTCTCAACGAGCAAGGGCATGAGATTCTCGGCGCCCTGGGCAGCCTTTCTCACTTTTGCGAGGGCCGCTTTGACATCAGAGAAATTACGCTCAGATTTGATCCCCTTGAGGCACTCGAGCTGAATTCTGAGCGCCTCAGGATTGGGCTTGTGAAGCTGCATCTTAGGCTTCTCGACGTCGCTGCGCCTGTGGATATGAACCCCGACGATCGGCAGTTCATCCCTGTCGCGTTTCCTTTGGATTTCGAGGGCGCGTTTGTCGAGTTCACTCTTCGTGTACCCCGACTCCACGGCCGCGAGCGCCCCCCCGACTCGTCGGATGTTTTCATAATAGCCGAGGATTCTCCCCTCCATCTCGTTTGTGAGCGACTCGACGTAGTAGGAGCCTGCCAGCGGGTCTACCGTACGGCACAAGTCGGTTTCCTCCTGCATGATCTGCATTGTCCTCAGCCCAAGGAGGGCCGACTCCTCGGTGGGGATTGCATAAGCCTCGTCGTACCCGGCAACGAATGTCGCCTGCACGCCACCCAGGACTGCTCCCAAGAGGCCGAGCGTTCCACGCATGAGGTTGTTGAGCGGTTCTTCCGCCGTGAAAAGCTCGCCTCCGGTCGCGCTCGTAGTGCGAAACCTCATTGAATTCTTGTCTTTTGCGTCGTATTTCTCTCTCATCATCCGCGCCCATATCCGGCGGGTGGCGCGGAACTTTGCGGCCTCTTCGAAGATTTCCATTCCGCACGAGATAAAAAACGAAAGCCTCGGGGCGAGATCGTCAATCGACAATCCGCGGTCAAGCGCCCAGTCGACGTATTCCACGGCATCAGCAATCGTGTACCCCATCTCTTGCGCCTTTGTCGCGCCATAGCCGCGGAAAAAGACACCTTGTATATTGACCGGATAGAATCTGGGCATTTTGAGACAGCAGTACTCGACCATATCGGTGACGAGCCGCATGGACGGTTTTGGCGGGAAAATCCAACTGCCGCGCGCGACAAATACAGCGAGTATGTCGTTCGTGAAGACCCCGATGAGGTCGCTTGCGCTCAGGCCCTGTTTCTCGGCATTGGCAATGAGCATCGCAAGAATCACCGGCGCGGCGCCAACCGTGTTATAGGAAGCAGGAATCATGTTCATCGGGAGCCCATCCCACAGTATCTCGATGTCTCTGAGCGAATCCAGCGAAACGCCAAGTCGGCCCACTTCGTCCTCGGCCAGCGGATCGTCCGAATCGAGTCCCATATGAGTAGGCAGGTCGAAAGCCAAGTTGGTGGCGAACTGTCCGGATTCTATGAGAAACTTCCACCGTCTATTCGTGTCCGCAGGTGTTCCAAAACCGGAGTACTGGCGCAGTCCCCACTTCGCCTTCCGATACATTCCGGGATACACTCCTCGAGTGAACGGGTACTCGCCCGGGAAACCCAGATCTCGCATGTAGTCGAAATCCTTCAAATCGTCGGGCGCGTAAAGGATCTTGTGCCCGACGTCGTCCGAGCTTGTGACCGACTCGATCTCTGATATTCTTTGTTTCTGGCTCCAGTTCTCCTTGGCCGTTCCGATTTCATCAATCCGCCCAGTCTCCTTTTCATTGGCCATGATACAATCACCTCCTTGCCTCACTGAAGGGCCCGCGTCCCCTTATTTTCTGCTCTCCTTGGAAGCAGAGATGCCGGCAATAATATATATCACATATCACCGCCTTCGTGGATCAGAATCTTTTTTCTTTTCTCCATTGTCGGCTCACGTCACTCGACAAACAGCTTCCTGAGAATCCGGCCGGCGTCGTCAATGATGTCATCAATGATTTCGGCTGCGCTCTTTACATCGTGTATCAGGGCCGAAGCCTGCCCCGCCGCGCAAGAGCCGACATCCACCTTGCCATGCAAGCGCGAGGCTTCGATCACATTTTCGCCAAGCTCACCGCTTATTTTCATAATTTGCAGCGGGAACGGCTCTATCTCGGCCTCGCGGCTCTCCCACACCGCCGTGGTCTGATTCTTTATCACCCGACAGGGCTTGCCGGTGAAACAGCGCGTGCGGGTAGTGCCCTCGTCGTCTATCTCGACAATCCTGTTCTTGTAGTTCATGTGGCCCACCGCTTCTTTGCTCGCGACAAACCGTGTCCCGACCCAGACGCCGACCGCACCAAATGCGAGCGCCGCCACGAGCCCGCGTCCATCGGCCACGCCGCCCGCAGCGACGACTGGTTGTTTGACGCAATCGCAAACTGCCGGCACAAGCGTAAAAGTGCCCACTCGTCCGGTATGCCCGCCGCCGTCATATCCCTGAGCGGCAATGATATCGACTCCCCCGGCGGCAACCCGCTTTGCGTTCTTCGTGTTTCCTACGACCGCGATAACCTTGATGCC
>CAYVDS010000105.1:12772-17976 GCA_964450145.1 uncultured bacterium
AGGCACTACCGGCGCGGGATTTCCCAGCCCCGACGCAAGCACCGGCACCCGCTCCTCGAACACGATGTCAATCTGACATCTGACCTCATCGGTGAACTCCTCGATTCTCGGATCGGAAGAAGGCCTGCCGTAAGTGGCAAACAGGATATCCACCCCGAACGGTTTGTCGGTTAGTTCTCTGGTTTTGCGGATTTCTTCTCTGAGTTGGTCATGACTCAAGAATGCGGCCCCAATGACGCCGAGACCACCCGCATTCGAAACCGCTGCGGCCAGTTCCGACCGGGCGACAAAACCCATACCAGCCTGTATGATGGGCTTCTCGATACCCAACAAATCACACAACGAAGTTTTCAAAGCCGGATGCATTGCAAGCCTCCTTAGCCTTCATGGTTTCAGGTTTCAAGTTTTAGGTTTTACGTTCTAACAAAGCCTTGCTTAAATGAAAATGGATTCCCGTCTTCGCGGGAATGATAAAAAGGAGACCGTTGATTGGCGCAATTCGCCTCAAGTTTTGTCCTGCGTTTCGCGAGAGGGCATTGATGACCCAAAAGTGGCGCGAGCTCATTCTCTCTTTCATCATTCATCTTTCATCATTCATCATTCCCTTCGCTCATCCCCTTCATTCGCCCTTGTATATACCTTTGACTTTCGACTTTCGACTTTCTTTTATCTCCCCTTGAATTCCGGCTTTCGACGTTGTATAAACGCCATAAGCCCTTCCATAACGTCCTCGCTTGTGAGACACCGCGCCATGTGCTCGCGAAGATCGTTGTGCTCGATGTTCTCTTCGTAAGCCAGGCAGCGCGCAAGCGTCTTCTTCATTCCCTCGAGAGAAAGAGGCGCATTCCCCGCAATCTCATCCGCGAGTTGCCGAACACGCGTCTCAAGCTCGGCCAGTGGCGCCACTTCTTTCACCATTCCCATTTGTTTTGCTTCGGATGCTGATACCATTCTTCCCGTCAAAAGCATATCGCGCGCGTTGGCGATTCCGACTGCGTTCACCAATCGCTGGGCCAGCGGAAAAGGAACGAGAAGACCGATTTTTGCCAGCGGCATCGCAAACCGAGCCGTATCGGCTGCGACTATCATGTCGCAATGGAGCGCGAGTTCACAGCCGCCTGCAATCGCGTATCCGTTGACCATGCCGATGACCGGATAGCGGAACTCGGTAATACTCTTCATCGCTTCCTCAATGCCGATTTCTTCCCACGATTGGGGGTCAGTTATCGACTTTCCGGTAGACGCCAATTCGGCAAGGTCGATTCCCGAGGAAAACGATTTCTCCCCCGCCCCTCGCACTATTGCCACCCTCACGGCTCCTTCGTGATTCAACCCGCGCATGAGCGCGGTGAATTCCTTCCACATCGCAAGAGTGAACGAATTGCGCGTATTCGGCCGGTTGATAGTAATCGTGCACATGTGCCCTTGCTTCTCAACGATGAAATTCTCGCTGGACATTTCAGCCTCCTGTCTTCTTACTATTCCGGGACGATTCCGCATGCGCCTGGAACGATGTGTCCACAAAAAGAAACGAAAGCCAATTCGCATTCATGACGGCGAGCCCCCGTGCGGCCTCATCCAGGTCGGTTACCCTTCCATCCAAGAGCGCCTCGGCGACGGCGAACGTCTCGGCCATCATGATCTCTGCGAAAAACGGGATTTGTTTAAGGACCTTCGCAGGCGCTCCCAGTTTCCGGGCAAATTTCTGGAGAGCCAGCGCGAAGTCAGCACGCGCCTCCGCCCATACGGCCCCTACTTCACGCCCCACGAGCGTCGTCGGGTCTCGTCGATATCTCAGAATGAGTTCCGTGCCCAGGGGGTCAGACAAGAGAATATTCAGACCCTCGCAATACGCAAGTGCCCTCGCCTGGAGTAAGTCGCCGTGGACGACTGCGTCTGGCGTGACACGGCTCAAAGCCTTGCGCATGGCGGCTCGTATCGCTTTGCCTCGCTCTGTTATTGCAGTGGTCAGAAGATGCTCAATATTCTCGAAGTACGCATAAAAGGTAGGCTGCGCTAACCCGATGCGTGCGCTGACATTAACGGTAGTAAGCTCAGAAAGCCCTTCTTCGATAAGTATCTCCAACGCTGTTTGAATCAGCCTGTGGCGGTTCTCTTCCTTCCGCTGAGCCCGCACTCCTAGCTCTCTCCGCTCACTCTGCTGATTCTCTATTTCCTTTTCCATTGCCACTTCTTGTTCCTACCGCCTTTCGTGGGTTTCTCCCTCGCCCTTCGCGGGGCCGACTTCCTTGTCGTCCCTGTGGCGCCGAATTCCTTGTCATCCTTGTCGGGCCGAATTCATTCGGCCATCCGCTGCGAAGGTCGAATTCATACGACTACACAGAATATTATCAATATCAATATCGGTATCGAGAAGTTTATCATGTCACATGATTCTTGTCAAGTATCAGGCGCCTCCCCCTTGCAGACCTCCCCTCTTGTTTGCTAAAGTGGCCCTGTTGAACACAGTGCCACTGGGGTCTTTCGAGTTCAACCTTGAGCTCTGAACTCTGACGTTCGACCTTCAACCTTCGACTTTCTTAGGAGCGCCTCCCCCCTGCGCGGGGTTGATTATGAAAGAAAGGGCATATTCGTTAGAGTCATTGCGCGCGAAGCGAAGCAATCTAGTCAAACCTCAAACTGGCAAACTGCCAAACTGGCAAACCTACTTTCTTAGGAGCGCTTTATCCCACCGCACGGGGTTAATTGGGTAAGAACCCCGAGGCCACAATCTCCTTATCATTCCCGCTTTCGCGGGAATGACATAAGGTGTTAGGTTTTTTTGACTTAACTAGGAACTAGGAACCAGGAACCAGGAACCCGTTTCTTAGGAGCCATCATGCCCATCCTCGAAGTATTCTCCGACTACATCTGACCGTGGTGCTATTTCAGTACCGTGCGTATTGAACAACTGCGAAAAGATTATGAAATTGATGTCCGCTGGGTTGCCTTCCCTCTGCATCCAGAAATACCCGAAGACGGGCTTGTAATCGAGCGGCTCTTCCCGGGACGTAGCTTCAACATCAAACAACTCACAAACCGGCTCAAACAAGTGGCGGAAGAATTGGGACTTCCGATCGCTGAACGAAAGATGATATACAACAGCCGCCTCGCGCAAGAACTGGGGAAATGGGCGGAATCGAAGGGAAAGGGCGACCCATATCATGACGCCGTGTTCCGGGCATTCTTTGTAGAGGGCAAGAACATCGGCAAAATCGACGAACTAGTCGCCATCGCAGAATCCCTCGGTCTTCCAGGAGAAGAAGCGCGGACTGTCCTTGAATCGAGAACCTTCAAGCAAGTCGTAGACTCAGACTGGCGGCGCTCTCATGAACTCGGCGTAGCCGCCGTTCCAACTTTCGTAATCAACAACCGTTCAGTCGTCGGCGCTCAACCCTACGAAACGCTCGAACAGCTCCTCAAAACCTCCGGCGTGAAAAAGCGCGAAAACGGAAGTATTTGAAACCACGGGGAGAAGAAATCATCACTGATCCCGCCCCACCGGGTGAAGTCACGTAACTCGCGGGATTTTCCTTCTTCTATCACTGCTGTCCAAACAGAAGAATCTGAACCGCAGAGGGGTCGCAGAACCGAGACGCTGAGGTTCGCCGAGGAAAGGCAAGCAAGCTGAATCCCGCGAAGCGCGGGACTGAAGTGAGTCAGCCACGCGGATGAACGCTTATCATGAAAGGCTTTGGGGGAAAAGGAGAAACGGCTAAACGGGAAAACGGCGCCCCCGGATGTTCCTCATTCTTCAGTCAGCTTTTGAAGCTTCAGGTCCTTTTTAATCCTCTTTGCGAGGGAGTCCATGTCGGTGGTGAGGTAAGGTTTGACGCCGGCGTGTTTCAGGGCCTTGAGCGCTTTCTCGTCGAGAGGACCGAGCGTTCCGGGCGGATGCACCAATGCTACGAATCTTACCCTGGAGTACTTCTCGGTGATGTCTCTGGCGACGGCGGTAAGTAAGAGGGCTCTGTCCTGCTTGTTCTTTTCCGGAATGTCCAGGTTCGTAGTCTCGATGTAATTGCAGACCCCGTTGAAATATTCAAAATCAATGGTGTACCGAAGAAGAAATCACTGCAAATACACGAAGGCAAAGAAAGAGAAAACGAAGTTATCCTCAAAACACTTATGGCATGACTTCGCTTGGAAGTCGCTTGGCGATTGCCTCGTAGACATCGCGTGCAAGCGAAAGAGCGTCTTGTGTGTCAGTCGGAGAAGGCTCCATGACGTCACCCGGATAACGAAAACGCCATGCGAACGGAGTCAAATCGATAGCATGCTCGACCACATTTCCCAACGAGGGATCAAGCTTCTCACAAAGCCGTCCTACTTCTTCGATCTCGTGCGTCTTGCGAAAAGGAACATCATTCCAGAACAAGAACGCTTTGAACGACTTTTCGGCGGCCTGTTGACAGTGGTAAACAGCGACATCGGAAAGAGGAGGCTCCACTAAATCAACCATCGCCTCCGCAGCGCGAAGATCGTGATCCGCTTTGATGAGCCAATCTTTGGTTTCGGCCACCTTTTGCGGATCATGCGGCATAGAGAAGCTTTCCTTCCCGGAGGACTGTTGCGGGAAACGACGCTGGAAGATGGCTCCGACTCTCGAACTCATTTCGCGTCCACACGAGCACGTCTTTGGCAACTCCGAGTCCCAACAAAGTTCGATAAGCCATCTGGTCGCGCTTGTATCCGGGCAGGTCCGAGTGAGGGACAATTACCAATAGATCATAGTCACTGTCAGGATGGGCTTCGCCCCGGGCTTTCGATCCGAAAAGATAAATGCGTTCAGGCTGCAACGCTGTCACCAACCGCCGCACGATCTCTTCAAGGACCTTATCTTGTCGAAGCAGTTCCGTCTCCACAGTTGCCATTTCTGCGTTCTCCATAAGCCCGCTTGCTACGATTTATTATACCACACGTTGCGCATATTCCGATGCTGCATGACCGCTTCACTCTTCATTCGACGATATGGGGACGGCACATGCGTTGTTTTTCAAAGGACCGTGATAATGCAAGACCCCACAAGTCTGTCGATTTTGGATTTTAGATTTTGGATTGGAACCCAGGAGCAAGGAACTGCACGGGAACCGCCGATGAACGCCGATAAACGCGGACAGGAGTTTTGTTCTGTTGACTAATACACAAAAGGGAAGATAGAATATGTCTCATTAAGAACGGGGAAACTCTTATCCGCTGGAGGG
>CAYVDS010000106.1:0-12886 GCA_964450145.1 uncultured bacterium
CATTTCTGACCCTGATAACCGAATGCGGAAGCAATCGTGCCAAGTATCGCCTCGTCCATGTAGGCGCTTTCATCAACAATAATTGCGTTCTTGCCGCCCATCTCGGCGACAACCCTCTTGACGCCGTTAGATGAAGGAAACTGCGCCGCCAGCGTGTTGATCCGCGTGCCCACCTCGCGCGATCCGGTGAATGCCACGAAATCGATGCCCGGACTCTTTACAAGATGCTCGCCGATGGTCTCGCCCGGTCCGGGCAAATAGTTCACCGCGCCGGCCGGTATTCCCGCCTCCTCGTAGATGAGCATCAGGTGAGCCGCGATGACCGTCGACTGAGGCGCAGGTTTCAGGATCACCGCGTTTCCGGCGGCAAGCGCGGCTGATGACATACCCGTCAGTATTGCGAGCGGGAAGTTCCACGGGGCTATTATCGCGCCGACACCGCGCGGCCGATACACGTATTCGTTCTTCTCTCCGGGCAGCCGGCACGTAGAAGGACTTGCGCTCAAGCGCACTATCTCAAGCGCATAGTATCGCAAGTAATCAACAGCCTCGGCAACGTCCGCGTCTGCCTCCCGCCACCCTTTGCCGACCTCATGGGTTTCGATCGCGGCCAGTTCGAAGCGCCTACGTGTCATAATCTCTGCTGATGCCAGAAGGCATTCGGCTCGTTTGCCGGGCGGCGTCATTCGCCAGCCCTTGAACGCCTCTCGCGCGCGTGCGACGGCATGGTCCGCGTCCGCAATTGAAGCCTGCGCGACACGGCTGAAAATCCGGCTTGTGTGGGATGGGTTTAACGAGACCGATATCTCAGCAGCATCGATTCTTTTCCCTCCGATAACCAGCGGATGGCGCCGCTCGCCCTCGTCTCCCACGGCCTTAAGCGCTTTTCTCATCAATTCGCGGGAATCGGCCTTTGAAAAATCGATCGGCGGCTCATTCTTGAACTCGCGGCGCTCTGTCTCGCCGGCTGACGGAGCAGCCTCAGCCTCCGCCCGCGCAAGTGCTGCCGGGTTCTGCAGCAACTCTTCCGGTGACAATCCCATGAAGAAATCCTGCCGGAGAAAGGACTCATTTGATGTGTTCTCCAGCATTCTCCTGACCAGATAGGCCATTCCCGGTATCAATTCGCCGAACGGGGTATACACACGGAGAGGATATTCGGTCTTGAGAATAGCCTTTTTGATCGGGTCACCCATTCCGTAGAGCATTTGAAACTCGAGATTCGAGGGGCCGACGCCGAGCGCCTCGGCCACGGCCATCGCATGCGCGATGCTCCTCACGTTGTGGCTTCCTATGGCTGTTCTCACCGAAGGGAAGCCTTCGAGCAAGATACGTGTCAAGCTCTCGAAATTGGCGTCGGTTTAGGCTTTGGATGTGAAGACCGGTATGGGCCAGCCCATCTGTTTCGCGTGGATGATCTCGTAGTCCCAGTATGCGCCCTTAACTAGCCTGACCGTGACCGGATGTCCTCGGTGTCGCAGCCATTGCAGCAGATCGCGCGCCATGCGCTCCGACTCGCGTAAGTAGGCCTGCACTACGATGCCCGCATTCGAGAAATCGCGAAACTCATCCTCGCCCAGGATTTCACGAAATATTTCGAGCGTCAGCCCACACGAGCGATATTGTTCCATGTCAACGTTGACGAATGCGCCGACCTCACGGGCAGTGCGCAAAGCATCGCGGAGCCTCCGCTTGACGGCTCCTTTGCTGCCGACTTCGTCCATGGGGTCGAACTGCGAGAAAAGGGACGAGAGCTTGAGCGAAATATTCGGGCTGTCGCTGATTCTTGCGCCCGCGCTGAGTTCGCGCCACCGCGCCGACAGCGCCCGCAGCGCGTCAATATAGGCGTTCAGGTATCGGTCTGCCTCCGGCTCGCTCACAACGGCCTCGCCGAGCAGGTCGACGGTGAATGTCATTCCCTCTCGCCGGAGTTCCTTGAGGCTCTCAAAGGAATCTTCGATATTCATTCCTGCAATGAATCTGCGCGCCATCCGCATCATCATTGCTCGCGTCTCGCGCGCGATGACCGAGCGGGTGAGAGGAATTGGGCTCGACAAATCGATGCCGAACCGCAAGAAAGCCGGGAAAGCTCTGTTTTCTCGAGGGAAATACTGGCGCAGATGGCTTACGAGCTGGCGAGGGCTTTGGAGTGACGGGAAAACGTCCACGAACCGCAGCAACTGGGTCTTTATCGCGTCATTCTTCATGCACCATTCGAGAATCTGATTTTCCCACCATTGTGACTTGAAAATCGAGGGAGTCTTCTCCTCGATTTCAGCGAAAATCTCGAAACCGATTGCCTTCGTCCGCGTTTCTATATGTTTGCCGTCAAGACCGGATGCGGGCATTCAGGAAACCTTTTTGTTAACCGGGGACTCGCTCCTATTCTCTACGAAGTTATTGCGTCAAAGTTTAACAAAGATTTCCCCTCGCGTCAACAGATTTTGGCCTTTTCTTGAATTGAGGACAGAGCCGAATTGCAGGCCTGTAAGTCGGTCCCGCGTGATTGACTGGGCCGGAAAGCCTGTGATACAATGGATTTCGATAGCGGCGTTTAATCGAGACCGCAGTTTGTCGGACACTTTCTCATTCACCTCATTGATGATGACAATGGTGTAATTCGATGCCTCCTTCTGCTGATCGGTTCTCAACCATGTATGCGCGTGTGCGCGTGGCGATTGTCTTGCTTCTGGTTTTGACGGCGCTCGGCGCGGGCACTCCACTCTCCGCCGCAACCGAAGCTGAGAGAGCCCTGCCGCCAAGGGACAAGAAGACCCTGATAATTGCGTCCCACTCAAACTATCCTCCGTATGAGTATTACAACTCGCTCAAGGGCGAGTTCGAGGGGTTCAACGTCGAGATTCTCAACGCGATGGCGAAACAGATGGGCGTGAAGATCGAATACCGCCAAATGAGCAAGATCGAAGGGCTTTCCGCCCTGCGCGACGGATTGGTTGACGGCGTTCTCGGAATTGCTTACAGTATCGAACGCGACGAACTATTCGATTTCACGAGCCCGATATGCACGATCGCCGACGCCATATTTGTGCGCGGCGACAGGAGAGACATAAACAGCACGGTCGACCTCGAAGACCGGACTGTCGCCGTCGTCGCAGGCGACTTCATCGGCGAAGTCCTCCAGAGAGGAAAGCGGGTCCACATAGTCACCAACGACTCATATGAGAGCGCGCTCAAAATGCTCGAACGCGGCGACGTGGCGGCCTTTGCGGGCAGTCAGCTCACCGGCCAGTATCTTGCACGGAAGCTAAGGCTCTCTGATATCAAAATGGTGGGTTCCCCCATTCATCAGGTCGGCTACTGCATCGCGGTGCAAGACGGAAACCATGCGTTGATTTCCGAATTCGAGAAGGCTTTGACGGCCATTAAGCAAGATGGCGAGTATGATCGGACTTTTGAAGCATGGTTCGGCAAGGGGTGGAAGCAAGGCTCGCCTCTGAACCGGTTCGTTTTCTGGGTCTTGGGGATAATCATCTCAGCAGTGGGGTTCGCGGGCTGGATGGTTAACCGCAGACTCAGACACAAGGTAGAGATCAGCGCAAAGGAATTGGCCGAGAGCAGAACCCGGTTTCAGCGGAAGGCCGATGAGTACATATCGCTGTTCGAGGGAGCGAATGACGCCATATTCATTATAGACCCGTCCGACGGCCATTTCCTCGACGTGAACCGCAAGGCGGAGGAACTCACCGGCTATTCACGCGCCGAACTGCTCCGCATGCGCATGAGGGACATACATCATCCGCGCGACGCCGCCAGGGTGGACAAGCGTCTCGCGCAGATAGTGGCCGACGGCTCCGGCAGCTTTGACGACGCGCCCATGCTTAAGAAAGACGGTTCGATGGCGCTCGTCGACATCAGCGCAAGCCTCATCGAGTATTCCGGCCGGAAAGTCTGCCAGAGCTTCCTGCGTGATGTCACCGAGAGGAAACTCCTCGAGAGGCAGCTTGTGCAAACCGAAAAACTCGCTTCAGTCGGCACGTTCACGGCGGGACTCGCCCATGAGATTCGCAACCCGCTCAACTCCGTAAATCTTCAATTGCTGCTTCTTGAAAGGCGGATACGCGACGGCTCGAAGAATTCAGAAACCGAATCTCAGCAGTTGATCAATATCGTACGCGAGGAGTTGTCGCGCCTCGACAACCTCGTGACCGAGTTCCTCTTCTTCGCAAAGCCGCTGAACCTCGATTTTCATCCGAATAATATCCATCGTATCCTCGATGACGTGTTCGCGCTTTTCCACGCGCGCATGATACAAAACGGGATCACCGTCGAGCGCGAATACATGGAGAATCCGCCGCTTCTCTCGCTCGACAAGGAGAAAATGAAGCAGTCGCTCATCAATGTCGTGCAGAATTCCATCGAGGCGATGCCCAATGGCGGAAAGCTAAAGGTTTCCACCTCCGTAAAACAAAAGAAAGTATTGCTGACCATAACAGATACGGGCGCTGGCATTCCCGAAAAAGACCTGGACAAGGTCTTCGAGGTCTTCTATACATGCAAAGAAAAAGGGACGGGCCTCGGATTGCCCATTGCGCTCCACATCATCGAGATGCACGGCGGCACAATCGAGATGCAGAGCAAGCAGGGCGTTGGCACGACGTGCATCATCTCGCTTGCCATCGGCCCTGCAAGGTATCAACCCCTTAGAAGGGAGAGTTGGTCAGGTGTCTGATGCAACCATACTCGTCGTCGATGACGAGAAAAATACGCGGGAAGCGCTTACCAAAATCCTGCGCGAGGACGGCTATGATGTCATCGCCGCAGCGGACGGCTATCAGGCGATTGACCTCGTCACGCGCGAAATGCCCGACCTCATCCTCGCTGACCTCCGGATGCCCGGAATGGACGGCATCGAACTGCTCTCCCGCACGCGGGTGAAAGGGCTCGATATCCCCTTTGTGATGATGACGGCGTACGGCACGGTCGAAACCGCCGTTGACGCCATGAAGAAGGGCGCAGAGGATTATCTCACCAAACCGGTCAACATTGAAGAACTCGAAATTCAGATTAAAAGAATACTCGCCCACCGCAGCTTGCTGCGCGAGACTAAGGAGCTTCGCGACCGGCTCCGCGATAAATACAAGTTTACAAACATAATCGGCAGCAGCCCCCAAATGCAGTCTATCTTCAAAACGGTCGAGCAGGTCGCCCCCAGCCGTGCCACCGTGCTCATCACGGGCGAGAGCGGCACCGGAAAGGAGCTCATAGCGTCGGCAATTCATGAGAACTGCCCGCGCGCCGACAAGCCCTACGTAAAAGTCAGTTGCAGCGCGCTCTCGGAGAACCTTCTTGAGAGCGAGTTGTTCGGGCATGAAAAGGGCTCGTTCACCGGCGCCATGTTCACCCGGCAAGGACGCTTCGAGATTGCGGACGGAGGCACTCTCTTTCTCGACGAAATTGGAGAGATCACCCCGTCCACGCAGGTGAAGCTCCTTGGGTTTTTGCAGAACAAGGAATTCGAGAGGGTAGGAGGGAACAAGACGTTCAAAGTGGACGTCCGCCTCATAGCGGCCACCAACAAAGACCTCGAGGAAGCCGTGGCCGAGGGCTCTTTCCGCCGAGACCTGTTTTATCGCCTCAACGTGATCACGATCAAGCTGCCTCCACTGCGGGAGAGGTCTTCCGATGTTCCTCTCCTCGTCGAGCATTTCGTCCAGAAATACGCCAAAGAAAACGAGAAAAAGATTGAAGGCATATCGCACGACGCGCTCGCCGCGCTTATGTCCCACGACTGGCCCGGCAACGTGCGCGAGCTCGAGAATATGGTCGAACGCGCGGTGGTGATGTGCAACGAGAGAATTATCGGCCGCCAGTATTTCCCGCTCGTTTCGGGTGGGAGCGAGACTCCTTCGCCCGAAATGCCGCCTATCCCCGGCTCGTCACTCGAGGATATCGAGAGATACGCCATTCAGAAGACACTCGAGGCCGTTGGCGGCAACCGCACCCGCGCCGCCGAGGTCCTGAAGATCAGCCTCCGCAAAATCCAATATAAGCTCAAAGAGTTCTGAGAAGCAGACCCCACCTACGGCGGGGTTGATTGTGCAAGAAACGACCCTTAATTCGGGGATCCTTAATTCGGGGACATGATGCCTCATCGTGTCCCCGAATTGAGAGAGACAGTCGCCAGTTTCGTTGTGCTGAACCTCGCATCGCTTAGTTAGTTCGGAAACATCACATTAATTTCTTGGGATCTCTCCTCCAAGGTCGTGCACCAGCTTCTGAAACGATTCTGAATCGTACAGAATCCGGCCGGCCACTTCGATAAGTTTATCCACACTCTGATCCGGAAGATTGAAGGACGTGGGAACACCTGAGAAGTACTTACGCTCCTTTTCATCGCGCAAAGTATTGAATGCAACCTCAATCGCGTAGAATTCGATTGGTTGACCACCCTCTTGCGCGGTTTCAGTTGCCCAATCCTCCATGGACCTTCGCAGGAGGTCAATCGTCTCATAGTTGTAACTGCTTATCATCACCGAGGAGGTCATGCCGAGTATTCCAAAAATCCCCGGGCCAGTGGGTGATAATCCCCACGCGGTCTGTGTTTCCTTTTCGGCATTCACAATAATGAAAGCAACTCTGCGGGTCTTTTCGCGGCCAAGAGCTTCCAGGGTCTCTCCAATACCGCCGCGCCCAAGTATTACCTCAAGCGGGCCCCGTAAAGCGAGATTGTCGGCGACACCGCCGTCCACAAGATGGACATAAGGCTTCTCTTCAGGCTTGAGATATGTGCTCGCATGGCTGGCGACATGGAAAGTGCGACTTGTGGTATCTCGTTTCTCGATCGCCTCAGTCATCCATGGTTTTGGTTCGAAGCCGCACGTGCCGGCATAGTTGCGGAGTGTAATTGCAGTGAAAGGACCTGGGAACGCTGCGGATGCAGCCACCCCTCGAGAGATAGGGAAGCTATCGAGGTCCGAACATATAAGCGAGAAATACGCTGGGGTGAACCCAAAGTAGATGCCGTCAACGATGTCGGTTGCCTGGATGAAAATCATGGGTGTGTCCTTGCCCTTAAGGTCTCCGAATGTGGCGCCGTGGAATAAGAGTTTATCGTAATACCTCGCTGCAAGATCACTCCTTCCAAAATAGTTCGAGCCGAGCCGAATCAGGTTGACCGGAGAGAGGGCTCCCAACAGAATATCCCGATTGACGTTCCTGTACAGGAAACCCGCCTTGAAGTCGTCAAATATCTGCTCGCCATACAGAGCGTAATACGCCGCTGTCACGCTCCCACCCGAGACGGAGGAAATCATGTCTACCTGATCAAGTAGCGTTTTGCGGCCCTCGCCGCCATGAGTTTCCACTTCGCCTCCGGACTCGGGAATTGATATTTTATCCACCGCTTCGAGAACTCCATAGGAAAGCGCCGCCGCCCGTGTGCCTCCACCGGAAAACGCAAGTACCAACAGCAGATCGTCAGACCGTTGCTCCTCCGTCGGCTCAAGGTAGCCGCTCACCATAGGCTCGTAATTTTCGATCCTTTGATTAACCGTGTAGTGAGCGCATCCCGAAGACATGAACAGGCACAACGTCGCGAGCCCCGCTCGCACAGACGCCCGAAACATGTCAACGGGCGACGGCCCGCGCAGTTCAACCGATGAACTGCTTTGATATGAACGTGATTTCATAACAGCCTCCCTTTGGGATTGTCTCGCAATCATGTAGGCGCGAATTTATTTGCACAGGCAAGATCAGAAAAGGCCGAAAGCATTCTGCGAATGAATTCGCACCCACAGCGGCCCTCCGAGTGCACTATTGCTGGAGGGCTTCGTTCCCCTCCTCCTCTTACAGCAGCGCTGCCGCGAGAAGTTTGAGAATGTCCTTCACAGGCATGACGAGCGGGAATAACGGGAGCCAGGGGACGCAGGCTGCCACTGTCACCTGAAGGATAATTCTCACGCTCAGCGGTATGACCTTCATATCTTGTATCATCTGAAAACTGTTGCCCAGGTCTGCCAGCGATTGGATGTCGGCGCTGCCGAGGAGTTGTTCGCCTTCCGGCGGTTTCCCCTCCACCCACTTTTCTTGAAACAGCAGGTTGTACCGGTTTGCTAGTGTCCCGTATGTACGAAGTCCTTCGCGTCTCTTTCGTGCAAGAATCGGCGTAAACAGCAGCAGGGGGCCGAGAAATATCAGTTCCAAAATGATCAAATAGGCGATGAAGATAGACTCGTACGACTGAATCTTTGCGCCTTCGAAAACCATCTGGAAGGCGGCCCCGGCGCTCAATATGCTTCCAAGTCCCATGATCAAGAACCCGAAAGTGACGTGGGCTGTGCCGAGGAAACCAAGTCCTCCTGCCTCGTCCGGATGGGTTGCCACAAGTCGAAGGTTCAACCGCGACATGGAGCGAAGGAAGCCACCCCAGATGATCAGCCGCCAGAGCCACCGATACATGGTGAACTGCAATAGAGGCACGGCTATGATATTATACCAAAGCCCCGCCAGAGAAAAACGGGGCCCATTGACGGTTGTGATGACCTGCCACGTCGCCTCTCGGGTCGCATAAAAACTTTGGTAGGACGCCCACGTGCCAAGGGTGGCTAAGCCGAGCATTACAATTTCCGCCCAGACGGACCGTACGCGTTTTTGCGCGCGGGCGACAGCTTCTTCAAAGGCTGGATAATCCTCCTCCTTCACCAGACCGGAACGAAGGAAGTGGAGACCCGCCTTGGCAAGCTTCGGGAATATGACGGGCTCAGCCGCGATGATTATCGGAAGCGCCAGAAGGAAGCGCGCATAGGTGGCAAAATCGAGCAGAAAAGACTCCTTCGGCATCGGCCCGAGCGCCCGACCTTGCACCGCAGAAAGAACAAAAAGAGGAACCCATGTGACGGCAACAGCGCACACTATTTGTTTTATGACAGAAGGCCCCTTGCCTCGGATCACGCCGATGCGCTGCATGAACTCGTAACTAGGGCCGCCCCAGCCCAAATAGAGCCGGGATTCATCCACTGTCGCTTCTACTCTGCTCTCTTCCATGTCTTGTCGGGGTTGTACACTGTGATGTTCTGAGCAATCTTCTCCGTGCTTTCACCGAGGTCTTTTTCATACACCGTGCCTTGTTGGTTCACAACAAATGTCATTATTCCTGAAACGCCGTATTCAGCCGGATAGGCCACAAGGCCAAAACCGAAAAGCATGTTGCCATGTACGACATAGTCGAACTCACCACCCGGAGCATCCTTTCCCTGTCCTGTCAGGATTTTGTAGTAATAGCCGTGGTACGGCTGTGACTGCTCGCTTGATTCTTTCGCTTCTCTCGGCGTATAGCCTTCTTTCGCCGCTTCCGCCGCAAATGGCCCCAAGGGGCTGGGCTCTTCACCTTCGCCTGTCTCCCAATAGAGACCGTCATGCCTGCCCCTCTCGCTTCGGATGTTCCGGGCAAACTCGGTCACGCCGTCGCCATCGCGGTCTTTTGCCGCGTATTCCCTCTGTGCATCAGCATACGCCTGAGCAACCTTGATGACATTCAACTCATTCCTTCCGATTCTTCGATTCAAGATCTCTTCTTTTCCGGCCTCTGTGTCGAATTTCCACTGCCCATTCGCTTTCACGACAGGGATTGGAAGAGGCCAGTCGTCATCTCCTATCGAGAGAACAGCCAGGTTGTTTTTTTTCTCAATATGATTTTTCTGTTCAAAGCTCTGTACGAACATCGCCCGCCCCGCCTTATCGGCCACCTCGTCCCCGCTGGAAACGAGTTCGTCAGAATCCGGCCCCAGTATGGCTTGGAGTTCGGCGACATTCTCGGTTCTCACCGCTCCAACCAGTGCACTTACGGCTTCTTCCGGACTCGCGAAGGATTTCTGCTGCGCCTCTTGGGTGCTCGCGCAAGCAGATAACAAGAAAACAAATGACACGAGTGGGATTAGAATAGTTTTCTGAATCTTCTCGTTCTTCACCATTTTCGCCTCCCTTTGGTTTGGGATTCTGTGTTCCGCTGATTTCCCATATCAAGAATTGGTCAAGCACCCCACGAAAGATGCTTTCTGTCTTTCTACCTGCGACCACCGCTGCGAGAACCGCCACTGCGAGAACCACCTCCGCCTCCTCCACTGAAACCGCCGCTTCGAGATCCACCCGAGCCGGCGCCACTTAATCCGGCTCCGCTGCGGCTGGATTGGCCGCGCTGGCTGGCCATGCGCTCGCTGCTTCCACTGCCCATGCCGCTGAAGGCGCGTGCCTCCCTCGTTTGAGAGCCACCACTTGAAGGCCGTTGGGCAGCCCGGCTGGGCGTTTGCGAAGTTCCTGCTCGTGTCTGCTGTGTTCCCGCTTGTCTCGTCTGGGTGCGACCGGCCCCAGCCTGGGCTCCCGTGTTGCCGGGAACTTGGCTCGTGCCTGGTTTCGCTTGCTGGGAATAACCGCGAACTTCGCTGCCGGATTGGGTAGTTCGAGGTTTCGATTGGCCGTACCTCTGGCTTGTCGCCCGGTCTTTGTATGCAACGCCTTTCCTGTGCTCGGAATTATGCTGCCACGTCGTCTTCTTTGCGCTAACGCTCTTGTCTACATTGACATTGGCTTCTCGACTGATGTTCGTTTCGCGATTGACGTTTACGTCGCCTACATCAATGTCGATATCTCCATTATCCCAGTCCCAATGGTTATGATGCCACCCCCAATCATCATCTATGGCCGCCCCGACTGCTACTCCCAATCCAAACGCCACAATACCCGTCCCTGGGGGTGGTCCCACGACCACAGGAGGATAGGCCGGGTAGTACCACGTTCCGTAGACCACCGTCGGGTTATACGTCGGAACATAAACCACTTCGGGTTGAGCAGATTGAATCACAATAGTCTCTTTCTCAACTACCACGGTTTGCTGTTGTGTGGTCTTGAGGTTCCCTTCAGCGTAGGCTTTCTCTCGCAACTCTTGCACCACATCCGCGACATCCTTCTGCTGCGCAAGGAATGCGTCACCGAGTTGCGTGGTCCATTCCACGTTCTTCCCCATCATATCAAGCACGGAAGGAAACTGCACGAGCGCCTTCACGCTTGGATCCCATGGCTTTGCTTTGAGGGCGGACTCGAGCGAGCTACCCTTGACGTTTGGGTTTGCCTTCACCCATTGGTCAGCCTGCACGACCTCGAGCGGATACGTGGACGCCATCATGATCTGCGCAAGCAGCGCGTCCGGATAGAGAGCGACGGGCGCCAGCGCCTGATGCAGTTGTTCTTTCGTGAACAGGGCCGATTCTTGCGCGTCGCCCACGGACGGCAAGAAAAGGCTTAGCAGCATCAAGAACGCCATTATTGGTATAAGTCTCTTGAGTTGGTTGCTCATGGTTTCTCCTTTCCCGTGTCCACAATGAATCCGCAGGCTGCGCCGTGCGAAAACATATACAACGCTTTCGCTGCCACAAGACGCCTACTAAAGGCACGGAATGAATTGCCTTCTTTTTACAAACTCTAATCGTACTTTGGCGCAAATGCTACCTGACCTTCGTCTAGACGATTTCTTTCCTGCCCCCCTGAACCCCCGTATCCTCCGCTGGTTTTCGGTTTTTGCTCCGCTTGTTCCTAACGGTGTGGTACACCGTGAACAGCATGTTCGGCGGAACCATGAGCGCCGTGAAGGCCACCACGGCGACTGCCACATTTGTGTCGGGGAAGCTCTTCACCGCGATCAGCAAACACAGCGGCGCATTTCTAAAGCTTGTCCCAGTCGCCAAAACCCGCCGTGTCCCCTTTCCAGGCCCGCCAAACAGCCACCCGATGGCCATAGCAGCCAGAACAAGAACAAGCATTACCAGAACGCCATTCGACCCGATTGCGCGTGTCGCCTGCTTCTTCATTCCCATGGTCAAAATAACCGTTGCGACAAACGAGAGAGTCCCGACGAGAGCTATGGGCTTCTGGAGAACGTTTGCCGCCCTTTCGGACAGACGCTGAATGGCGAATCCAGCGAGCATAGGTAAGAGCAAGTACAACAGCAGGAACCGAATGACTCTAAGATAGGGCAACACGATCGGAGACCCGCCGGGGAGAATCAGTTTGGCGGTCATCGGCGTAGAGACGATAGCGATCACGGAAAGGACGAACAGAAGTCCAGCGGCAAAGGGGATGCTCTTTGCGGGAGTCTTGCTCGTAAACTGGATGGCGCCGATTCCCCCGGGGGCAGCGGTCAATAGCAGAATGCCGACCGCAGTATCTGTCGGCAAAGGGACGACCCTCGACAACACGAATCCTATGGCGGGAATAATTACTAAATTTGCGAGAAGTGACCGCGCCATCAAGCTGCGGTCCTTCATCGCCGCAAGCACCTCCGCACCTGTCACTCTCAGACCGATCGCCAGCATTGTTGTGACGAGGAACAGCAAGATTAAGAATCTTGTTACAGGGTCTATCATTTTGCCTCCCAGGGCCGCTAAAACCGATTTGCTTCTTTCATATCAATAGCAACACAAAGGCATAACCCGCGGCTCCCGCACAGAAGTACCAGAAACGCCCTTCCTTTTCCTTGGGCAATTCCGCAATCAGGCTGTTGATGACCACGCCGCCGCCTATGAAACCCATCAATGTTGCAAGAATCGGCTCAGACACTGAGCCCAACATGCCCAGGGCCCATCCTAGCATTACACCGCTCGCGAGCACCCATCTCCCATTGCGATCATACAAAGAGCCATGCTCCCGGCGGAGCGAGTGATCGGTCCCAAGGAAATGAAGCGCCATTGCAATGAAATAGAGGGCCAAAAAGCGCAACCCCCGGGCGCTCTCGCGGATCATCAGATAGCTCACCATCGTGCAGTATATGCAGAACCCACCGATATGGAGCCAGTAAACGCTCCTACCGCCTTCGTTTCTTGACTCTTCTTCACGCCTTTGAGCGAAGGCACGGGCTTCGCGCTGATGTGGATGCCGA
>CAYVDS010000106.1:12896-17691 GCA_964450145.1 uncultured bacterium
GACTCTTCTTTACGCCTTGGAGTGCGCGACGAGGCGACCATGTGCTCGAGCCCATACAAAATCACAAACCCAACCAGAGCCGATGTATAAACCCGGCGCTCGGGAAATGGCAAATTACGGCCGGCAACAGCTTTCGTGAAAATTTCCTGCGCCTCGTACATTTCAGGGAGAAGATGAACGAACACATAGGCCGTGGCAACTCCAGCGGCAAGGGAGAGCCACCTCCTCCGGTGGGCCTTGGCGCCAAGCTGAAGCTTTCCTCCCATTATGTAGATACCGGCCAGAAGGATGGCTGCTATAAACGAATTCAAGTCGGCCACGAATGTCTCACCTCTTTCGTTTCTGAACCACGGGAAAATCGGGGACACGATGCGGCATCATGTCCCCGATTTTCTCGCGAAGCCTGTCCTCGACTCTGATCGGGGAGCGGGAATGATAAGGAAGAAGCTTTCCATTCGTGTAATAGGCATAATTCGTGTAATTCGTGATCCAAAGTTTCTTCTTCTTTTTTGGTTGCGGATATGTCGCGCCGTGTTCCTGGCCTTCGAGTCAAATCCTCCTAACTGAAGAACGCCCATCGGAAAAGGGAGCTGATGAACATGACAAGCCCGGTGCCCCCCATTAAGCATGCGACAACCAATCCGAGCGACCATGGAGATTTGCCATCCAGCAAGCTCAGCTCTTTCACCGAACGCCAATGGTCGATCACCGCAGGGACCAAAAGGCACGTTCCAATTGCAATCAGTGTCAAACCGACGTTGCGCGAGCCTCGGCCTTGGAGGTGGATCATACCTTCGGGCATCTTAAATTGTTGCGAACTTTGCAGAAACTCAAAAAACTTCAGGATGCTGAACCCAAAACTGATCATCGAGAGCGAGGTTCGAATCCACGCCATGAGCGTTCTCTCGGCAGCCCAGCGCGTGCGCTTCAAGGCTATGTCCGTGCGTTCGTGGGCCAGAGCCGTGCCAACGTCAGCGGGCTTGTTCTGGGATGGTTCTTGGTTCATAGGCACTCTCCTATGGGACCGGGAATATTGGGGACACGATGAAGCATCATGTCCCCGAATTAAGCGCGTATCGTGTCTCCAATATTACACAGTTCTCGGCGAGTTGTAGTTTCTCGCCGCTTTCCACTTGGTCCTTGCCCCTTCTTCACTGCCGCGCCATGACCATGCGCAACGCGGCTTCGTCATCTTTGATCAATTCGCCGCTCACGTCCACGGTCACACCGTAAAGTTTGCCGGTAAAAGCGAACGGAGGCTTGTAGTCCGGCGTGACCGACGCGCCTGTATCTGCGCCGCACACGATGCCTCCAGCCAATCCGAGACTCAATGGCATCGTAAGCGGAATGTCGGCCTGCCCCACCAGTTTCTTATCTATGTAGAGTTGTCCGCGACCCGGCGCGCCTTTGCCGTTACGGATGTCGGGTTTGCCGGTCACCTCGAACTCGAACCGCAGTTTGTGACTGCCTTCCGGGACGGCGACTTTTGATTCAACGTGAGAGAAGCTGCTGCCTACATAGTTGTAAATGTAGTGGAGCTTCCCGTCCTTCACGTAGAAAGCATAGCCGCCCTGCACATCGCCGGCGGACAGCAAGACTCCTTCCGCGCCACCTTTTGGAATCTCGACGTCTGCCGTGATGCTGTGAGGCCGGTTCAGCACGTTGGGGCAGGCGTTGATCGGGATCATCTGTGTGCCGGGATAGTACGTGTAGCTGTTGCGAGCGACTGCGATTTGCGGACGCGGGTCAGCAAATCGGGCTACGCCGCGGCCATCCACCGGTAGCACGTTGTACTTGCCCGCCTCGACATACCACTGCGCGACCATCTCGATGAGTTTAGCGCGGTTCTCCTTGGCGATGTTGTGGTTCTCGGCGAAGTCCTTCGTCACGTTATACAGTTCCCAGTTGTTGGCGTCCAGTTCGGTCAGTTTCTCCGCCGGAATGGGTTCGCCAAAACCTTTGCCCGCTTCAGTGAATGACTGACCCGGCCACGGGCACACCGCGCGCCATCCATCGTGATACAACGAGCGATGGCCCATCATCTCAAAGTATTGAGTGATGTGTTTTGTGGGCGCCTTGGCCTTGTCGAAGACGTGGGCAAAACTTCGGCCCTCGATGGGCCACTGAGTCACGCCCTCGATGCTTGTTGGCGGCTCCATGCCAAGCGCCTCGAGCACTGTCGGGACCATATCAATGGCGTGGGCGTACTGTGTCCTCACTTCGCCTTTCGCCTTGATGCCTTTGGGCCAATGGACAATAAACGGGTCGCTGATTCCGCCGCGATAGGTTTCGCGCTTCCAGCGGCGGAACGACGTGTTGCCGGCAAATGTCCAACCCCACGGGTAATGATTGAAGGTTGTTGGCCCGCCCAGTTCATCGATCTTCTTCAGATTTTCTTCGAGCGAGTCCGGCACGTTATTGAAAAACTTGTTCTCGTTGACCGATCCGCTCGGTCCGCCTTCTGCGCTAGCGCCGTTGTCGGATATGAACATGATAAGCGTGTTTTCCCACTCGCCGATGGTCTTAAGGAAGTTGAACAGGCGGCCATAGTGGTAGTCAGTATGAGTCAGAAACCCCGCGAACACCTCCATCATGCGGGCATATAGTTTCTTCTCTTTGGCGGAGAGCTTGTTCCAGTCCTGCACGTCGGGGTCGTGCCGCGAAAGCTCAGCGTCTTTCGGAACGATACCGAGTTTCTTCTGCTTCGCGAACACTTTCTCGCGGTAAGCATCCCAGCCGTCGTCGAACTGACCCTTGTACTGGTCCGCCCACTCTTTGGGCACGTGATGCGGCGCATGCATGGCGCCCGGGCAGAAGTACATGAAGAACGGCTTATTGGGCGCGACCTGCTTGGAGTCGGCAATGAAGCCGATTGCCTTGTCCACGATGTCCTCGGTCAGGTGATAGCCCTCCTCCGGCGTCTTCTCCGGCTCGACTGAATGGTTATCATAAACGAGTTCGGGACAGTACTGATGCGTGTCGCCGCCGAGGAACCCGTAGAATCGCTCGAAGCCGCGTCCCAGCGGCCAACGGTCGTAAGGGCCGGCCGCCGAAATCTGGTCAGCCGGCGTCAGATGCCATTTGCCGAGGGCATACGTGTTATAGCCGTGCTGCAACAGCATCTCCGAGAGGAAAGCGTTCTCGAACGGGATGTTGCCATTGCCGCCGGGATAGCCGGTCGAGCCCTCGGTGATGCATGACATGGCGTTTGAGTGGTGGTTGCGACCGGTCAGAACGCACGAGCGCGTCGGCGAGCAAAGCGCCGTCGTGTGCATGTTGTTGAAAAGCAGGCCGTTCGCCGCCAGCGCATCAATGTTCGGCGTCTTGATCGGGCTTCCGTAGCAGCCCATCTGGCCGAAGCCGGTGTCATCCTGCACGATGAATAACACGTTGGGCGCACCCTCTTTGGCGCGCAGCGGCATCGGCCACGCAGGCTCCGATACATCGAACGTCCGTCCGATGACGCCGCTAAATGCGCTTCCGGGCTTGTACTCTTTGAGCGCCATTTTAGTTTCTCCTTTTTTTAGACTTCTTTTGTCTAACTATCACCAGGGTCCGGCAACCCCGGCCGGGGCTGCCGGCCCTGAATGTGTTTACTGCCTCGCCATTGCCACGCGGAAACGTTCCTCGGGCGAGATTAGGTGGTCGTGATCGTCCTTTTCGAGGTCAATCTGTACCCAGTTCACTTCTCCAGCGAACTTGTTATCGTTGGTTCCATAGTCCGGCGAAACAGGCGAGCCAGCTTCTTTGCCTATATCACAGGTCTCATCGGCCGAAAATACCATCGGTTGTGTCGCGTCCACGCGGCCTTCGCCCATCTTTTTGCCGTCCACGTAAAGCGAAACCGTCCCACCTTTCGCGAGTCCTCCGCCGTCGTATTTGAATTCCATGCGCACTTGATGCTTGCCCGATGGGATCGGTCCGGCCGCTTCGGTATAGAACTGCTTTATCCCAAGGAAGTTGTAGCAATATTTCAGCCTGCCGTCTTTTGCATACAGGCTCCAGCCGCCTACGCTGCCGCCCTGCGCGATGATGACGCCTTTTGCGCCCGAGTTCGGCACAATGACTTCCGCGGTCACTGAGTGGGACTTGTTCTTGAGGTTGACGATTGAGTTTTCGCTTAATCTACCCATTCCGCCGAATAGCACCTGCGATCTACCACGAATAAGTTGAGGCCGACCCGCGAGGTCCGGGTTGAAGCGCTCGACCCTTCGATCATCGAGTGGCAGAACATTATACTTGGCCGCTTCTATCAGAAACAGTTGCTGCAACCCGTACAGTTTCTTTGGATTCTATCTTGCGATGTTCTTGGATTGCATCCAATCATCCGGGCCGTATAGCTCCCATACGTCATCATCGAGCGCCGGTAACTTGGCCATCACCCACGGCGTACTGTGGCGTGTGACTGCAGTCCATCCCTTGTGATAGATGCCGCGATTGCAGAACATCTCGAAATATTGAGTCTCATGCCGGTCGGCGGACTTTGCGTCATTGAAGGAATACACCATGCTGAATCCTTCCATGGGCGACTGCTGAATGCCATTGACCATCGTCGGCTCAGGCAGGCCGGCCGCTTCGAGCACCGTCGGCGCAATGTCAATCACGTGGCAGAACTGCGGACGAATTTCACCTTTTGCTCTGACACCCTTTGGCCAGTGGACAATCGTTCCGTTCCGCGTGCCGCCCCAGTGCGAAGCAACTTGCTTCGTCCACTGATAGGGCGTGCACATCGCGTGCGCCCATCCGACCGCATAATGGTTGTAGGCGGTCGGTCCACCGAACTCGTTGATCTTAC
>CAYVDS010000107.1:0-6765 GCA_964450145.1 uncultured bacterium
TTCTAAAGGTTCTGTTCGGTTATGCTGTAACACGTTATAAACAATCCACCCTCTTTTCTGCTCCGAAACATGACGATTCAACACCGCGCTGAAATCCCATCGATAAGTGTCGTCATCACGAACTACAACGGTCGAAGGTTTCTTGCCGACTGTATCGATTCAGTGTTGTCTCAGACTCTTAAGCCCGCAGAGATTTACGTGGTGGACAACGCTTCCACCGACGGGTCGGTCGAGTTTCTGAAATCCGCATATCGAGCCTGCCTCACAAATCCCCCCGCACCCCCTTTTCCCAAACGGGGCAATTCGCGAGAGTCCTCCGCTAAAGACGCCTTGTTATCCCCCTCCGCCAAAGACTCCTTGTCATCATCCTCGGACAAGGACTCCTTTTTACCCCCCTTTTGTAAAGGGGGGGAGGGGGAATTTTCCCAAATCAAGCTGATATCGATGGGGTACAACTCTGGCTTTGCGCGTGCTACCAACGCGGGCATCCGCGCGTCGGCGAGCGAATTCGTCGCTCTTCTGAACAACGACGCGGTTGCCGATAAGCAGTGGCTCGAGCATCTGGCGCGCCCTATGCTCGAAAGCGAAGAGATCGGGTTTTGCGCGTCGAAGATGCTTTTCTTGTGGGATAAGACGCTCATCAACAATGCCGGCATCGGGATTACGGATTACGGGCTGCCTTATGATCGTGGCTTCCACTGCGCCGACGGCGCGGACTTCGCGAACGACCGGTTGGTTTTTGGCGCGTGCGGCGGGGCGGCGTTGTACCGGCGGAAGATGCTCGAGCGGACGGGGTTGTTTGACGAAGATTTCTTCCTCTGCTACGACGACGCCGACTTGAGTTTTCGGGCGCAGCTCATAGGATATAAGTGTAAATACGTCGCGAATGGGGTCGTTTACCACGCAGGAGGAGGTACGGTTCCTTACCACGGAAAGACAGCGCGCTTTTATAGCTGTCGCCATTTCGTCATACTTGTGGGCAAGAATATGCCCGGGGGAATTCTGCGGTGCCGCTTGCCCGCAATCGCATGGTTTTGCCTCAAGAATAGCGCGAGGTCGATATTCCAGTGCCGCGACCTGACAAATCTCCAAGGATATGCCTCCGGGCTTGCCTCGCTCCGCTGCCGGCTCAAGCAGAGGGCGGAGATACAAAAAGTAGCGGCAGTGACCCCGGCGTACATCCGCTCTCTGATGGTCTCGAAAGAACACATGCTCCGTGAAACTGCCGGGGGAAAATAGGGACAGACCCTTTGTTGCGGCTCTGTCCCTATTTTCCCCCGGACGCCTTCCTCAATTGGCGAAATGGGGCTTTTTCTTGCAAACTTAGAATGAGAAGTATGAATGTTTCTGAAGCATAGATTCTTCGCTCGGGCCTGTGGCCCCTCGCTCAGAATGACAAACCGTTATTGCTTGATGGGTAAGAGACCGGTATGGAGGTGGCCCGTGGAAGAAGCATAACTTCGATGTGGGTGCGAATTCATTCGCACGGCATATAGAGGTGTCGGACAGTGGAAGATACGAGCTCGAAGAAATATTACGACGAACGCACCGGTTTGTGGTACGACGTGTATTGGGATGATAAAATCCAGTGTTACGTGTGGAGCCTTGCGCCATATCAGAAATTGATTGTCGATAGCGTTTGAGCGCCTGCTACTCTTGAGACACCTTATTCGGGGACACGATGCCGCATCGTGTCCCCGAATAAGGTGTCCCCGAATAAGGTTGACTCCGTAAGGTGCTGGCAATTATAATTACTTTCCGGATGACATCAAAATTCTACAGAAATCACAACCAATTTGCAGTCTCTTCTCTTCTCGTCATCGCGTTCCTTTTCGTTCCGGCCTCGATTGATCCGCAGGAAAATAGGGACAGACCCGCAACAAAGGGGCTGTCCCTATTTTCCCCAGTGTCGGTGATCTTCACGGGCGACGTGCGCGGCTATCTCGAGCCCTGTGGGTGAAGCGAGGAACAACTGGGAGGTCTTCCCAGACGGGACACATTCGTCAGCTCGGAACGCTCGAGTGGCGAGGTTCTTCTGCTCGACAACGGCGATGTGAACAGCGGATACGGTCGCCAATCGGAGCTGAAATATGAGGCCGCCATGAAGGCGATGGCGGAAATGGGGTATCTTGCCGCGAATGTGGGCGAGCAAGACCTCCTCATCGGGCACGAATATCTGAAGTATGTCTCCGATTTCACGGGCGTTCCGCTCCTGAGCGCAAACATCGCCAATGTTCGGGGCGAGAAAGTCTTTCAGCAGTCTGTCACGCAGCAGATAAACGCCTCGGGCAAGCCGGCGACTGTCGCTGTAACCGGTGTCATATCCCCGGACTTCAAGGAGGCCGTCGAAGAAACGAATCCTGATCTCATCGTCGAAGACTACGGCCCCGTGCTGGAAAAGCTGATACCACAGCTTCGGAAGAAGGCCGACATGCTCATACTGCTTGGCCATATGACCGAAGAGGAGGCGCGAGTGACTGCTGCCGGCTTCCCGGAAATCGACCTCATCATCGCGAGCCATAGCGGCGATGACCCGAATCTGGCGCCAGTCACTGTGGGGAACACCTCGATTGCGTATGCGGGGGCCAAGGGCATGCACGTAGGCATATGCCGGTTCACGGTGGGCGGCGGTCGCGCAAAGTTCCAGTCATATACGGCCAAGAAACTCGACAAAACAATCGCCGATTCGGACCGTATTCTCACCGTGCTCGACGATTACCAGCAGATGGTAAAGGCCGAGAGTCTGCTGGAATCGCTCCCTCGGACCGAACATCCGGAGGCCGAGTTCACAGGAAATAAGAGCTGTATGAAATGCCACTCGTGGTCCTCGTACCGTTTCCGCAAAAAGGACAAACATGCGCATGCATTCGAGCCGATCGCGAAAAAAGGGCGCGAATATGACCCCGAATGCGTCGAATGTCATACGGTGGGTTTCGGGTACTTGACCGGATTCATCACGCCTGACAGCACGCCGCAACTCGAAAACGTAGGCTGCGAGAACTGTCATGGGCCCGGCGGAAAACACATCAAGGAACCGTTCAAGAATAAATACGGAGAGGTCAAACAGGAAACGTGCGAGACGTGTCACAACCCCGAGAACAGCCCGAAATTTATTTACAAAGAGCGGATCAAGAAAATACGACACAAAGGTTTCTTCTTGTGCAGCGCCCGCATCTGCCATTGGTTCAATTGAAAAGATTTGGTCTCCAGTCTCCAGTCTACGGTCTGCGGTTGTCGATCACGCTTCCTCAAACGTGGCATGCCTTCAAATCCCCCCTTGAGACCGCTCCTTAATTGGCGAACCAAGATGGGATTCTGCTGTTCCCGCTGTTTTCTTCTTTTCTGCAAATCCGCGTTTATCTGCGTGTATCTGCGGTTACAAACGCTTCTTCTTTTTCTTCTTCTTTTCTCAATCAGTGTCCATCAGTGTGTATCCGTGGTTCCGTCGTTGCGTTTTCTTTTTTGTTCGGTTGCGGTGCCTTGCCGCGCTGTGTCCTCAGCGCAATCTGCGGTTGATGATTGTGGGCGAAGTTTTCGGACGGTTATTCTTGACGTGATAGACAAACAGAAGAAATGCCACGGCGGCCGCTGAGCCAAGGGCGTCGGCAGCGATATCGCTTACGGCAAATGTCCTGCCGGGAACGAACACTTGATGAATCTCATCGCTCAATCCATAGAAAGCCGAGAAAACGACTGGAACGACAAACAATGTTTTATGGTTGTATTCGTGCCTTGCGCGATGCAGGCCGACTGCGAGAGTCGCGCTCAAACCGCCGAACAGACAAAAATGTACCAGCTTGTCGAAATACGGGAACGGCGGCGGGACGGGGAAAGAAGGGATAGACGAAAGATAAAACAGGAAGCTGCAATATGCGATCGTCGCAATGAGGAAAGGCATCGAAATCCATCTCCTTAACGAGAACGGGCCTTTTTGATTATTGCTATCCAGTGGGTTTCTCATGAAAATATGGTTCCGAAACCGCCCTTAATTCGGGGATCCCGCCTTGGCGGGACCGCATTGTCTCCCCGAATTAAGGGAAACGGCCGCAGGTTTCTTAGGAGCGCCTGACCACGCTACGGCGCGGCTAATCGTAAAAGGAAGGCTCTATCGGCTTTGGTCATTGCGAGCGGAGCGAAGCAATCTCTCTTTTTTTGCTTTTACCCTTTCGCCTCTTTCTTGAGAGCTGCTGACCCCACGGCGCTATCATCTCTTACAGCATCTTGGCCGCGGCCACGGCGACGACATCCACCGTCCTGGCCCCAGACTTCCGAAGCGTTCGCGCGCATTCGTTGGTGGTTGCGCCAGTCGTCACCACGTCGTCGACCAGCACTATTTTTTTCTTTTTGACATCTGCTTCCGGCAGAGGCGCAAAGGCATCTTTTATCTGATTCCGCCTCTCCTGCGCCCCGAGCATACTGAAGCTCGGAGTGTCTTTCACCCGCATGAGCGCCGGAAGATAAGCTGTTCCCATTTCCGTGCACAGGTTTCGGGCGATGAGTTCCGACTGGTTGTAGCCGCGTCGCCGGAGCCTGTTTCGGTGCAAAGGCACTGGCACAACGGCGTCGTACGAGGACGCATCGAGTTTCACGATTACCGTATCGAGAACGAGGCGGCTGAGCGGAGCGGCAATCAAGCGCTTGCGCCGATATTTCAATAAATGGATCGCGTCGCGCAGCACACCCGCATGAAGCCCGGCGGCCTGCGTTTTCTCAACCCACGATTTCTGCGCCGCGCATTCCGCGCAGACAAAGCTCTCAGGCGGCTCGAAACCGTGGCGGCTCGGGTGCGGTCTGCCGCAACGCGGGCATTTCGGGTCTCGAACGAGTTCAATAGTCGCCCAGCAATCCCCGCAGAAATAGAGGTTCTCTTCGGTGAGAATCCGCTCGCCGCATTTTCGGCACAGCGCCGGCAAGAACAGGTTCTTGAAGCCGAGGAGCAGCTCCCCGGCAAAACTTCGCCAAGTTGATTTAACAGAGTGGTCGGCCTGAAGCGTGGTCATAAAGGTCTCATTCGAAGGCATATGATACCACATTTGCGCGCTCGAACCCAATCTCTTTCATCATTCATCGCTTTGCTAACGCCCCTTCCTCTGGCCAAACCATGGGTAATTGATGTATTATTACTGCCGATATCTCACGCGACAAGCAGCACCCGACCGCGCTGCGACGCGGCTAATCGTAGAAGGAAGGCTTTATCGGCTTTGGTCATTGCGAGCGGAGCGAAGCAATCTCTTTGTTTCTTCGGTTTCTCTCTTTCTCCTCAACCAGAAACCAGAAACGAAAAACCAGAAACTCCGCGCTTTGCGCGGCCCCCTTTCCCCTTGCTCCTTTCGCCTCTTTCTTACGAGCGCTCGACCCCCTCTACGCGGGGTTGATTGTGGAAGAAACAGTATGATCAGCAACGTCATTCTGAGCGTACCGAAGAATCTCTCTGCTTCTTTTGTTTCTTTCAACCAGGAACCAGGAACTCGGAACCAGGAACCAATTTCTTAGGAGGAGCCATGTACACCGAACAGGTTCATTTTTATTCTGAGGGCGCCAGACTGGCTGGGATGCTCTATCTCCCGGAGGCCGCCGGCGAGGATGCGAAGTGCGCGGGCATTGTGCTGTGTCATGGATTTACAGGGATTAAAGAATCAATTCTGACGCATTATGCCGAGGCGTTCGTTCGAGCCGGATTCGCCGCCCTCACGTTCGATTATCGCGGGTTCGGCGAGTCTGACGGGCAGCGCGGCAGGCTGCTGTGGCAGGAACAGGCGGCCGACATCCGGAACGCAGTCACCTTTATCTCGACAAGACCGGAGGTGGATGCCAAGAGAATCGGCCTGTGGGGAACCTCTTACGGCGGAGCGCTCGCCCCATATGCGTTTGCGCTCGATGACCGCGTGAAGGCGTGCGTCGGCCAGCTTGGGTTCGCGGACGGCTATGCGGCAGCCGCGGGGCGTATGCCTGCGGAACAGATCGTGGTATTCCGCGAAATGATAGAGGAGGACAGGCGGCGGCGCGTGCTCCACAACGAGCCCGGTTACGCCGACGCGATGGCGCTGGCCGGCGACCCCGAGATGACCGAGTTTTTCGAGGAAGAATCGAAGCGGCTTCCACAGCTCGTCGGCCGGCAGATACTCGTGCAATTTCTCGAGGCGCACCTCGAGTTCTCGCCCATCAGCGTCATAGAGAAAAAAGGCAACCGGCCGCTCCTGCTCATTGCGGCCGAATTCGATGTCGTGTGCCCGTTGGAGAACTATAAGGAACTTTACGATAGGGCGCCGGAGCCGAAGAAATGGGTGGTGTTCGAGAAGACACGCCACTTCGAGTTCTATAAGGGGGAACAAGCCCTCCGCTCAGCGGCCGAGGCGACAAACTTCTTCAAGCAACACCTCCGCGCGTGATGAAGGTCGTGAGAGCTTTACAAAAAGCCACGGTATTTCGCAGATATGTCCGCGTAATACCGTGGCGAAATTTGTTGAGAAACCGCACTGCGGATTCACTCAGTCGGCTTTCTCTGATTTCCTGGCGGCTCCTTTTTCAGTGAGAAGCCGTTTCACATCGCGTCGCCCGAGCCTGCGCAGCGCGATGATCGTGGCCTTGTTCGCCCCGCGAGGTCTCGCGCGGCCTTGCTCCCAGAAGGCGACTGCGCCAGGGCTCACGTCGAGGAGAAGCGCCAGCTTTTCCTGAGTGATGCCGAGTTTCTTGCGAAGGTTCCTGATGACCCTGCCCGTGATCCGGGAGGTCTGCAGATCGCGAGACAGAGTGCTGATCGGCACC
>CAYVDS010000107.1:6775-17678 GCA_964450145.1 uncultured bacterium
ATCTCTTCCTGAGAAACCGCCACGGGTCGGCCTTCCGCCAGTCGGCGCTGAGTTTCGCGCGTGGCAGTCTTATTCAGATTCGCCACTGTCTTTGAAAGCCTGGAGATCCTTTGCTTCAGTTCTCCGACCTTTCTCGACAGTGGACCGACGGCCGCCTTCAGTTCCTTTCTGGCGAGACGGATGATCTCCGCCTTGAGGGTGTTTTCAATTTTGCCCATCCTGGTCTCCGCCTCCACGAAACAGATTGTCAAATCTCAGCGCCGGCGGGGGACAACCACCTCCCTGCGGAGCATACCCGAAGCCTCTGCAGTGCTGTCCGGTGGGAGAACTCCGCCCCTCATGTTCGTCGTAAAGAAGAACGACGGGAAACTACTTCTTGCCGAGGACGGCGTCTTTTGCTGCTTTGGCGACTCTGAACTTGAGCGCCCGCTTGGCGGGAATCTTAATGGCTTCGCCGGTAGCGGGATTGCGGCCCATGCGTGCTTTGCGGTTGACGACCACCAGCTTGCCAAGTGCGGGAAGGGTGAACCCATTATTGGCCTCTTTGTACGCGACGGCGGTCAGATCATCGAGCAGACCCGAGACTTGCTTCTTGGAAATTTCTGTCTTCTCTGCGAGGCGTGAAATCAACTCTGCTTTGGTCATCGCTTTTGCCATGTCTCTTTCCTCCGATTCCATTACACGCTGCGCCTGACAAGAAACCCTCCACAGACTACTGCGAATTATAGCGTTAATCCGCCCTTCTGTCAACTGGGGTGTGAATTCCCAGTCAACGAATTACCAAAAATATGTGAATGCACAACACTCGAAAAAGGTCTTTCTCGACTTATTCCCGTCCGGCTGGTGGCAGCGTAGCTTGCGGTTTTGGAACTGGCTGTTCCTGAGCCGGCGGGCTAAGTGAGGCGAGGCGCGCCTCCGAATATTCCGCCCAGAGCGTTTTCGGCAGGAGTTCGACAACTTTCTTGTATGCTGCGACTGCCTTGTCCTTTTCGCCCGTCTTCTCGAAACAGGCGGCCAGACGATAGTTTGCGCGAGCGGCTTCCGGTGAGCCGGGCCGCGATTGAATCAGGCGCTGATAAGCGCCGATTGCTTCTTTCCATTTGCCGAGCGATTCGTAACAATACCCGACCGCCTCCATCGCGGCAGGAGAGAGCGCGTGGTTCGGGTACTTCTTCAGGAACTCCTCGAAGGCCTTCAGGGCGTCGTCGTATCGCCCATTTTCGTAGAGCGTGTTCGCCGCCTCGAAGAGCGCGATGCGGGCCGCGGGCGCGCTGCCGAAATCAGATGCGACTTTTCGGAGAGCGGCCGCTCTTTCGGAGGGCGACTCAATATCCGTGGCTTTGGAAAGCGCCCATGAGGCTTCTGCGGCGACTCTCTTCGCGTGGATGCTCCAGTAATATCCGAGGCCGAACGCGAGAACGACAGCGAGGGCGGCCAGAGCCACCCATGAGCGATTGCGAGCGACGAACTCCGCCACAGTCGCCAGGCTTAGATAGACTTTGTCCTCTTTAAGGTCTCTTCTCGTTACTTTTGGGGCCGGGGGCATTAGTTCAGGTTCCTGGTTCTTAGTTCCTGGTTGAATTACTCATAACCTCACAAATCGTCATGGATTCCCGCCTGCGCGGGAATGACAAACGATTATTCCTTAGTCGCGCTCGGGTGCTGCCGCGACCTTGGGGAAAAATGAAATCTGGACTGTCGTGCCGCGGATGGCCTTCGGAGAGAGCACCACCTGGCACGATTTGTTCTCCTTGTCGAAAAACATCGTCAAGGTCTGGTGCTCGGTCACGTTCAGGATTGTCCAGTTATAGCGAGGCATCTCGTCCATATAGAATTGGGCGACGTCGCTGATTGCCGAGTTGCCGGAGTACTGAATCTTGCCGACGTCGAGCGCGGCGTTCTGGAAAACGAATGAGTGCTCGCGGTCAAACTCGAAACCGGCGGGGACCGGAATATCCGGGATGCGGAAATCGGGAGCAAGCGGAATGCCCGTGGATATCTCCGTCGAGCCCGGTTCGCTGGCTGTAGCCGCCGTGTTTCGCGCACAACCGGACACAATCGGAACAAGCGCACAAAGGACCAGAATCGCAATTAGTTTAAGCCTCATTCTTCGCCTCCTCCTAAAAAACCAGTTCGTGGTTCCCCCTCAGTTTCTCGTATCTGATTCAATCCAAAATCCAAAATCTAAAGTCGATTCACCTTTGCGACCAGTCGCGAAGAGTTGTCCGCCAATTTCGCAACAAAACTGTAGTCGAGGCCCGCTCCCAGAATCGTCCGCTCTACCACGTGAATATTCAAGATGTCATCCGGCGAATGCGTATCGGAGTCCAGCACCATCGTCGCGCCCGCTTCACGCGCGAGTTGAGCGACGTGGCCGTTCGTGATCGCGTGCGCTTTGCGGGTAGTGATCTCGAGGGCGACGCCGCGGTCGCGCGCGAGTTCGACGTCTTCCCTCGCGATGAGTCCGGGATGGGCGAGGACATCGACGCCCGCCTCGATAGCCGCGCGGTTTGTCCCCTTCGGAACCGGCTCACAGACCGTTTCGCCGTGAACCACGACTATTCGTGCGCCGAGAGCGCGCGCTCTCTCGGTCGTTCCCGCTATCATATCCGGAATCACATGCGTGAGCTCGACACCGGGGACCACTCGCGTCAATGAGTTCTTTTTGGAGTTGAAATCCTGCGCCACTCTGCATGCCGCCGCGACAAGCTGTTCGAGGTTCGACGAGTCGGCATGGTCGGTGATCGCCAATGCGACATAACCGGCTGCAATGCATCTCTGCACGAGCTCCGACGGCAACAGTTCTCCGTCGCTCAGAAGAGTGTGCATGTGGAGGTCGACCATCGCCGTGTTCATTTTCGAAAAAAACCCCAATTTATTGGGGCGATTATACCACCCGACTACTAAATAGTCAAAGGAGATACTCCGATTTTGGATTTTTAGATTTTGGATCACTTTGTCCAAGATAAGGGAACAGTATCACCGAAAGAGCCTGTTACCACGGAGTGATAATGACTTTTATTACGTAGAAGACCCTCTTCGTCAAAAGGAAAAAAATGGAACGCGAGATACGGATTATTTACCGAAGAGGACGCGGAGGACACTGAGAATAATGATACTCTCACGTTTTCCTCTGCGACCCTTTGCGCCTCTGCGGTTCCGATTCTTTCTCTTGGACAGGGCTGCTTGACATCGTTGAGTGAAGGTAGTAATCTGTGGCCGAGCAGGCTGGACAAGGCTCTCCCTCATGAGCAGGGAACTTCAAAATACAGAGCGCGGCAGAGCCGCAACCAAACAAAAAGGTTATCATTGCGAGGAGCGTAGCGACGAAGCGATCTTTACATTTCATTGAGATTGCTTCGCTTCGCTCGCAATGACTGTGCTGCAAGAATCGCGACCGGAAATTACGATTTTGATGTTGAATAATATAGGGGAGCGTGAGAATGACCAAAGCGAAACCCTCGAGGAAGAAGCCGCGAAAGGCGACCGCTAAGGAATCGGGCCGCAGGGACAATCCCTACCGCGAACTAAAAGCCATCGGCAAGCACATCACGGCGGACGGCAGGCTTCTGGCGAAGCGGGCTGCCAGCCTCGCCAAGTACACCGAGAAAGTGGTTGCAAACATCGGAAATACAGCCATCTACGACGGGTGGGAGGCGAAGTACGCCACCATCACAAACCCGGAAACAGGCCAGGTTGCCCATCACTCGACCCGCGAGGCTTTCGGGAACGCATGCATCGTGAATTCGGGTTACATCCCGCTCGATGAAGAGGTGACGAAGAAACTCATCGCATACGAGAAACTTCTTCCCGTCTTCCTCGAAGAGTATGATCGTGTGCCGAATGCAGACACCGTAACGATTGTCGATGTGGAATCTGCGCTGGCCAATGTCCCCTACCTTTTCTACATGAACTGGGCCCCGCCCGGTTTCGATGTTACCCGCGCCTACGAGGTCGGCTTCTATCGCTTCGATTGGTTTGGCTTGATCAACGAGGAGAACAATCCGGAACGAAAGCCTCTGTGGTCGCCTATAGTGATCAGCCTGTTCGGCAACCTGAGTCCCGCGATTCTCGCCCCCGTGTATGCGGGGGACAAACTGCACGCCTTCTTCGAGTTCCATTGGGACCTGGTGGGATTGATGCGCGACACCATCGACCGCAGCGAGAGCCGCCTTCTCGTGATCTCGGATGACTCATCGATTCTCCTGGGCATCAATCCGCCTGCGACGGAGGCGACCGGGATCGAGGGCTTCGTTCGGGGCCAGACGAGCGGGCTGGAATCGCTCATGCTCGGGCTGCATCCTCTGGCGGAGGTGCGGGACTTGGCGGAGAGGGTGAAAATCCGCGAAACTGAGTTCCTGCTGCGCCTGAACGGCAGAGACCATTTGGTCTGCACGCATTACGTTCCTGAGATACTCAACGGGATGACCCTCCTGAAGCTCACTGAGCCCTAACGGGAATCCCACGAGCTGTTTTGAAAGACGTGTTAGCTCTATCCATCTGACCGCTCAGCTTTCCGGGATGCAAAAAGGTGAATTGAAATGACGCATAGATTCCCGCCGGGCAAGGTCCCGTGGGATAAGATTGCGGAAAAAGTGCGAACAAAGCTGCCGCCTGAGGTGATCCTTGGCCCTGCGCTCGGCGAGGACGCGGCGCTTGTGAAAATCGGAGGCGAAATCTGGGCCGTCGCGTCTGATCCGATAACGTTCACGTCGAAAGGGGCAGGCAGACTGTCGGTCATCGTCAATGCGAACGATATTGTCGTCCGCGGCGCGACCCCTCTATACTACGTAGCGGTAGTGCTCGTTTCGCCAGCCGACGCGGAGGATAAGTACGTTGGCGCGACGCTCGACGAGATTCGCGAAGCCTGCGATAGTCTCGGAGTTGCGCTCATCGGCGGGCACACCGAGGTCTCGCCCGGGCTGCCGCACACCGTCATCGTCGGCACGATGCTCGGAAAAGTGACGGGGCGCACGATTACCACCGGCGGCCTGCGCGCGGGGGACCTTGTCGGCGCGACGAAATGGGCGGGACTCGAGGGAACATCAATTATCCTGAGCGAGTTCGGAGAGCGTTTGCGCCAGATTCATGGCGTTGCGCCCTTCGCTGAGGCCGAAAAGATTCTGGGGAAGGAATGGCTCGGCCATGACTGGCGTGGCCACGAATGGCTCAGTGTTGTACCCGAGGCCACGATAGCGGCGGCTTCTCCGCATGTGAGCGCACTGCACGACGTGACCGAGGGCGGAATCGGCGAAGCGCTCCACGAATTGGCAAAGGCTTCGGGGCAATCTATCCGTGTTGACGCCGGCCGCGTTCCCATGCTCTCCGCAACGAAGCTGGTGTGTTCCGACCTCGGCATGAATCCATTTGGGCTAATCGGCTCCGGAAGCCTGCTGGTCGGGTGCGCGAAGGAAGGGAAAGAGGAGTTGGAGAAAGCGTTCGCCGCGCGCGGTATCCCTTTCACATGGATCGGAGAGGCTGAGGCGGCGAAGGATGAAGTCCCGCGCCTCGCGGGACTGCCCCGCTTTGAGAGGGATGAGTTGCTGAAGGCATGGCTACTCGACGGAATTGAGGCGTGCGTCTTCGATATGGACGGGACGCTCATTGACTCGGAATACGATTGGCTCTCGATCAGAGCGGCCCTCGGGGTCAATGGCGTCTCGATCGTTGACGACCTGAACAGCCTCGAGGGAGAGGAAAGAGAGAGGAAGTGGGCGAAGCTGCGCGAGATCGAGCGCGCGGCCACAGTCGCCGCGGAACTCAAACCCGGCGTGCATGACCTGCTCGCCCTGCTCTCGCAAAAGGGCATCAAAAAGGCGCTCGTCACGAACAATTCAGACATGAATGTCGCGTACCTCATGGATAAGTTCAAACTCGCCTTTGACGTGGTCATCACACGCGACTCGGGCCTTTACAAGCCCTCGGGCGCGCCAGTCGCCGAGGCCGTCAAGCGGCTGAACGCATCTCCGGAAAAAACGCTCTGCGTTGGCGATTCTCTCTACGACATCCTATCGTGCCGCGACGCAGGTTGCAGGTGGGTCTGCATTCTGTTTGATTCGAGGGGCCGATTCGGTGAGCAAGCGGATATCGGCTTTGCGGATATAGAAGGGCTCACAAGATATCTGAAAATCGTGTTGTGAAGCCAGAAACAGGTCAGGGTGTTTTTAATGCGTACGCTCTCGACATCATTCCGCAAGAGCGAATCGCAAGCACCCTGGCCTCAGCGCATCAGTGTTTCATTCCTCAGATATTCGGGCCCATGATCGGGGGCAAGTTGATATTTATGGTTGGCGGGTTCATTATTCTTCAATTTACGAAGCCGCGGCAGCGGGCAGCCAACCCGGCCAATGGAGAGGGTTAGGATGGGGCTTTCGCGGTGTGAGAATGAAAGGGCGAAAACCGGCTTCAGAGCTTCGCTGCGGCAAGAGTATCGAGAATCAATCGCGCGGCGACCTGGGCGGTTCTGCCGGTATTGTCGTAAAGCGGGTTGACTTCCACAAGGTCCATTCCCGCCAACTTCCCTTTTCTTGCACAGGCTCTCAGTAATGTTCGAAGTTCCAGATAAGTCAATCCGCCGGGCTCGGGCGTGCCGGTGCCGGGCGCTACGGACGGGTCGAGCGAGTCTATGTCGAGACTTACGTAAAGATTGTCGGTTTGGGGAATCTGCGAGGCGATGAAATCCAGTCCTTTTTCACGCACATCGTCCGCAGTGAAGATTCGAGATTTCCCGGTTGCTTCCAGCCATGCGGGCTGATTGAGCAGGCCGCGAATCCCTATCTGCGTGAGGCCGGTAACGTGCTCCAGTTCGGATATTCGCTTCATCGGGTTCGCGTGGCTGTATCGGATGCCCATGACTTCGTCCATCAAATCCAGATGCGTATCGAATTGCACAATGTGAAGCGGCGTATCCGCAAAAGCGCGCACGACCGGAAAACTGATTGAGTGGTCCCCGCCGAGAACAACCGGAGTTGCGCCGCGCGAGCGCACGTCCCGGATGCTCTGAGTAACGAGGTCGAAGGTTTCTGTCAGTAGCGTCGGCAGAGTCGCTATGTCGCCGCAGTCAACTATTCGCACGCCCGCAAGCGTGTGTTTTCGCAGTTCAATATCGAAGAAGCCCGCCTGTGGGGTGTACCCCATCGAGTAAAGCATGGATGCTTCGCGTATTGCTCTCGGGCCGAAACGAGCGCCCGAGCGGTTGCTTGTTCCGCTGTCCAGACATACGCCCACGATAGCAACATCAGCCTCGAGTTCGTTCAAATCAAAACACATCGGCATTCGGCAGAAACTGGTGATGCCTTCGTATCCAAAACCCATTTGTTGTTCAATTGCCGGCATTCAACACCTCCCTAATGAGGAATCGGTTTCTGGTTTCCGGTTCATGGTTTCTGACCCCATGGGATTTTACTACAATATGCATTATGCTTATGCAGGAAGGCGCTTGACAAACCATCTGAGCCGTGGTATTATTAATTTAGTCATTTGACTAACCAATATAACTAATATACGCGTCAATTGTCAAGTTCTTCACGAGTTCCTCACAAGATTTAGGGATCAGGCTTGTCCGAGGATAAAAATGGCCAGAAAAACTATAGCCGACATTCGGAAAGAGGAAATTGTCAAGGCTTTCTTCAAAGTGGCGTCGGAAAAGGGCCTTGCAAAGGCCACAATCCGGGAGGTGGCAAGGGCTGCCGGGTGTAATCACGGGATACTGCATCACTATTTTGCAGGAAAGAAACAGATTCTCAAGGGCGCTATGGACTATGTGACGACCGTTTACAAGGCGGAACTGCTGGACGGTTTATCGGAATGCGATTCGGCCATGAGCCGCATCGGATACCTTATCTCATGGTTTCTCGACCTCAGCAGATTTAATCTCGAGTTCTCCCGCGCATGGACGGAATTCGTAAACCTCTCGAAATATGATCCCGCCGCCTCGGCAACTGTTCGAGGTTTGTATGAGGAGATGAAGGGAGTCTTTGCGGAAACCATACGCGAGGGAATTAGAAGCGGTGAATTCCGCAAACTGAACCCGATTGTCATGGCAAACGTGATAGCGGCAAATGTGGAAGGCTCGCTCCTGTTATGGGTAGCTGAACCTGAGAAAACGCCCATAAAGGAAATGGCAAAACAGATAGAGGACATGATTACAAAATACTTGGGAAACCATGAGTCCAGATTGAACAAAGAAAGAAGCGATAAGGATCGCGGTGGTCGTGATATGCGTTGACACCGCGAACTACAGCTTTTTTCGCCGTGGAATAAATCCATGTTCAAATGAAGAGCCATCCGCGTGAGGCGGATTTTTCTGTAGTCAAACGCATGATGGAATTGACTCTACCGATGGAACAAACTACAATCACTTGGCCAGAAGCAGTGCAGCGTCGTTTTCTATGCAAAGGAAATGCGAACTTGAGCAAGCCGTCAAGAGTCTCTGGCGCACAGATGGTTATCCTTGGGGCCGGATGGTTCGGGACTCAGTTTTTCTGGGGATTCCATACCGGCTCGATGCCGCTGTTCCTTGAGAATTTCACGGACCTGAAGTTCATGATTTCGCTTGTGCTCAGCATTGCGGGAATCACCGGCTGTATTGTGCCTCCAGTGGTCGGCTACTTGAGCGACCGGAGTAAGACCCGATTCGGCCGGCGTCGCCCGTACATAATGGGCGGCATGCTCGGCGTGTTTCTGTGCGCGCTATTATTGCCTCATGCGGGAACATTCGCAGTCGTTGCTATTATTTCCGGCTTGATGTATTTCTTTATCGGGTTTGCCCAGGCCCCTTATCTGTCGCTTCTTCCTGACGTAACTCCAGTTCACCAGCGAAGCACCGCAAGCGGAGTCATGTATCTGATGGGAGGGATCGGGCTGGCGTCTTATTTCATAGTAGGCTCTGCTATCTGGGAAGAGCATACCGTCGCGGTGTTTCATATGGTGGCGGCGGTTTCATTTGGGTCGGTCCTGGTAACGGTCGCATTCGTAAAAGAGCCCGGGCGAACAGATTGCGAATCTCCCAAGGGAACCGGTCCTCTCGAATACCTGGGAAGCGTGGCGCGCGAAACGAATGTGTTGAGGTATTTCCTGGCTCAGCTTTTCTGGTGGATGGGAATATGGATGGTCTCCGCCTTCCTTACCCTATTCATGGTTGAAGAACTGAATTTGGCGGAAGGCAAATCCCTTCTGATAATGATGGCCTTTTCACTCACAGCCACGGCCTCGATGCTTCCGCTCGGAATGCTCGGGGATCGACTTGGCCGAAAGGGTATCCTATCGTGCATGCTTGGATTCTGGGTGGTGGGGCTAATATTCGTCTGTTTTTCGAATAGTCAGGCCGCGGTGTTGGTCACTGTCGTGCTCACCGGCATTCCCTTTGCGGCGGTGATGGGAATTGGCTACGCGTACACTCTCGACATCATTCCGCAAGAGCGAATCGCCGAGTACCTGGGCCTCAGCAGCATCAGTATTTGCATTCCTCAGATATTCGGGCCCATGATTGGGGGCAAGTTGATTGATACGGTCGGCTACCGGTCTATATTCATTTTTGCCGCATTATTTATGGTTGGCGGGTTCATTATTCTTCAATTTACGAAGCCGCGGCAGCGGGCAGCCAACCTCGCCAATGGAAAGGGCTGAAGGAATGATGAATGAAGCGGCCCAATTAAGCTTCTCAATCAATGATAATCTGCGACATCTGCGGATTACGTCTCTTTGCGGAGTTTATTGACTATGTGTTTGGAGGGTTTGAGAATTGTCTGATTCAGCATATCTTAAGTTGCGTGAGTTCTTGGACCAGTTCCCGCTCGGTTTTCCTGCGACCGATTCCGGGGTCGAAATCGAGATACTAAAGAGGCTCTTCACACCTGAAGAGGCCGAGGTCGCGGTTCTGTTGACGCCTTTTCCCGAAGAAGTCTCATCGATTGCGAGTCGCACGGGCCTGCGGGAGGCGGAACTCGGGAAAAAGCTCGATTCGATGTCGAAAAAGGGACTGGTCTTCAGGATTCGGCGGGGCGGCGACACCTTGTACAATTCGGCCCCGTTCATGATCGGCCTGTACGAGTATTCTGTGAAACAGATCGATGCCGACCTTGCCCGGCTCTTCAAGAAGTATTACGAATCCGCATACGTTGATGAGATGGGCGCCAGCGACGTGCCCGGTTTCAAAGTCCTGCCGGTCGACGAAAACATCGAAGCCGGCGCCGTGCTGATTCCGTCATATCAGCTCAAAGAGAGTATCAAAGCCGCGAGGAAGATAGCGGGCGCAGAGTGCGTCTGCCGCAAGGAGTCGCGGCTGACCGGCGAACCTTGTGAGCATCCCATCGAGACGTGCCTGAGCTTCGGGGCCGCCGCCGAATATTACGTCGAGAACGGAATAGGCCGCGAAATCACCGCCGAAGAGGCGATAAAGATAGTCGACGAGGCCGACAAGTCCGGCCTGGTGCACGCGGGCGCGAACACGAAGCACCTCTCGAACGTGTGCAACTGCTGCCCATGCTGCTGCGCGTCCATGAAAGGCATAACCCAGAGGGGATACGACAAACACAAATATCTAAATGCATTGTTCGAGGCGCATGTCGACAAAGACGCCTGTACGAATTGCGAGGCGTGCGTCGGTCGCTGTCCCGTCGGGGCGATTACGATGCTCGAGGCGGCCACTGTCGACCGCGCAAAATGCCTCGGGTGCGGCCTGTGCGCGAGCGGGTGTCCGGTCACTGCGATAACGCTCGTCCTGCGCGAGGACAGAGAAGAGCCTTTCGAGCGCGTGTTAGAAATGGGCGCGGCCATACTCGACGGGAAACAGAAAAAGAAACGCCACCCGTAACGGTGGATATGGGCGCCCGAAGGGCAAGATCGGGACATTTTTAGGAAAAGGCCTTTCTTTCCCTCCCACCTTTTTCGCTTTGCATATGCG